>DYLD01000377.1 GCA_020722315.1 Syntrophus aciditrophicus
AACTGGTTTGTCTATAACAAAATGCGATTTTGATATAAACAAAATGCAATACCGTGTCAATACAAATATTTGACGATCCGAGAAGTGGGCGTTGTTTTTTGACAATTCACTGTCTTCTTGCAGGGGTGCCCGTACCTGAAGGCTTCACTTCCGAAGATCGTCCATGATCGCCCGTGCATGACGGAAGATGATCGGCTTCATCCACCGCTTCAGAAAAAAGACATTTTGCTCTTCCCAGTCCATCAGCGGCTTCAGCGTTTCTCCGTAAAAGAACGGCCGGTCCGCGACGTGCCAGAACTCCTGTGTCCCCTTCATGCCGTCCGGCGAAAAGGTCTCCCGGTAAGCCTGAACGATCTCTGGATACCGGGCAAAGTTTATCTTTTTCTCCAGGCAGATGTTGTAGAGCCCGGTGTCAAAGGACGGGTCAAACGAACGCCACGTTCCCTGATGGTAAATTTCGACGACCGTGTGCGGAAACGGATCGGACCAGCGCTCATAGGCATAAGCGGGCAGAAAATCCTCCAGCGCCTGCTTGCGGACTAAGATAAACCGGAAGCGGGTTTGAAATCCGGCCTGCCGCGCCATTGCGGAAAGCAGGTTGGCTTTCTGCATGCAGACACCGAAACCGTTTTTCAGAACATCCTCCGGCGGGATATCCTGCGGATAGGCCCAATTGAACGCGATCTCATCGCGGACATACAAAAAAAGCCTTTCGAGCTTCTCTTCATTTGTCGCGGCGTCGGCGATCAGCGTCCCGGTTGTCGCTGTCAGGTTTTGCCCCGCGTTTGTTTGCCGGGCCTCCGCCCCGCAGACGGTCAGAAAAATGCAGACCGCAATGATCGCCGCCGGGCCTGCGATGATTTTTCGGACTTTTTTGATATTTCCTGTTGTTTTCCCCTTCATAAAAAACCTCCTTTTTTTGTTAACCTGGTTAACCCTACCGGCAAAAAAATTTATTTCTTCACGGCGTTGCGGACCTTTTCGAAATACCCGCTAATGACCTGATAATCGCTGTCGGAAAGCTGCGATTCAATTTCGATAAGCGGGCCGAAGGTCGCGGCCTCAAACGACTCATGACCCCGGACGGCGGCCTGACCTTTTTGGGTCAGGTTGAAAATGACCTCGCGGTCGTTGTCGATCCGCCTGCTTTTTGCAAGATAGCCCATCCTCACCAGCTTTGCGACAAACTTCGAAACGGCGGCCTTGGAAATAAACAGTTGTGACGC
>DYLD01000378.1 GCA_020722315.1 Syntrophus aciditrophicus
CCCTGACCCGGTCCACGGATACCCTGTTAAGGAGGAAGAATAAAAAGCGGCTGATCATCGACCTGGATTCCACCGAGGACCCGGCCCACGGCAAGCAGGAGGGGGTGGCTTACAACGGCCATTTTGCCAAGAACTGTTTTCATCCGCTTTTTTGCTTTACCAGCGAAGGGGATTGCCTGAGAGCCAAGCTGAGACCGGGGAACGTCCATTCCGCCGAAGGCACTCTTCCATTTATCACTCCCCTGGTGGAGCGTTATCGCCCCTGGTTCAAACTTTTTTGGGTGCGTGCCGATGCTGCCTTTGCCAACCCGGAGACCTACGAGTACTGCGAGGAGCACCGTATCACTTATTTCATCAGATTGCCAAGCAATGCCAACCTGATGCGCCTCTTGGAACCTCACCTGAACCGACCGGTGGGCCGACCGCCCAAAAGCGGCATTCAGGTCAAGATCGTTGACCTGCACTATCAAGCTAAGGGTTGGAGCCGGCCCCGCCGGGTGGTGGCCAAGATCGAGTGGCACCGGGGCGAGCTGTTCCCCAGGATCGGCTTTGTGATCACCAACTCCAGGCTGCCTGCCGGTAAGGTGATCAAGGTCTATAATGGCCGGGCCGAGATCGAAAACCGGATCAAAGAGGGCAAGAACACCCTGCGCTGGGACAAGACCAGCTGTCAACGTTTTGAGGCCAACCAGGCCCGGCTGCAGATGGGGGTCCTGGCCTACAACCTCCTGCACCTGATCCGGCAATTTTACGTCTGGGGCGAAGAGGTGAAGCGGTCGATAGACTGGCTGATCAAGCGTCTGATCAAAGTGGGGGCCAGGGTTTCTTACCACGCCCGGCGTTGGTATGTGCATATCGCCTCGGCCTTTCCCCTGGCGCACCATTACCGGGCGGTGCTGGCCTGGGGCTCTTAGGATTACCAGCCAGAGAGCATCTGGTCGCCGGGGGATTGGTATGCCCGAAATCAGAAAAAAAATTGATTTTGCGCCCCGATTTGTGCTCTTTTAGCGCCTGCGAGAAGGATTGGCTTCGAGAACATAACCGTTTGGGAGATCTTACCCTGTCACAGGGGCTCCAAAGACCATTTTGAGACCGGGGCAGCCAAGTCTGCCGCATAATCTCGGTTTAAACTCAAAATCGAAAGGTTAAGAGGAGAATACCCTTAACTCATGCGGCCTTGAGGGATTTATTCACCTCCAGGCGGATGGAGTGTTGAAATTGTGT
>DYLD01000379.1 GCA_020722315.1 Syntrophus aciditrophicus
CGGAGATTTTTTTAATTTTCTCCGCGTTTTCCGCGTCAATCCGCGCTTGTCCGCGTCCTGAATTTCTACGAAAATTAGCCATATCCGCGCTCGTCCGCATCAATCTGCGCTTTCCGCGACCCATTACATTTTACCCAATCTCAATCATCCTCTGCACCGACCGCGCCGCGCGGACGCGGATCCTCGGGGACTTCGATCACGTAGCGGTTGAACTTCAGCGCGGGGTTGGCCGCTCTGGGCAAATGCTATTTGATTGTCAGTTCCGACATTTGAACGGTAAACTTTGCGTCGTCCATTGCGCGTTGAGCGTCGTCTTTCGAGTATTGTTCTGTCGGGATGAAATCAATATCGCCGTAAAATGAAAACTCGCGCTCCTTGCGCAGCCAGGCGGAAATTCCCGCCAACTTTTCCGCTTGCGCTGAAACTTCATCGGGAAAACGCCCTCGGTATTCCAAAATCAACTGTCCCACGTCATGCCACTTGGGAGGTTCGATACCGATCTGCCGCAACATCCCTTTCAGCGCGAGTTCGACGATTTCCTGCGCTTCCCGAACCACATCGGAATAATCATCCTCGTCCAACAACATGTTCAGGATTTTCAGCCGCTTTTGCGCTTTGCCCAAATAACTTTTTGCCAGGGACAGATTCTTCATATCTCGAATACCTCGCCCTGTTTGTAGTCGGGCTTTAAGTCCCAATACCAGGCGTTTCCCTGCCAGACGCGGCGTGCGTTCAATCGTTGTAATCGTCCTTTCAAATTTTCCATGGCGCGCTTGAAGAAATCCTCGCGGTCAAATAATACGCGGGCGTCTTCGACCATATCCAACAATAACGGACTGCCCTCTGCGATTTCTTCAGGGGTTTTGAAAACGGGCGAAAGTTCGAGATGACCTTTTATATCCAGCGCGGTTTCAACGGCGGAAAATTCCCTCACGCGCGCCATGCGTCCCATCGGTAAATCCCTGACGACCAGGAGAAAATCAATATCCGAATCGGGGCGTGCCGTGCCGCGTCCCACCGATCCAAATACGGCCAGCGAGATCAATCTTTTCCCATAATGTTCTTTACACAGACTGGTCAGGCGATTGAGGTATCGGGTCGTGTCAACCGATATTTCTTGCGTTGTAATTGCCATAATCGAATTATACAGCAAGAGTTCGTCAATGGGTTTTACCCAATCTCAATCATCCTCTGCACCGACCGCGCGGCGCGGACGCGGATGT
>DYLD01000113.1 GCA_020722315.1 Syntrophus aciditrophicus
TCTTTTTCGACCCCGCAGCGTCTCGCTTGCGGCGGCAAAGCCTAAACGCTCTCTAATGTTTTGCGTTTTTAACGGCTTCGCCGCCTTGCTCAAGACGGCGGGGTACCTAAGAAAAATCAATGAATTTGCGCTTCAGGCGCCATTTTTCAAAGGTCTCGAAAGGGCTTCGCGATGGCTCTCATGAAGGCTGTTGTTTACAGAAAAAAGGCAGGGTTAATTCTCGAAGAGATTCCTGCCCCCGAAGTGGATGACGATTCCGTCATTGTTAGGGTTGCCGATACCGGATTCTGCGGTTCCGATCATTCGCTGATTGAAAGCGGGTTTCTATCGGACGGTACGATCCTCGGCCATGAAACCAGCGGCGTTGTTGTCGCAACCGGTAAAAATGTAACCACAGTTCACGAAGGTATGAAAACTATTGTCAGACCGACATTTTGCGGAAAGTGCCGGGAATGCCTGCTGGGTATGACACATCTATGCGGCGGAGCGAGAAGATCCATCGGCATAGGGGATTTGCCCGGGGCTTTTGCGGAATATATAAAAATCTACCCGCAGATGGCGATCGAGGTACCGGCAGGCGTTGACTCGCAAAACGCGGCACTGGCGGAGCCTTTTGCGGCCGCACTGCACGGAATCAGAGTGGCCGGAACAAAGGAGGGCTCGGTTCTTGTTATCGGAGGGGGCGCTATCGGGCTCGCGGCGGTAAAGATACTCGGCATCCTCGGATATAAACCCATTGTGCTGTCCGAACCGGTCAAAGAAAAAAGAGAGCTGGGCAAAAAACTAGGGGCAGATTTTCTCCTTGATCCGCAATTGGACAATGTCATAACCAGGGGAAGGGAATTGACCGGGGGGATCGGATTTGAAACGATTCTGGAGTGCTCCGGTGTCCCGGACAATATTTCAGTTGCGCTGGAGCTTGCCGCAAAGGGCGGTTCGGTATGCATGATCAGCATCATTTTCAAAAGCATAACGATAACCCAACCGTTGAACATGAATTTCAAGGAAATTCGTTTTACTGGTTCTTATTCCAATACGCATGAAGAAAACAGGATTTGTTTGCAATGGATGGCCGAAAAAAAGATGGATGCGCGCTCGATTATATCCGATACGATTACCCTTGACGAGTTGCCTTTCGTGTACAGGGAGCGCATTCAATCAGGAAAAGCAGTGAAGGTCATGGTCGCTATCGGGGATGAATTTTAAGGAGATGGATCGATGAATAAAACAATTCCTGAAGGCTATCTGTTTTCAAAGGCATACACAAATTACATCTTCCTTCTGTTGTGGCTGCTGTATTTCTTCGACTATGTCGACCGTATGGCCGTTGTTTCGGTCTTTCCTTTTCTCAAAAAGGAATGGGGACTGACCGATGCCCAGTGCGGCGCAATGGTCTCCGCAGTTTACTGGGCGATTATCCTGTTTTCGTTTCCTGTCTCGATCCTTATTGATCGCTGGAGCAGAAAAAAGAGTATCGGCTTCATGGCCGTTTTGTGGAGCCTGGCAACCGCGGCCTGTGCAATAACAAAAAATTTCACACAGCTCTTTGCCGCACGCGCCGCTATCGGGTTGGGAGAGGCCGGGTATGCACCCGGCGGCACCGCGATGATCTCGGCGATCTATCCCGAGAAGAAACGTGCCTCTATGATAGGTATCTGGAATGCGTCGATCCCCCTCGGTATGGCCGCAGGGATTGTCATCGGCGGATTGATTGCATCTCACTGGGGATGGCGGCACGTTTTCGGCCTTGTCGCATTGCCGGGTTTGCTGATTGCGGTACTGTTTTTCTTCGTGCGGGACTACAAGACAGTGGGTTTGGAGAGAAGCCAAGAAAACACAGGTAAAGAGCAACAACCCAAAAAGAAAATGACGAAACTGGAAATCATCAGAATATTTTCCCACACCCCGTCGCTGCTGTTGACCTATATCGGGTTTGCCGGAATGATGTTCACGTCGATATCGATGTCGACGTTTCTTCCGACCTATTTCCAGCGGATACAGGGGTTCCCGCTGCAAAAGGCGACCCTTCTGGCGAGTGGAATTATGCTGACAAGCATCATCGGCTCGCCACTGGGAGGGTGGCTTGCGGACATCTGGATGAAAAAGAGGATCCAGGCCAGACTTCTTCTGCCGTCTATTTCCGCGTTGCTTACAACGGTGTTATTTATCACGGCATTTGAATTCCTACCGCAGGGACTTTTTCAGTATTGCGTTTTTCTGCTGGCCGGTATCACCTCGATTGCGTGGGCATCGTCCGCAATCGCCGTCACACAGGATGTCGTTCACCCCGGGTTAAGGGCGGTTTCTTACGCCCTTTGCGTGATTGTTCAGAACCTGCTCGGCAGTTCCCTTGGCCCCGTTGTCACAGGCGCACTTTCCGACGGTTACGGGATAAAGGGGGCTCTGGAGACGGCAAGCGCCGTCGCATTGCTTTCGTTTACCTTCTTTTATCTGGGGTCGAGGTATTACAAGCGGGATCTCGACAAGGTTGACAGGGTCTTACTCGAGGCGGAAAGACCATGAGAAATTCCAGCCCGCCGGGAAAAACATTATCGAACAGAATTGATACACTTACTACCGCGCTTCAGTCGGCATTTTTCAGCAGTTGCGCAAACCTCTCAGAGGTCGAAACCGAAGAACAACTAATGATATGAATGATATTTACAAAAGTGAAGGAACTACACTAGAATCTCTTCGTAACCTTTTGAATATTCTCGGTAAACCTTTTAGGCCTGGCGATAGAATCGGAATCAAGCTTCACTGGGGGGAGAGAGGGAATAAAAATTTTCTTCACCCGATGTATGCACGCCAAATAGCGGCATGGTTAAAAGATGCCGGAATGAGGCCTTTTGTCTTTGATACAACCGTTCTCTATTCGGGAGGAAGAAGGGAAGCGGCTGAAAGTCTCAAGACCGCAGCCGAGCATGGCTTTACAGAGGAGTATCTCGGCTGTCCGGTTTTGATCGGCGACGGCATGGACGGACGGGACGTCATCGATATTCCGGGCATTCGCAGACACTTCGATACGGTCCAGGTCGCAGGGATCATTCCGAAAACAGACGGGTTTGTGTTTCTTTCACACTTCAAGGGACACATGGAGGCCTCGTTCGGCGGGGCGATAAAAAATATGTCGATGGGCATGGCGTCACGCGCACAGAAGCAGAGAATGCACGCGGATGCGTATCCCGTTTTGATACCGGATAAATGCATCCGCTGCGGCGTCTGCAAGGAGGTTTGTCCTGTGGGTGCCGCGACATTGCCCGAAGAGGGGTATCCCGTTTACGATCTCGAAAAATGCATTGGTTGCGCGCAGTGCATTGCGCTTTGTCCGCAATCCGCTCTTAAGATTTTCTGGGAAACGGATATCTCCGTGTTTCAGGAAAAGCTCGTCGAAACGGCGGCATCGATCTGGAAAATCATCGCATCGAATGCAATCTTCATCAATGCGCTGATCCAGGTTGTGACCGAGTGCGATTGCGTGCCGGGCAATCATCCCAAAATCGCCGAGGACTTCGGATTCATCGGCGGGTATCATCCCGTCGCGGTCGACGAGGAGTCGATAAAAACCGTCGGGGCCGATAAATTTGACAACGCTCATCCGTTTATCCCGTGGCGCCGGCAGTTCAGCTATGCGTCGGAGATAGGATTTGCGCCGCGGGTAAATCAACAATGATCGATTATCAAAGGGATCTCAACAACGAACAGCGTAAAGTTGTTCTCGAAGAGGGGGGACCGATACTGGTTATTGCCGGCGCCGGAAGCGGCAAAACGAGGACTCTGACGTATCGCGTCGCCCGCCTTGTCGAAAAGGGTATCCCCCCGGAACGACTGCTACTGGCAACATTTACGAATAAAGCCGCCCATACGATGCTATCGCGCGTCGAAAACCTGATCGGCCGTCAAATAAACGGGATCTGGGGCGGTACATTCCATCACTGCGCACACAAAACCCTTCGTATGCATGCCCGGCGTTTGGGCTTCGCCCCGAACTTTTCGATTATCGACAGCGAAGATTCGCGCCAGCTTATCAACACCTGCATGAAAGAAATGAAAATCGACGTGAAGGGAGGAAAATTCCCCAAGGCCGACGTGATCGGAAACATCATCAGCCTGTCCGTCAATACCGAAATATCGCTGGAGGACATCATCGAGAACCGCTATGACTACTTTATCAATTATCTCGAGCCAATTACCGCCATCGCGTCCGAATACAAAAAAAGGAAACTGTCACTAAACATGATGGATTTCGACGATCTGCTGTTTTTCTGGCGGGAGGTTCTTCTCCGTTTTCCGGACGTCAGAGATCATTACGCGGAGCTTTTCCTCCATATCCTCGTGGACGAGTATCAGGACACCAACCGCCTCCAGGCCGAAATTGTCAATATGCTGGCGATCGGCCACAGGAATCTCATGGTTGTCGGTGACGATTCGCAGAGCATCTATTCGTTCAGGGGCGCGAATTATGAAAACATCATGAACTTCCCCGAATTATACCCCGACTGCCGGATCTTCAAGCTCGAAACCAACTACCGAAGCACGCCGGAGATACTGCATCTTGCCAATTTGAGCATCAATAAGAATGAAAACCAGTTCCAAAAAACGCTCCGGGCGGTGCGCGACAGGGGAGTGCGTCCCGTTCTTGTTTCGACAAGAGATGTCCTTGAGCAGGCCGATTTCGTCGCGCAGCGGATTCTGGAAATCAACAGAAGCGGGGTTCCGCTCGGAGAAATAGCGGTACTCTACCGGGCACACTTCCATTCGATGGAGGTGCAGATGGAGCTGACCAGACGGGGAATCCCGTTCGAAATTCGTTCAGGGATACGCTTTTTTGAACAGAGCCACATCAAAGATGTTACGGCCTTTTTGCGGATACTGGTTAATCCGAAGGATGAACTCGCATGGAAGAGGGCGCTCGGACTCTACGAAAAGATAGGTCCGGCGACGGCGGAAAAACTGTGGCGATTTCTCGCGGCCCAGGATGATCCATACGCATCGGTTTTTACAGAAGATTTCAGAAAAACCGCGTCGCGGTCGGCAACGAACGGGCTCGGCCGTTTTCAGGAAACATTTCGCGCCGTCAGTCGAATTGGCTCCACGAGTCCAAATCTTGTCATCGAGGCGATCATGCAAAACGGGTATGTTGATCTTCTCAGGGAAAGCCATACAGACGCCTCGGCCCGTGAAGAGGATTTAATCCAGTTCATGAATTTCTCGTCGAGTTTCTCATCCCTTGAGGATTTCCTCAGCGAGCTTGCGCTCTTGGCAAGCGTCAACGATGAAACCGTCGAAACCGACGAAAACCGGGAGCATGTTGTGCTCTCTTCGATTCATCAGGCGAAGGGGTTGGAATGGCAGATTGTAATGATGATCTGGTGCAGCGAAGGGATGATGCCGCTGGCGCGCGCCGTGAAAGAGGGGGGCGAGGAAGAAGAACGGCGTCTTTTTTATGTGGCGGCGACGCGCGCGAAAGATCAACTATATCTCTGTTATCCGCTGAGAGACTATGCGCGGGGAATGGGAAACCTGTCGCTCAGTCCGTCCCGTTTCATCCTGGAACTGGCGTCTTATGCAAGAAGCTCCGGGGAGCTTCCCTACGAACGCTGGCAAGCCTGCGATCTATACTAAAGCCAGCGGTCTGATTTGGCCTTTGCCTCGTATTCCTCCCGCAACGCGATCTGAGTTGCCTCGGCGATATCTTCAACCCTCTTCACCCAGTCTTCGAATTTGATATCAACCCCGAACACGCCGACCATCTCGTCTTTTTCATCCACGATCGGAGAGGACACCGTGATGCAGAGGGCCCCTGTCATCTTGGATATATAGAAATTCGTGACATGGATTTTTCCGGTCTGTATGGGTCTGATGAACCACTCCCGATCGGACTGATCCGTGCCGACCCCGTAATTCTCGTACTTGGGGCGATCGGCTATGTTGGTAATATTCTTTGTCGTCTTGCGCCCGTTCATGTCCACGACGTAGGCAAACTGGATCGAGGGATTCTCGTCGATAAACCGCTGCATGATCGGCTCCTGAAGAGCGGGATTCATCGTTTTCATGTCGGGCTGCTCGATAATCTGATTGACAACCCTGACAGCCGCCTGGGATGCCATGAATTTGATCTTTTCAAGCTCGGACATGAAAAGCTCGGGGATGTATTTCTGCACCCTCTTGATCAGTTCTTCGTTGGAAATGCTTGTTACGCGACCGGCCTCGTATTCTTCCGTCACCCATTTATGGATCCGGGCAACGCCCGGATGCCTTTTATCGATCGCATTATCACCGGACAAATTAAAATGGGTGTTGATCCAAAACGCAATGCCCGCCTTGCCTGATTTGTCGGTTACAAACGGAACGACCGGACGTTTCAGCAATTTCCGCGTGTCGAAAATGTTGTAAATCTCCTCGTTTTTGATCAAGCCATCGATGTGAACCCCCGCCCTTGTCACATTGAAATCCGAACCGACAAACGGATAATTCGGCGGTATCCGGACCCCGATTTCCTTCTCAAAATACTCTGCAATATCCGTAATTACGGTCGTGTCTATCCCGTTGGAATCGCCCCGGAGAGATATGTATTCAATGATCAGCCCTTCCAGCGGGGAGTTGCCTGTTCTTTCGCCCATGCCCAAGAGCGTTGCGTTAGCAGCGCTGCACCCATAAAGCCAGGCATGAGAGGCGTTGATCAAGGCCTTATGGAAATCGTTGTGGCCGTGCCATTCGAGAAGAGATCCCGGAACCCCGGCATCATCAATAAACGCACGGACGAGTTTGTCAACACTGCGCGGCAATGAGGCCCCCGGATAAGGAACTCCGTATCCCATCGTGTCGGCAAGGCGGATCTTGATATCAATGCCGCTTTCCTCCCTCAATTTCATCAGCTCTATCGCAAATGGAATGGCAAAGCCGTAAATGTCAGCCCGTGTTATATCTTCAAAATGGCAGCGGGGTCTGATTCCCTCGGCGAGGATGGCTTTAACGACACCCAGATAGTCGTCCATCGCCTGACGCCTGTTTTTGTTGAGTTTAAGAAAAATATGATAATCGGACACAGAAGTCAGTATCCCTGTTTCTGATAGGCCGGCTTCCTTGACAAGCTTAACATCCTCCGCCGCGGCCCTGATCCAGCCGGTGATCTCGGGAAACCTGAAGCCGAGGGCCTGGCATTTTTCCACCGCCTCCCGATCTTTGCTGCTGTAAAGGAAGAACTCGGACTGGCGGACAACCCCGTTTGGACCACCGAGTCTGCTCAGCAGGGTATAGAGGTCGACAATCTGCTTTACCGTATAGGGAGGTCTCGCCTGCTGGCCGTCGCGAAACGTCGTATCGGTAATGAAGATGTCCTCCGCAGGGTCTAACGAAAGGATTTTATGATCGAAATCTATTCTGGGTGCTTCGCTGTACGGAAAGACATCCTTCTGAAGGTTTGGTTCCGCGACGTCTTTCAAATCAAACTTCCAAAAACTCGTATGCTCGTGGTCCAAAACCCTCCTGTGCGGATTCCATTTAGCCATTTCTCTATCCCCTCTGAGTTAAAAATTCTGTCCAAGCAAATCACCGAAAGAAAAAGGCACCTGAGTGCCCACCTAGACGTCTTTTTCTATTCTTCTGTCCGCGTTGTGTTCAATCCCGGTGGAGAGAATGTCACGCCGGTTTTCCCTCCTTGCTGGTCATCTAGACCCTTGCAAAACGCCGCCTCGCGCTGATCGGACCTTTTTCGACCCCGCAGGTGTCTCGCGGCGGCTTCAAAGGCTAAACGCTCTGGGATCGTTCGCGTTTTTAACGCCTTTAAAGCCTTGGCTTTGACGGCGGGGTACCTAAGAAAAATCAATAAATTTGCGCTTCAGGCACCATT
>DYLD01000114.1 GCA_020722315.1 Syntrophus aciditrophicus
CGGGGTCGAAAAAGGTTTATGAGCGCGAAGGCGGCGTTTTGCAAAGGTCTCTCAATGGCCGGTGAAACGGGGAGTTCTTTTTTCCATGAAAGCCGCGATCGCCTCGAGCATGTCATCGTTGGGGATCAGGGCGGAGTTCTTCTGCGCGACGTATTTGAGTCCCGGATAAATACCCTGATCACGTGCATTTAGCAGGACATCTTTTGTCCCCTGCACTGCAAGCGGGGGCAGGGCGGCGATCTCCCGGGCAAATTCACCTGCCTTTTTGTAGAGTTCTTCGCGATCGACACAAATATGCGTGATAAAACCCATTTTCAGGGCCTCGTCGGCGCTGAAATCGCGGCCGGTCAGCGCAAGCTCCCTGCTCCAGCCGTGGCCGATGATTGTCGGCAACCGCTGCAGCGTCCCGAGGTCGGCTATGATGCCTATTCTTGTTTCGCGGACGGAGAACCGCGCATCGGCTGTTGCGATGCGGATATCGCAGGCGGTAACCAAATCGACACCGCCGCCTATGCACCAGCCATGCACAGCGGCTATGACGGGCTTCCGGCAGCGTTCGAGGGCGCTTATGCCGTCCTGAAGATGCAGGATAAACTTGCGCATCTGTTCCCGTGAAGAAGCGGAATTGTCGCCGATAAGCGAAGCGGCGCCCTGAAGATCGAGCCCCGCCGTGAACATCTTTCCCTCGGCTCGAATCACAACCGCCCTGACTTTGGCGTCCGCATCGAACAGTGTGAAGTTTTCCTGAAGATCCGAAAAGAAGTCCCAGGTCATCGTGTTGCGCTGTTCAGGCCGGTTCAGTATAAGCCAGGCGATGCCGTCTTCTCTTTCAATTCTGAAGTTGTTTTCCATGACAGACTCCTTGTATTGTCAGTTGAAAAGGCCGGTTTTTTCAAATTCCTCTATCTGGGCTTCGCTGTAGCCGAGGTTCTGGAGCACCGCTTTTGTATCAGCCCCCGGGGCGAAACCGGAAAGACCATACTCCGGCGGAGTCGCCGAGTAGCGAATCGGATGGCCGATCTGCCTGACCTTTTTTCCTCCGGGAAGCGTTGTTTCAATGACCATCTCTCTTGCCAGGGTCTGGGGGTCGCTCAGCGCCTCTTCAAGGGAGTAAACGGGCTCGACGCAGGCATCAACGCCGGAAAAAAGGGCGACCCATTCATCGCGGGTCTTGGATTTGATGATAGCCCTTACCTCGTTTTTGATCCGGTCCAGGTTTGGAGGCGCTATCCCGCCGGCAATCAGATCCGGGCGCCCGATGACGTTGCAGAACGCCGAAAAGAACTGCGGTTCCAGGCCACCGAATGATATATACCTATGATCCTTCGTTTCGTAAAAATCATAAAGGGAGCCCCCGTTGAGAAGTTCCGTTTCGTAACCAGGTTCCCTGTTATCGGTCAAAAAGGCCGCTCCGGCAAACGTGTTGAAGGCAATAACGCCGTCGGTCATCGAGACGTCGATATGCTGCCCTTCGTTTGTGTTTTGTCTGTGGACGACCGCGGCAAGAATGCCGATAACCGAATTGCATGAGCCGGCCGCAACATCCGCAATCTGCATCCCGGTAAGTATTGGCCCCGTTTTTTTGCTGCCCGAGTAAGACATCACGCCGGCGCGGGAGAGATAGTTGATATCGTGCCCCGCACGGCCTTTCATCGGGCCGGTCTGGCCGTATCCGGTGAGCGAACAGTAGATCAGCGCCGGATTGACCCGCCGAAGCGTTTCATAATCAAGCCCGAGCCTTTCCATAACGCCGGGACGGAACTGCTCTATCAAAATATCATAAGTAAGGACGAGTTTTTTTACAATCTCGACGGCCCGTTGATCCTTCAAATTCAGTGTCAGCGAATGCTTTCCCCGTCCGAGCGTCGCCGACGCGGAGGAAATTTTCGTTCCCGGGATAAACGGCGGCCAGAATGCCGTCAGATCCGGTCTTGACCCGGAGACGATCCGCAATACGTCCGCGCCAAGATCGGCAAGCATCATCGTTGCGTACGGCCCGGGAAGAAGCGTTGTAAAATCGAGAACTCTCAAGCCTTTTAGTGGTCCTGACATTTTTTACCTCTCTACAATCCCATGAAACGCGACGCGATGACCTTCATGATCTCGTTTGTCCCGGCAAAAATTCTCGCAACCCTGCTATCCCGCCACAGGCGTGCGATCGGGTACTCCTCGCAGTAGCCGTAGCCCCCGAAAAGCTGCATCGCCCGGTCGGCAACCCGAAACGCCATCTCGGTCGTCCAGTATTTGGCCATCGAGACATCGACGACGATATCCTTTTTCTCCATATGATCGGCGATCAGCTTGTCAACGAAGGTTCTTCCCAGCCTGACCTCGGTGGCCATCTCGACGATCTCGAACTGCGTATGCTGGAATTTGGAGATCGGTCTTCCGAAGGCGGTTCGTTCCTTACAGTACTTTATCGTCAGTTCGAGCATGTATTCCGCGCCGGCGACGGCCATAATCGCGCAGACCAGACGCTCCTGCTGGAGTTTCTGCATCATCTTGAGAAAGCCGGAGCCCTTTTCGCCTAAGCGGTTCGCGGCGGGAATATGACAGTCGTTGAAATAGAGCTCTCCGGTGTCCTGGCTGTGCCAGCCGATCTTTTTTATCTGCTTTCCCTTTTCAAAGCCGGGCGTGCCCGCCTCGACAAGGAAGAGATCCACCGCCCTGTGGGGATCCTGCGTGTTCGGGTCCCGTGCGGCGAGCACAACGAGATCGGAATTGATCGCATTGCTGATAAACGTCTTCTGACCGTTCAGGATGATTTCATCCCCTTTTTCCAGTGCAGTGGTTTTAATCCCGGCCAGGTCGCTTCCCGCATTCGGCTCGGTCATCGCGACGGCCGTGATAATGTCCCCGGAGACACAGCCCGGCAGATACCTTTGTTTCTGTTCCTCGGACGCGAAAGATTCTATGTACGGAACAACAATGTCGCTGTGCAGCGGAGCGGCAAGGCCCGAATGGTTAGTCCGGGCCATTTCTTCCGTCACAATGACGGAATACAGAAAGTCCGCGCCCAGCCCCCCGTACTTCTCGGCGACGCCCATCGCGAGAAAACCCTGCTTGCCCATTTTCTTCCAGGCCTCTTTCGGGACGATTCCCGCCTCCTCCCATTCCTCGACATGGGGAATGATCTCCTTTTCCAGGAAACGGCGCAGCGAATCCCTGAAAATTCTGTGTTCCTCGGTATAGTTGAGTATATCCATCTTATTCTCCTGCCTGTTAACAATCCGCCAAATCTCAAAAACCCGTGGAGACCTTTGAAAAATGGTGCCTGAAGCGCAAATTTATTGATTTTTCTTAGGTACCACGCCGTCAAAGCCAAGGCTCTAAAGGCGTTAATAACGCAAAGCGTTCCCAGAGCGTTTAGCCTGCAGAGCCTTTTTTAGAGACGCCGCGGGGTCGAAAAAGATTTATGAGCGAGAAAGGCGGCGTTTTGCAAAGGTCTCCGATGATCGAAAAAGATTTCATCGGCGCCAGCGTGACAATTCTCAAAGCTCTTTCCCAACTCCCTGAGGCAAAGACAACCCTATTCTCCATAGCGGCCGACGATCGAAATCGCGCAAACATTCTGGAACGGGAGCCCCCCGAGGTTATGCGTCAGACCGTAGCGCGGGTTCGGAAGCTGCCGCTCGCCGGCGCGGCCGAGAAGTTGCAAATACATTTCGTAGATCATCCTCAGCCCGGATGCGCCGATCGGGTGGCCGAAACACTTGAGCCCTCCGTCGATCTGGGCGGGAAGCTTTCCGTCGCGGTCGTAAAACCCGTCAAGGGTGTCCCGCCAGGCATGTCCCCTTTCGGAGATATGGAGGTCTTCGTACGTGACCAGCTCGGTTATCGAAAAGCAGTCATGCAGCTCCATCATGCTGATCTCTTCGCGAGGGTTTTTGATTCCGGCCTCCTCATACGCCATCGTGCTGCATTTGTCCGTGGTTACGAAATGTTCCCCGTCCCATTCGTTGAACGCGCTCTCGTATCCGTTGGACAGCGCAAGCTGGAGGGCCTTGACGGAGACGATATCGGTTTTTCCAAGCGAGCGGGCTATTTCCGGCGTCGTCACGATCGCGCACGCGGCGCCGTCGCTGACCCCGCAGCAGTCGTACAGACCGAGGGGATAGGCGATGATCGGAGCGGCGATGATCTCATCCATCGAGACAGCCTTCCGGAGATGGGCCTTCGGATTCAGGACTCCGTTCGCGTGGCTTTTCATCGAGACGTGCGCCATCGCCCGCTTGAGCTCGTCGTCGGGGACGTGGTATTTCGCGCCGTAGGCGACCGCAAGCTGCGCAAAACAACCGGGTGCAGTCAGATTAGGCATCCATAGCGACGCCAGCGTTCCTTCCTTCGCGAAACTCGGCAAACCGCCGTAGCCGGTGTCCTTGAGTTTTTCGACCCCGAGCGCGAGGCAGATATCATAAGCCCCCGATGCGACCGCATAGACGGCGCCGCGGAACGCCTCTGTGGCCGTGGCGCAGTAGTTTTCCGTTCGTGTCACCGGAATGTTGGGCAACCGCAGCGTCATCGAAAGCGGAATCGCCGATTTACCGACGCCGACCTCGACGAGGCTGCTTCCGAACCAGGCCGCCTGAATCTGGTTTTTTTCAATTCCCGCATCCATGATGCATTCTTCGAAGGCTTCGACCATCAGCTGCTCGGCGCCTACATCCCAGCGTTCCCCGAAACGGGTGCACCCCATGCCGAGGATTGCGACCTTGTCCTTTATTCCCGAAGCCATTGTGTTTCCTCCCTAACTGTCATTGTTTGTCTCTTCGCTCGACCCTGTTGGAGCCCTGCCGGATTTTTTCAAATACGGCGCCCTTTTTGCTGATGAAATCTTTTTCGACCGGGGGCGACGTTTCTTGCCGGCTTCTACCCTGAGACCTTTAAAAATTGCTGCCTGAAGCGCAAATTTATTGATTTTTCGGGGCCGAAAAAGATCAGATCAGCGCGAAAGGCAGCGTTTTGCAAAGGCCTCACCCTTTGAATTTAAAGAGTTTTGCTATCAACTGCGATTTCATCAGATCCCCCTCGATTCGTAATTTGCCCGAGGTATAGGCCTTCATACTGTCCAGCTCTCCGTTGATTAGGCGGATAAAATCCTCATCGGCCATGATGATCGTCGTGGTCGGCTTTTCCGCCGTTCCTTCTTCGATACGGCAGGCCTGGTCTTTGATCGTAACCGTCCAGGTTCCTCCTCCCACCCCTGAAATCGAAAACTGAAAAACGATATCCTTTCCGGCCGCCGCGGTGGCGTCAAACACCTCAGGCATCCTGGCGAAAACCGACCTTACGTCGCCTGCTGGCGTGCCCGCGGGTGCAGCGGGTTCCGGCGAAGGCGGTGCAACAAACGACATGATCGCCGAGGCGGCGTCCGATATCTCACGGGCGTTTTCCAGGCTGTTTATCTTCTCCCAGTTGTCGCGGATATCCTCCGGCGTCGGGATTGTTTCGCCGTCGCTCAGCCTCGCGCCCGTGCCGGTCATGATCGCCGCGCGGTTGGCATACCCGCCGCCAACATTGAAGATCAAGCCGCTCTTGTTGCAATCGTCCGAACACAAATACAAAACGACCCCGGAGACATAGTCCGGAAGCAACTGCCCGGCCATATCCGGCGGCATAACGTCCGCGGTCAAACGGGAGGCCGCGACAGGTGCTACCGCGTTGACGCTGATGTTGTACTTTGCCCCCTCCAGCTTGAGGGCGTTCATCAACCCGATAAGCCCCATCTTCGCGGAGCTGTAATTCGTCTGTCCGAAGTTGCCGTAAAGGCCGGCCGCCGATGTCGTCATGACGATTCTCCCGTAGCCCTGTTCCTTCATCCTTATAAATGCTGGACGGGTGACGTTATAGGCGCCGTTCAGATGGACCGCGATGACGGGCTGCCAGTTTTCCGGGTCCATTTTGACAAAACTTCTATCGCGGAGTATGCCCGCGTTATTGATCAGGATGTCCAGTCTGCCGAAGGTTTCCACAGCCGTCTTTACGATGCGCTCGCCCCCGTCGGGTGTCGTGACGCTGTCGTAGTTCGCGACGGCCTCGCCGCCGAACGAGCGGATCTCGTTTACAACCAGATCGGCGGCCGAAGGCGAGCCCTCTGATGACCCGTCCCGCGAACCGCCAAAGTCATTGACGACAACCTTCGCCCCGCGTTTGGCCAGCTCGACGGCGTAGCACCTTCCGAGACCTCCGCCGGCGCCGGTAACGACGGCGACCTTTCCGTCAAAACGGATCACCGGGGCAGCCTCGGCCCCTCTGAGCGGGACGGCCTTCCAGAAATACGGAAAGAACCCCCTCTGGCGATCGGTCATTCTCCTGCGGAAAACCATTTTCACCGGCATCCCGACGCGGAGCTCGCCCAGTTCGCAGTCGGTGAAATCGGGCATGAAGCGCCCGCCCTCGTCGAACTGCACCATGCCGTAAATCGCCGGCGGATCGACCGAAACGGTCAGCAGATCTCCGGTGAAGCTCTTGATCCGTGCGGGCCGATCGGCGAACTCATAGTCGTCCTGGCTGTTGACATGGCCGCAGGCGGGGTTGACGCAGATATCCTGCTTTGGAAATTGAATCGTCCCGCAATCGCGGCATTTGCCGCCGATCAGGCCGGTCAGCATCTTGTGGTTTCTCCAGAGCGTCGTCATTGTCGTCTGGGCGGTCACCTCGGCACGGATCCCCATTTCTGGTTCGATGAGCTCCCTGAATTCGAGAAACTTGAGGTAATTGTCAATTTCCTTTCTATTTTCCAGCGAGCCTTTCACCCCTGCGCGCGGGGCAAGCTTCGTGATATTCTCGGTCACCCTGAAATAGAGCGCATCGGCCCCCTGGCCGAACCCGACGACAAGGATGCCGTCGCCGGGCTTTGCGCCCTCCAGAGCGGAGACCATCATCAAAAGAGGATGCGCGGCGCCGGTTTCGCCGCAGACTTCATGCATCTGATCGACGATTTGTTGGCGCGTTGCACCCATTTTTTTTGCTATCGCCGCATGTTCATTCTTGAAGATACACGGAAAGACGAGTTTTTGGACGTCATCCATCGTGATTTCCAATTTTTTCATCAGGCCGTTGACCGCTTCCGGTATCAACTTCGAATAGCCTTCTTCCCTGAGCCAGCGTTCCTCCCAGGTGTAGTCGAACCTTCTCCCCGCACTCCGGTAATGATCGACGAAATCATACGAGACGGTATACGATCCGATGAACTCGGCGATAATGTTTTGGTTTCCGACGAGGAAGGCCGCCGCGCCGTCTCCGAACCACATCTCGTAAAACGATCCGGGCCTTGTCTCTCTCTTGTCCGTCGCGGCGACAAGGATGTTCCGGCGGGTTCCCCCGGCCGCGACCTCGAGGGCCGTCAGCAGGCCCGTTGTACCGGCCCGCAGCGAGGACGTAAAATCGGCGGTAATAATGTCTTCACGAAGGTTGAGCGCCGTTGTTAGAATGCCGGCGTTCTGGCGGTCGGCGAATGGAAGTGTCGTTGAGCAGAGATACGCCCCGTCTATTGCTTTCTTGTCGCTGCCGATCAGGCAATCGCGGGAGGCCGCCACCGCCATCGTCAGTGAATCTTCGTCATGGTTGCATACGGAGCGCTCCCCCTGCGCGATCGCGAGAGTTGCCGGGGCAAACCAGCCCATTGCCTGGTAGACAGACATCCGATTGAGCCGCAAACGGGGGATGTATGCGCCGTAGGAAGTTATTCCGATCATCTTTTAATCCTCCTGGTTTTTTATTCCGGACATGCCGAAAAATCGAGGGTTTTGAAAATACCGCTTTTAAAGCCGCACTTCAGGCGACATTTTCCCGTGGTTTTTAAAAACTCGAGACCTTTGCAAAACGCCGCCTTCGCGCT
>DYLD01000115.1 GCA_020722315.1 Syntrophus aciditrophicus
TGCGTTTTTAACGCCTTTAAAGCCTTGCTGCGACGGCGGGGTACCCCGAAAAATCAATAAATTTGCGCTTCAGGCAGCATTTTTCAAAGGTCTCTCTGGCTGTTTTTCAAAGCTCTCCTGCGGTTAATCGATGGATCATCTAAACGGCCAGTTCCGGAAAAAAAGCCGGATTTTCAGCCAGCGCCCCGCAATCCCCTGTGGTTCAAAAATAAGGATGACCAAAACGGTCACCCCAAAAATCACCGGGACAAACTCCTTCATTCCTCCGACAAATTGAGGGACGAGAATAATAAAGGCCGCTCCCATGATGGAGCCCCCTACCGAGGCCAGCCCGCCTATGATAACGCCGACGAAAATATTGATCGATTCCATGAATGTAAAGAAGTTCGGTTCCAGAAAACCGACAAGCATTGCGAAAAGCGCACCCTGTACGCCGAGGTAGAAAGAGCTTAAGGAAAAGGAGAGGAGTTTGTATCGCGCGAGATTCACGCCCATCGCCTCCGCGGATATGTCGTTGTCGCGGATCGCAATAAAGGCCCTGCCGATGTAGGAGGAAATCGTATTATAAGAGATCAGCGTAAAGATGATCGCGAGCAGATACGTAAAATAATAAAAGCTGGTTGTCTGGCTCATTCCGAAAAGCTCGGGAAATTTCCGGACGACAAACCCCATCCTTCCGCCGGAAATCGCATCCGAGCTCAAAAGTATCTGGTAGATTGCGATTCCGAAGCCCAGCGTCGCAATGGCCAGATACGGACCTTTCAAACGAAGGGACGGGAACCCAACAATCACACCGAAGACACCGGCGATAAATCCGGCAGCAAGGATCGAAGCGATGAGGGGAAAACCGTTCATATAGGTGTGTCCGAACGTGTAGGCGCCGACAGCGAGAAAACCCGCCTGGCCGAACGATATCAGACCGGTGTAGCCGATCAGAATGTTCTGGCCCTGGATCCCGATCGCGTAAATAAAGACTACGGTTGTCATATAGATAAGGAAGTCTATTTTGATCAGTGGAAGCAACGCAAGCGCGACGACGATGAAAGCGATTCCCGCTCCCGTCCACGGTTTCCTGATAAGCCGTAATTCCTCTTTGTAACTTTCTATCAAATCCATCAGCCGAACCTCGTAACGGCATGGCGAAAATGCCGGGTTTATTTATAAAGCGATTGTATGAGCTCCGCGTAATGCTTTTCGACAAAGCGGCGTTTGACCTTTTTTGTCGGGGTGACGTCTCCATCCTCCTCATAGAACCTGCGGGGAAGGAGCGCAAACTTTTTTATTGTTTCGACCTGGGCCAGCGTTTTGTTGACGTTGTAGATTTCACCCTCGATGAGCTTTTTTATTTCGGGCCGGGTTGTCAGGCTTTCAAATGTTGTAAACGGAATCCGGTGATCCTGGGCATATTTCGTAACATTGTCTTCATCGATCAAAATCAGGGCAACCAGGTATTTCTTCCCCTCTCCGATGACGACCGCATCTTGAATATAGGGGCTGAATTTTAATTTATTCTCGATGAAGGACGGTGTTATATTCTTTCCTCCGGCGGTGATGATGATATCTTTTTTCCGGTCTATGATTTTCAGGAATCCATCCTCGAGCGCGCCGACATCCCCGGTGTAAAGCCAGCCGTCCTGCACGGTCTGGGCGGTGAGCTCTGGTTCCTTGAAGTAGCCCTTGAATACACCGGGGCCCTTGACGATGATTTCACCGTCATCGGCAATCCTGAGCTCAAGGTTCGGTATCGGCTCGCCGACGTAGCCCCATCGCGGCCTGTCAAGTCTCTGCATCGCAATGACTCCTGTCGACTCGGTCTGGCCGTAGCCCTCGCGCAGCGGGACACCGAGCGCGTTGTAAAATTCAAAGAGCTCTTTCGAAGCCGGGGCCGCAGCGCAGACGGCAAGACGAATCCTTTCGAAACCCATCTGACGCTTGAGATGGTAAAGGACAAGAAAATAGAGCGGCCAGTAAAGAAGGCTCCACAGTATTCTCTCAGGGGTCTTCTGCTTGCTCCTGATATATTTTAACCCTACTTTCAGGCTGATAAAATAGGCAAGCCTGTTCAGTGGCGGGGCATCCGACATGCGGATCGCAATCGCCGACGCAAATTTTTCCCACAGTCTCGGGACGCTGGCGAAGATCGTCGGGGAAACCTCGCGGAGGTTTTGCGGCAACGTGTCGGGCCTTTCCGCAAAATTAACGGTTCCTCCAACCCAGACGGATTGAAACAGCGAGATGATATTTTCGTAGATATGGGACAGGGGAAGGTACGAAACGACTTCGTCCGTTTCATACGCCGGGCTGATTTCGACAAACGACTCCGTCAGCGAGATAATGTTGCCGTGCGAAATCATCGCGCCCTTCGGACGGCCGGTTGTTCCTGACGTGTAGATAATCATCGCAATGTCGTCCGGCCCGACCTGTTTGAGCCGTTCTTCTACAGAATCCGGATTTTTATTCAGCCATTGTTTTCCCTGTTCGAGAAAATCGGGGTAGAACATGATGTTTTCATATGTAAATCCCCAGAGCCCTTTTTTGTCCCAGACAATGACCTTCTCGAGTTGCACATCGGGGATGATCTGCAGTATCTTATCAACCTGCTCCTCGTTTTCGATGAAGATGACCTTCGTTTCGGAATGGCCGACAATATAGGCGATTTCTTCCGGAGCGGAGGTTGTGTAAATGCCGCACGTGACGGCGCCGATCGTCATGACGGCCAGATCGCAGATCAGCCACTCGGGACGGTTTTCTCCGAGAATCGCGATTCGATCGCCGTGTTTGACGCCGAGGGACAGAAGCGCTCCCGCCGCGATACGCACCTCGGAGGCGTACTGGCTCCAGGTTATTCGCCGCCAGATGCCAAAGTCCTTGTTTCGCAGAGCAACCCGGTCCTTGTAATGTTCTGCCTGGGCAAAAAAGATCGTCGGGAAATTGGGCGCCCTCATTACCAGCTTCTCCTTTTCTTGTACAACCGCCAGCCCTTGGGCGATATGTTCTCCCCGCCCACGCCGAGATAGAGCTCCTGGACGTCTCGATTTTCCATCAATTCACTGGCTGTTCCCTGCAGGACGATTCTTCCTGCCTCGAGTATATAACCGTAATTTGCGATTTTGAGTGCAAGCTTCGCATTTTGTTCGACGAGTAGTATCGTTGTGCCCAGTCCGCTGATTTTGATTAACGCGTCGAACACGTTGCGGGCGATGAGTGGGGCCAGCCCCAGCGACGGTTCATCGAGCATCAGAAGCTTCGGATTGCGTAAAAAGGCCCTCCCGATAGCCAGCATCTGCTGCTCGCCGCCGGAGAGGGTTTCGGCCTGCTGGGCTTCTCTTTCCTTCAGGATCGGGAAGAGATCATAAACATAATCAAGGTCCGCTTTTATTCTATCGTCTCTCCTTCCCCAGCAGCCGAGATCAAGGTTTTCCTTTACCGTCAGCTCCCTGAAAAGGCCCCGATCCTCCGGGACATAGACGATCCCCAGGGAAGAGATTTTCTCCGGTGTAAGCCTTTGGATCTGACGGCCGTTGAAATCGATAATGCCCTTTTTCGGTTGATCCTTGAGCAGGCCGGCTATCGTCCTCAGAAGCGTCGTTTTTCCGGCGCCGTTGGGCCCCATAATCGCGAATATTTCACCCTTCTTTATCTCGAGGGTCAGTCCGTGAAGGGCGTAGATGCGGTCGAAATAGAGCGTGTCGACATTCGAGATCTTAAGAAAATGGTCCATCTACGGCTGTTCTCAAAATGGTTGTTATTCTTCCCCTAGGTACGCATGGATCACATCTTTGTTACGCTGTACCTCTTCCGGCTTGCCGGACGCAATTTTTTGACCGTGGCTGAAGGCCACCATCGTATCGGCAAGTCGGGAGGCGATTTTCAAATCGTGTTCTACAAGAATGATTGCTACTTTAAATCGTCCGCGGATCTCGGTGATCCGGTAGGCCGCCTCTTCTTTTTCTTCGGCGGTCAAGCCAGAGATCGGCTCGTCGAGTAACAGAAGCTTTGGTTCGAGTGCGAGAGCCCGCCCCATCTCTATCCTTTTCTGAATGCCGTACGGGCAATCTGCCACACGCGACTTCCTGTAGGCCTGAAGATCAAGAAAGTCTATAAGCTCCTCGACCTTCTCCCTGTGCCTCAGTTCCTCTTTTCTCAATCTCAAGAAGGCGGCGACGATGTTCTTTTTAAAATGGATATGTCGTCCCAGCATCAGGTTATCCAGAACGCTCATATTCATAAAAAGCCGGAGGTTCTGAAATGTTCTGGCGATCCCGCGCAGCGCAATCTTATCGGGGGAAAGCCCGAGGAGGCTTTCCCCTTGAAAAAGGATTTCACCGCCTCCGGGACGATAAATCCCGGTCAGGCAGTTGAACATCGTTGTTTTTCCGGAACCGTTGGGACCGATGATCGCCAGTATCTCATTTTCTTTCACTTCCAGGCCGATCCTGTCAAGCGCCCTTATGCCTCCGAAATCAATCGAAAGATCCTTTATTTCCAGCATTTGGGGCAAACTCAGTAAAGAGGTTTGTAGATGACGTAATCGGTTATCGGGACGTGCCTCCCGTTTTCGGCACGGGTGAGTCTCGATCCGTTGAGCCCGTGTCTGCGGTCAGGACCATAGGTGATCGGTGCACCCATCCCTTCCGGCCGGAAGTTTTTGATCATTTCCATTCCCTTTATCATCGACTCCTGCGTGAGATTCCTTCCTGCGTTTTTGAGCCCTTCGACGGTCTGCATCATCGATAATGCGCCGTAGAGGGCAATGAACTCCTTACCTGCGATCTTGGGCTCGTATTTTTTTAGGATGTCGGCAACCCTGTCCGCCCCGGGTTCCCCGGGGATGCTTGGAGAAGCAGGCGCACACGGATAGACGCCGTTCCATAGGTCAGGACCGGCAAGTTTGTACATAATCACGTCGCAAAGGGTGAATGACGTAAGCACCTTGGGACGGTAACCTATCTTGGCAATTTCCTTGAGGATCAATGCGGCTTGGCTTGGCGTTGCGTAGATCAAAAGCGTGTCTCCCCCGGCTTCCTTGAGCTTCATTGCATGCGTGGCAAATGACCTTTCGGTTACATCATACAAAACAATATCACCCAGCGTGGCCTTTCCGGAGAGCTTCGAAAGGGCCTTTTTCATTCCCTCGCCTCCCATCTTACCGTAATTGTCGTTTTGGCCGAACAGGGATATCTTTTTGGTTCCGAAGTTCTTCACCGCGTAATTCGTCATGAATTCAGCTTCATCGATATAATCGGGATAGGATACGAAAATCCAGCGAAGTTTTTCCTTCGGCATTTTTTCAAATGTTCGGACATCCATGTAAGGGGCGATCAGAGGTATCTTATTATCCGGGAAGAAATCCTTTGTCGTATGCAGAACCGCGGTGCCGAGCATCGCCGTGGAGCAGAAGATTTTTCCCTTCATTTCGTTGAGGTTGGCCATCGCCCGCGACGGATTGTACCCGTCGTCCCTGAGAATGACCTTTATTTTTCTTCCATGTACGCCGCCTTTATCGTTGATGTAATCGGCCCAGGCCTTCGCGCCAAGACCTGTGGCGCCCCATAGCGCGGCCGGTCCGGAAAGAGGGTTGGAAATTCCGACGACAACCTCGGTGTCTGTAACCCCGGGCACATTCTGTGCGCCCACGCAAACAGGGACAAGAAACAACAAAACGGCACAAAGCAAAATTCGGCTCTTCTTCATAATATCCTCCTTGCCTTTAAAAAGGTTTAAAAGACAGGTCGAAATCCCCTGCGACGAACATCTAAAATAATGAGCAACTATTCCGTGCGAATTTGAAACTGATGATACCTTGATAATATACCTTCTATACTTTGTCAACGAGAAAAAAGCCTTTGCACAACAACAGGCATCAGCTATTCACCCTTCTTGAGGCTGTAAGCAGCCCTGGCGGCCTCGTAAACCTTTTTTAGCGGTACATTGTGTTTGGCAGCGGCTTTTTTGCAGTCATCGTACTCCGGCGAGGCGCTGATCACCTTTTTGTCCAGTTTTCCGATCTTGATCCGGATCGTTCCAAAGTCGGTCGTTACCGCTTCGTGGCTTCTTTCAAGGCAGATGCGTTTCCATTGCGACATGCGGATTCCAAAGGTCGACGTCTCCATCAGAATAATGGGTGCAATTTCATCTGCTTGTTGGTTGCTACAGATCACAGATAAAATGATTCCGGGGCGGTTTTTCTTCATCTGAACCGGCGTCAGAAAGACGTCGAGCGCGCCTGCGGCGAAGAGTTTTTCCATGATGTCTTCATACAATTCCGGGTTGAGGTCGTCGATATTTGTTTCAATAACGGTTACGGAGCCGGCATTACTGTCCGACTCTTCGCCGATCATAACCCTGAGCGCGTTCATCCTGCCGAAGTCGGTTTTACCGGAGCCGTAGCCGATCTTTTCGATCGTCATCGACGGTTGCGGCCCGAACCCCGAAGCAATTTCTTTTATGATCGCCGCGCCGGTCGGAGTGACAAGCTCGCCTTCGATGCCCAGTTCCCGCCACGGAACGCCCCGGAGAATTTCGGCGGCGGCCGGAGCCGGCAGCGGGAAAACCCCATGCGCGCCTTCCGCAAACCCGTGAAAGGTCGGCATCGGGCTGGAAATGACTTTTGGCCATCCCAAAAGCTCCAGACAGATTGTCGAGCCGACGATATCGATGATCGCATCCATCGCGCCCACTTCGTGGAAATGGACCTTATCCGGCGTGCTTCCATGCACCCTGGCTTCCGCTTCCGCCAGTCTTTTGAAGATCGCGATCGCCGTTTTCTTGACACGTTCGGAAAGATCGCTGCGGTTGATGATCTCTTTTATTTCGAGCAGATGCCTGTGATGGCCATGAGGGGAAGCTTTTTTGGCGTGAGGATCGTGATTCTCGAGAATGACATTGACATCCGTGGCCTCGATATGGCCGGTGATCCTTTTTTCTATTTCAATCCTGTAGCCGCTAAGGCAGAGGCCGGCCAGTTTCTTTTTAAGAAGAGACGCATCCGCCCCAGCGTCAATCAGCGCCCCGAGCGTCATATCTCCGCTTATCCCCATGAAACAGTCGAAATATGCAATATTCATTTGTTCACCAGATGGGCGAAATATCCGGCCCCGAAACCATTGTCTATATTCATTACCGCAACGCCCGACGCGCACGAGTTCAGCATTGCCAGAAGTGCGGAGAGTCCGCCGAAACTCGCGCCGTAGCCGATGCTCGTCGGCACCGCAATGACGGGACGTGAGACCATGCCGCCGACAATGCTCGGCAGTGCCCCTTCCATCCCGGCGACAACGATGAGAACATTCGCCCGGATTATCTTGTCCTTTTGCGCGAGCAAGCGATGCAGCCCGGCGACGCCGACATCATAAGATCGCTCCACTCTGCTGCCCATCGCCTCTGCTGTTACGGCGGCTTCCTCAGCGACGGGGATATCCGCTGTTCCCCCCGTCAAGACCATGATGTATTTTCCGTGATCGTGCCTTTTGTTGTTTTTCTTTGTTTTATTTACGACGAACATTCTTGCCTCGGGATAGTATTTTCCTTCGGGAACAGATGCGTAGATTGTGTCTGCGACATCCTTTGTGACGCGTGTGGCAAGAATTTTCTCATGGTGCTCCGAGAGTTTTTTAACAATCTCTGCCGCCTGCTTTGCTGTTTTTCCCTGACAGAAAACCACCTCCGGAAAACCCGTGCGAAGGGAGCGGTGCAGGTCGAGTTTCGCATATCCTATATCCTCATAGGGCAGATCGCGCAGATCCTCGAGCGCCTGGTTAATCGACAGAGTGCCTGCCCTGACCTTCTCCAGGATTTCTTTTATAAGCTTTTGATCCATGCGCCGTTC
>DYLD01000380.1 GCA_020722315.1 Syntrophus aciditrophicus
GAATGAATCTGCCCCATGCGGCGCGACGCGTCCCGCCGCATGGGGCAGATTTCAGGAAAACTCTGATTGTGTGGCTATCCGAACGTGACGGAATCGCCGTTGCCGATGTAGAGATCGCTCTGCGAGCCGAACCGTCCTGTGCCCTTCACCACCGGGTAGCCCTCGGCGATCATCGCCTGAACGGCGCTGATCCCTGTGCAGTGGTTGGAGGCAACCTTCTTGTAGCCGTACTTCGCCATCCCCTTGACGATCTTCATCCCTGCCTCGTTGATCGGGCCGAACGGGGAGATGTGAAGGCCGCCGTAGAGGCCGTACATTTTTTCGCCGCCG
Source organism: Syntrophus aciditrophicus (assembly GCA_020722315.1). Lineage (GTDB taxonomy): Bacteria > Desulfobacterota > Syntrophia > Syntrophales > UBA5619 > DYLD01. Next base: position 331 of record DYLD01000380.1, read on the forward strand.
ACGATATTGTTGACCGCAAAATCGCTCAGCGTCAGCACGTTCTGATGGCAGCAGCCGGTCACGCAGACGATTCCCTTGTCCTTGACGTTAAAGTAGAGGGACTGCTCGCCCCGCACCCGGACGATAATCGGCAGATCGAAGGTCAATGCGGCGACGCCCGGATACAACTGGGTCACCTTGCCCGGCTCCGTTTTGACAAGCTCGCCCTTGTGGGGAATCTTGTTCGACGTGTTGGCCTCGGGAAAATCCTTCCCCTGCAGGTACTCGAGGCCTTCCGGATAGAATGTTCCGGGGATAATGATTTTGATGTTCGGGTTGTACTTCAGCGTCGTCTCCAGCGCCCAGTAGTGGTCGAGGTGCTCGTGGCTGATGATGAGGAAATCGATCTCATGGTTCTTCAGCATCTTGTCGATCCCCTCCCGCTGGAAGGCCTGATCCATATAGTCCTTGTTCCAGCCGGTATCGAGGAGAAACTTGTGCTTCTTGCCGTCAAGCATCTCTACCTCGACGAGCGTGCAGCTTCCGGCGGCATTTTTCGGATCCCACGGCACCGCCCACTGATTGGCTTGCATCTTGCCCGGCGCGGCCATGATCTGCTTCAACAGCACCTCGTTGCTGAACCAGCCAAGCTCGGAAACACAGGTCACCTTCAGGCTCTTGCACTGGCCGATATCGTACTTGCCGGACGCCTGGGCCTCCATTGGTTTGATAAACATCGCGCTCCCCAGAGAAATGGTCGCTCCCCCGATTACCGCCGTCCTGATGAAATCCCTTCTGCTGATCTTTTTCATGTCCCCCTCCTTTTTTGATTAAAAATGATGTCCGGAATGCTCCAATACGCAATCAATCTCCACCACTATTTTCCACGCGCCGGCTCTGTCAGGCCCG
>DYLD01000116.1 GCA_020722315.1 Syntrophus aciditrophicus
AAAAAAGCGGCCACCGCTGAGACGTAACCGGAAATCGGCTTCAAGATTCGACCCGCGTAAACATAACGCCCGGCCGATGGCAAAAGGAGAAAGGGGTTTTTTCAGCGGGATCATTCCTGGGAAATTTTGCGCCTTGCATTTCGGGCTTTTTGAACGGGATCAGATTTTTAAGTTTTTGCAGTCCGATCAGAACTGATTTCTTGCAGATGGGAGATTCAACGTGGAAATAAATAATACAAATGGCCGCATTGAAATGTTAACTCAAGTCGTTATTGGCATGGCTGTTGAGTTTTGGAGATTTGGTAAGACGTACAACAGGTTGCTTACAAAGCTCGATGCGGGCGAACAAAATCGATATAAGAGTCAGTTTCGCTGGTTCATAAAGAAGGTTGAAGAGGCCTTGGAACAGGCGGGCCTGCGGATCGTTAATGTCGAGGATCATCCTTTCGATCCTGGTATGGCCGCTACCCCTCTTAATATTGAGGAATTCGAGTCTAACGACGCCTTGATAGTTGACCAGATGATCGAGCCTATCATCATGGGAAAAGAAGGTTTGATCAAGACAGGAACCGTCACTTTAAGGAAGGTTACGCTATGAAGACCTTTATAGGAATTGACCTTGGCACCACGAATAGTGCGATCTGTTCATACGATGGTTCGGAAACCCGTATATGGAAAAGCCCAGAGCAGAACGATGTGACCCCATCCGTTATTTATATAGACCGACGTGGCAATAAATACGTGGGTCAAAGGGCCTACGACTCTGCGCCGCACAGCCCCGATAATGCAGCCATGTTGTTCAAGCGCCTGATGGGTACAAGCACCCCCATTCAACTGTCGGCGATAGGCCTTACTAAGTCTCCAGAAGAATGTTCCGCAGAAGTGCTGAAGGTACTATTTGGGTACTTGCCAGAAGAAATCAGGAATGATTCGAATACGGGTACCGTAATCACTGTTCCGGCCGCGTTTAACCAAATGCAGAAGGACGCCACCATGCAGGCCGCCAGCATGGCAGGTCTCGGCAAGGTTGCGCTTATGCAGGAACCGGTCGCGGCGGTCATGAGCGTCATGCGTGCCCGCAACACCGACGGCATGTTCCTGATTTATGACTTGGGTGGCGGCACCTTGGATATCGCCATTGCCGAAAGCATCGGTGGGCGGGTCAACCTCCTTGCCCACGGCGGGATCGCCATGTGCGGGGGACGGGATTTCGACCGTGTTCTGGTTGACAATGTGGTCCGCCCCTGGCTGATCGAGAAATTCGATCTCCCCGAAGACTTTTCGGTAAACCCAGCCTTTAAATCGCTCACACGTCTGGCGATTTGGGCCACCGAACGAGCCAAAATCGAACTGTCCGCACGCGAGGAGGCCATCATAAGCCTCTCCGAAACGGAGGCACGGGTAAAGGACCTCGATGGCAATGAGATCTACCTCGATATTCCTTTGCAGCGAGAGGTGTACGACAGATTGATTGCCGAACGTGTCAGCCAATCGATAGATGCCGCCCGGGAGACTCTCTCGAAAGCCGGCCTCACCCCACATGATTTGGAGCGTATCGTCTTCGTCGGCGGCCCGACCAATTATAAACCCTTACGGGACAAGGTCGCTTTTGAACTTGGCATACCCGGCAGTACAGATGTGAATCCTATGACCGCCGTTGCAGAAGGGGCCAGCCTGTTTGCGGAGTCCATTGACTGGAGTTCCCAAAGCCGACCAAGGAAAAACACCCGTGGGCAAATTTCCTCAGGCGGTGGGCTGGCGCTATCCTTCAATTACATTGCCCGCACGCCGGATGTTAAAGCCAAGATCGCCGTTCAACTGGCTGGACAAGCCGCGTCTGGTTCGGAATTCCAGATCGATAGCGTCGAGACTGGCTGGACGTCCGGTCGCCTTCCACTCAAGCATGGCGTAACCATCGACGTCACCCTGACGAAGACCGGAGACAACACATTCAAGGTGTTTGTTTTTGACTCCGTAGGCGGCCCCATTGCCCTGGAACAGGACAAGATCGTCATTACCAGAACCGCCGCCACAGTGGACGCCATTCCGGCCTCTCACTCGGTTGGCATTGAGGTCTTGGAGAAGCTCGGTGGCCGTCCCGTCCTGGACTATCTAATCCGCTCGGGCGACTCGCTTCCCAAGAAGGGGAAAAAGGTATTCAAGGCGGCTGAGTCGCTCAAGGCGGGTGCCTCTGGGTCACTCAACCTAAAGCTTTGGGAGGGTGAAATTGAGGAACCCATTGCAGATAACCGCCCCATCGGCGTCTTGAAGATTTCCGGCTCTGATTTCGATGACGGTGTGATTCCCGCCGGTGCCGATTTGGAATGCGAATACGAGATTCAGGACTCCGGCAATATCATCATTGAAGTCTCGGTGCCCTGCATTGGCGGAACCTTCCATTCAGGTAAGAACTTCTATTCCCGCCAGGAGGGACAGCTCGACTACACTGCAGCGGCCGCCTTGGTCGTCGAAGAAGGCGAAAGAACGTTAAACCGCATCGACGAGATCAACGAGGTGGTGGACAACCCGAAGCTGGAGCAAGCACGTCAGAAACTTGAATCCGCCGTCTCGCTCGATCCAGAGGAAGCAGAGACCGAAAAGTCCCAGGAGGCCATGGAGAAGGTGCTCGAGGCCCGGCGACTCCTCGCCCAGGTCCGAAAAGAGCACCTCAAGGAAATCCGCCAGATTGACCTCGACGGTGTGGTGTCCTTCTTCGACAAGCATATCCGGCAGCATGCACGCCCGTCCGAATCGTCGGCCTTCGATAACTTGGCAAAGACGGCCCAACGATCCATCGACAGAAACGACAAGGATTTCGAACACCACCTCGATGAGATGAAAGGTAAGAACTTCGAGATCCTCTGGAGACAGGATTGGTTCGTGATCGAGCAGTTTAAGCGGATGGTCAGTTCTCCCCATCTGTTTGCCGACAAACACCGCTTCGCGGAACTTGCCAAGATTGGCACGCAACTTATGCGCTCCGACGACATTGAGAAACTTCGCGCCGTGATTGCACAGCTTTCAATGATCCAGATCGGCAGCGGCCCGGACAACGAGATGTTCGATGTAGCGAACATTATCAGGGGATGATTTATGGCGAAGGATTTATGGGTGCCCAAAGGATATAAGTTGCCGGATGGTTCAAAAATCCGGTCACTCCTCTATTTCGGAGATGAGTGGCAGATTTTTGATACTATTGGGTCGACCAATATCCTGCTTACCCACCCAGAGCTGGCGCGGCGGTGGTCCGAAGGTGGCTTCCTTGACGAATCTCTGCTTGAGGAGGTCTCTTTCGGGACCAAAACATTTCGGAGCTTGAGCAGCCATAAAAAGTACACCTTGGCACCAGTTGAAAATGGGAAATCCCCTGAGAGCAAGGTGGATGCACTGGCCTTTGCTTTTGCCCTCAAAGAGTCTCGGAAGCTGTCGGAGGATGTCTCCTTTCATGATGCCATTTACGTGGAGCAATACTCCAGACTGCTCCCGGCCTGGACACTGACACCACATGTAGATGATGAAGTAGTCTTGGGCACTTGGATAACCGGCGGGGTCGTCATATCCACGGAGTCCTTCAGGCGTTTGACCAACCTGACCGGATGGATGCCTGCTGGCAATTTGGCCGAAATCGTAAGGGCCGCCGGGTTTACTGTACCTGCAGATGCGGGCCTTCTGGCTAAGCCCAAGCCCGCCTCTCACGCCAAGACCGATTCAAAGGCCGCCATTGCTAAGGAGGCCGTAGAGCCTGAACAGCCGCAATCGCCAGAAAAACCGGCTGAGGCAAAAGTGTTCAGGCTCCATGGCCGTCCAGTGCTTGAAGAGTTTTTCAACGAGCATGTCATCGATATCATCTTCAACGCCGAGAAATATCAGGCGATGGGTATAGATTTCCCCTCCGCCATAGTGCTGCACGGGCCACCGGGCTGTGGCAAGACATTCGCTGTGGAGCGACTCGTCGAGTTTATCGATTGGCCCAGTTACTCGATCGATTCCAACAGCGTAGGCAGCCCCTACATTCACGAGACCAGCAGGAAGATTTCTGAGGTTTTCGGCAACGCAATTGACAATGCTCCGTCCGTCATAGTTATTGACGAGATGGAATCTTTCCTGTCGGACAGGCGCTCCGGCAGCTCGTCCGGCTTGCATCACGTCGAGGAGGTGGCCGAGTTCCTCCGGCGCATCCCTGAAGCCATCAATAACAAGGTGCTGATCATCGCTATGACAAACATGATCGAAATGATTGATCCAGCCATTCTTCGACGCGGACGCTTCGACCACATCATCGAGGTTGGCATGCCGTCGAGGGAAGAAGTGGCTTCGTTAGTCGAATCGCTATTGAGTAAACTGCCGAAAGCAGACCACCTAAACCTGGATACGATCTTCGACGCACTCACGGGCAGGGCTCTCTCAGATTCGGCTTTTGTCATGCGAGAAGCTGCAAGGCTCGCTGCCAAAGCCGGGAAGACAAAGCTTGATCAAGAAAGTATTGAGGCAGCGCTGAACAGCCTACCTAAAGACCAAGAGAAAAAAAGCAGACGCATCGGGTTCTTTAGGGACGAATAACCGGGGACGGCATGGACCTGTTAGAAAATCCTTTCCATATCCTGGCTGCCAGCCCCCGTGATAACCGTCGGCGGATCATGGAATTGGCCGATGAACGTAGCCTGCTACTCGACTCAAGTAAGTGTATGGAATCGCGTTCGGAATTGACCAACCCCCGGAAAAGGCTCTCCGCTGAAGTAGCCTGGCTGCCAGGTATTGGACCGCAACTAGCTGGAGAGGTGTTGTTGCTTCTCGAATCCTCGCCAACCGATTTGCTCGCCGTCGATAAACTGTCGTCAATTGTTCGCGCGAATCTGCTTGCGGCAGGCCTTGCTCGCTTGACTGACTATAATGCCGATGATGTTGCGAAATGGATACTCGAGATCGCCTGGGCATTTGAGAATATCAACCCGGAAGAACTAAGCATGATCATCAACAAAGAAAGGGTTGTTTCCGGCTTCCCAGAAGTAACGGACCTTTCGGCTATAGAAGCTGAAATTCAGGAACGACGGAGATACTACCGCAAGGTTATCAAGTCGGCCCTGAATAACCTTTCTGCCAAGGAGCTCGTCGAAGCAGTCACCAGTGCCGTCAAATCAGCAACCGATAATGGAGAGAACCATGGGCCTATTCTGATTGCCGACCTCGTTGATTCGTATGAGGTAGAAGCGCAAGGATTCTTCGAGAAAGAGGAATCGAACATAAAGGCTATGGTCGAGCGACTGCGGGCCGCCGTAGATGCTGAACAACCTGATTCCGTTCTGGCTCCCATGGCGAACCAGCTAATCCAGGTTGCGAAGAACTGGGATAACGTTGCCCAACCGATTCAGATTAGCACCAAGAGTCGTGGGCTGAATCATAATGCAAGCCGTCGCATCGCTGAATTGGTTCGTAACTTGGCGATTCACATGTTTAACGAGCACGGCAAGCTCGATTTTTCGCGGCAACTTACGAACATGCTGCAGGAAGTGTTTGCGGAGGTTGGCGAGGTAGCAGAACGTACCGCTGAGGATGCAGATGCCCTCGAAAATATAGCGGAACAACAAGCTCGTAAGCAGCATAAAAAACGCGCAGCATCTTCCACTCGAGTAAGTACAGGGAAAAACCGTGACCCCGATTCGAGACAGTTGCCTAGTAAAGACAATGCATCTGGCAGCAAATCGGTTAAACCTGTTTCTGGTGGTTTGTTTTCGGGAATTACGAAATTACTGCTGGCCATTCCTTGGCAACTTTATCTGGTGGGGGGTGTTATAGGTTATTTCTATTACCAGAACACCATGAAAGACAGAGTTATTGATTCATTCAATGGGAAAATGGATTATTACCTAACGAGAGGTGCTGACTTGAACAGTATTCCTCGTCTTGCCCCAGGTGTTCTACCTGTTGATCTTAAAACAAGAGCTGTCGACCGTATGTATTTTCAGTTGAAGGACGGTTACAAACCGAAATCGGCTGATGACGTCTCATCGGTTGTGGCTTTTAAGTGCTCTGATGAGGTGGTTGGATCATATTCAGATGGTGCTTCCGGTTATCAGAAGAGTTGCGACATCTATGTTATAGAGGTAAGCAATCACACATGGAGTTATGTGGGAAACTTTACTGGCACTGGACCTCCGAATTCAAAAAAAGGTAGTGGAAGCAGAACAGGATCGCATCCAGTAAATGACTACCTGAGAAAAGCGGGTGTTATGTGATCGGCTTATTCACATGGAAAGCGTGTTTGAAACTTGGTGAATATGCAGGGATTATTATACCGGCATTGGTGGGCTGAAAGCTGTGGGCTTACGTTCATATGAGGGAACTCGCATGAAATTTATGTGCGAAACGGAAGGGGTCGATGCCCATGGCCGGTGATAGCGACAAGGACAAAAAGGGCTTCTCCGGGCTTTCAGACTTGGCGTCGGAGGTCGGTGGCATCGATGATCCCATAAAGCCGGAGCCAAAAGCGGAGGCTAAGCCCTCAACGCCTAATCAACCACCCCAGCCTCAACGGGAAGCAGCCCCTTCCGAACCCGAGCAGAAAACTACAAGTTCTCCTCCGCCTATTGAAACCGTGGGATCTGGCAAAAGCGGCGGTGGTTCGGGCGGCCAATGGATTCTTGGCATTATCGGCGTCGTCTTCGTAATCTTGCTGATTAATAGCCTTGGGCAAAGTAACAAAAAGCCCACATACACTCCGCAATCATCGTCGCAAAGCTACAGCTCCCCGCAGTTAGACCAAGAGTTTGAAAGTATATACAATAAACATTCGCCATCGTCGTCGCAAAGCTACAGCTATCCTCAGAGCACCTCAGATCCGGCAGTCCAGACCCCAAGCTCGAATCAAAGCACTGAACCGCAATGGTGGTGTACTATGCCTTCGGTCGGCACCATCAACGTGCTTGATGTGCCAGAGATTCGCTGGTGTATCCTGGAGGGGATTCGCATTGAGGCGATGCGGGACGTCATCGATACCAATGCGGGAATCGATGAATTCAACCGAATCGTCAACAATTACAACGGCCGCTGTGGGAGCTACCGGTATCGCCAGGGTGCCCTATCGCAAGCTGAGCGAGATATAGAGCCTTACCGAAGCCAGATTGTCGAGGAGGCCATTCGCGAGGCCAGACAGTTGGGTCGTTCGTATCAACCCTTGTGGTAGTGTAAATTTTCTTGTGTGAAATTGGGAAGGGGATGAAAAAAGGCGCTTTTCCGTTATATGGATATGCAGTTGACTCAACCACCCCCAACATTTAGTAGGGAACAATTTTTGAGCGGTCGTTTGGCTGCGTGACAACCGACTACTCGGCAAGCCTGTAAAAAAGCTTACCTCTTGAGAAGGAACTCTCCGGTTAAAGCGAAAAGTTAACTCGTTCAAGTAGTCTTGGAAGTGGTCTGCGCCGACATTGCCTTGTAGCGGATGTTCCGGCGCTCAAATTGGCTATCATCTTGATATAAGCATAGTTTACCTGTCCCCCTTTTTCCCCTATCAAGAATATTGATGAGTGCGTTTTCTTCCTCCACCAAGGGTAGCTCAGAAGGAAGTTTGACGCGTAATCCATTTCTATCCAGCTTGTACCCGTCGTTATCCAGAGAGTTTACTAATTCCGGGAACAGTTCTGCAGGGTCATTGAATTGGTTATGAGGCAGTACCACATACTCGATTATTGCTTGGGCTAGATGAGTTCCATTCGGTGCCTTTGCTTGAGGATTCTTTATAAGATACTTCATAATTGCGGCTTCCTTTTCTTTTATGTACGAACCGCCAATAACATCTTCAAGCAGCATGAGTAGGTTGG
>DYLD01000381.1 GCA_020722315.1 Syntrophus aciditrophicus
GCGTTGCCCCGCCGCACGCGCCGGCCCGTGGACAACCGGCTCGCCCTACGCTGTATCGTTAATCGCAGGCATCTGCCAACTACGCCTTTCCGTGAACAGCTGCTACCATCTGCGACGCTTTTATGCTCTGATTCCACAGCCTTACGACTGCGCCGACGCCGCCTAACGGCCAGCGTAACCCGCCGCGCGGATGCGTGGAAATCACCTTTGCAAGCAGACTACCTGAAAGCGCGTAGTACCGCCGATTGCACGCGCGATAGCGCGGTCGGGTTGACGCGATGTTAGCCGCCTCTGCTCAATAAGCAGGCACTTTGCTAATACTTTTCCCCGCGATTTCCACCAACATTCGCAAAGCGTTGTTGACCGATTCAGAATCAGGGAATATCTCGGCTACATCCGGCGACAACACTGCCACATTGCTGCCTTGTGCAAAACGCTGTACATATTTACCGCGCACGCCCTCACTAAAATCGTAATCATCTAGCATATCGGGGTCACGCTCAATTTCAATTTGTTTCTTCATAGGTTTTCCTTTCGTGTGCGTTGGCGACACGAGCGCTAATGATACGAATGTTATCCCCTCGGTCAGCATGTACAACAACCAACAACCGTTGTCGAATAGATTGTCCAATGATGATGAAACGTTCTTCATCTTCGGAATGCAATGGGTCGGGAATAGCAGATGAGAGCAAATCAGTGAAAACGGTGGCGGCTTCCTCAAATGTCACACCGTGCTTGCGACGATTGATTCTTGCCTTAGTCGGATCCCATTCTACGTTTACTTTCATTGTAGCACACTTTCTCCTATCAATCTCTCATTCGCCTTCGCCGCTCTTCTCCCTCTTGTTTTAACTTCTCTGATCCCTCGCGGATAAGTTCAGGCCGCACATTGATTGCAGGCCAAGGAGTGCCTGGAGTATGAAACCATTTGTATCCGCAGAGTTCACACAAATACTCGATAGAACCATCCTCTCTAGGCTTTTGGTCGGGAATGAACAGCGCAAGTAGTGCTAAGACCAAGCTGAAGCCAAAGGTTGGAATCGCAAGCAACAAAGCGGCACCAATCGCACACCCTTTATAACTATATGAGCCATCTCCTTTATTCTCTACCTTATAGCCACCGCAGTTGGGGCATTGAATGTTTTCCTCCATCTCGCACGCCTCCCGTATTGCCGCTTCTGGCGGCTAACGACCGTGCTTAAGCTGCGCGGCGG
>DYLD01000382.1 GCA_020722315.1 Syntrophus aciditrophicus
GAAAAACGCTGCCTTTCGCGCTCATAAATATTTTTCGACCCCGCAGAGTCTCGCTTGCGGCGGCAAAGCCTAAACGCTCTCTAATGTTCGCGTTTTTAACGGCTTCGCCGCCTTGCTACGACGGCGGGGTAGCTCAAGAAAAATCAATAAATTTGCGCTTCAGGCAGTGTTTTTCTGCGGTTTTGCAAAGGTGTCAAGGGAAAGGAATGTTCGATGAATATTGTTGTTTCCGGATCGCTTGCCTATGACAGGATCATGTCTTTTCAAGGTTATTTTTCCGATCACATATTGCCCGACAAGCTCCATGTTCTGAATGTCTGTTTCCAGGTAAACGGGATGAAGGAAAAATACGGCGGCACAGCGGGAAATATCGCCTACTCGCTGGCGCTGTTGGGCGAAAAGCCGGTTATTTCGGCGACGATCGGCCAGGATTATGCGAGGTATTTCAAGTGGTTTGAGGAACACGGCATTTCGACAGAGAAAATCAAAATTATCGATCAGGAATTTACCGCCGGGGCCTATATCACGACCGATCTGGCCGACAACCAGATCACCGGTTTCAACCCCGGTGCGATGCAATATCCCGCCGGTTTTGACTTTGAAGATCTCAAACCGCAGGATACACTGGCGATCATTTCACCGGGCAATATGGATGACATGATCAATTATCCGGCAGCCTGCAGGCAAAAAAATATACCCTATATCTTCGATCCGGGGCAGTCGATCCCCGTCTGGGACGCGAAGGAGCTTGTGCGGGCCATAGAAGGAAGCATGATCCTGATTGTCAACGACTATGAATTCGAGCTTATTGTCGACAAAACGGGGCTGAAAAAAGAAAGACTTCTCGGTATTACAGGGGCAATCATAACCACTCTGGGAGAGGAGGGGTCACAGGTGTTCACGGCAGAAAGAGAGATCAAGATCCGCCCGGCAAAGAACAGGCAGGTTTCCGACCCGACCGGCGCCGGCGACGCCTATAGAGGGGGGCTCCTCTGCGGTCTGTCCAGAGGTCTGGATATCGAGCAGAGCGCGAAAATGGGCAGTGTCTGTGCATCATTTGCCGTCGAGTGTTATGGAACTCAGGAATATTCCTATACTCCGGATGAGTTCAATGAGAGGCTGCGTGAACTTTGAATGAGCCTCTGTTGAGACCTTTTTGAAAACGCCGCCTTCGCGCTCATAAATATTTTTCGACCCCGCAGCGTCTCGCT
>DYLD01000383.1 GCA_020722315.1 Syntrophus aciditrophicus
TGATTCACGGGCCAGTCACACCACTTGGCGACCTCATCAGGGGAGAATTGCAGGCTTCTCCAGACGTTTGCGATATGGCCGTCGGCGTCGTTCACGGTCTCTATCATCCCGGGCCGCCAATTCGGGCGCAGGAGTAACACGGCGCAACTGCCGCAAAACGGCTCGATGTAGTGCTTTACGTCTCCCAAAGCATCCCAGACGATGGAAGCCACTTTCGCTTTTCCCCCGAAGTACGGGAATGGGCACTTCATCCTCGCTCCTCTGCAATCAACCCGCGCATGATGAGGCATATATCGGGGAAAGGTGGGGCCGCCCCCGCGCCCGACTGCACTTTCGCGACGTGGTGCAGATTATACGGCGCGGTTTGCTGCGGGTTCTCCGGCGAACGGCCCCCAATTTCACGCATTTACCGTTTCCTTTACGTCAGGGCTTTTGTTCTTTTGCGGCATCAATCTTTTTGTCACGGAGCAACCTTTCCCGTATGTGCGCCTCGATTAATTGGGCGTGCGCTTTGCATAGGGGGTATCCCAGGTTCCAGACCGTAGCCGTCTTGCGACAACGGTATTTATTTCCTCCATAGTCATAGGTTGCGAACGCGCACTGTGTTTTTATCATTTGTGCTCCGCTACTATCAGGGGTTCCACCGTGCGGATAATCTTGAAGTGCTCGCTGAACAGGTCAACCCACCAATGGAACGGCTTGATTGTGAGATGGAGATTGGTGAGCCAGTAGGGAGGCTTCCTGATGGCAGGAACGGAGCAGACTCGTATCCACATACGGCCCTTGGGAAGAAGAATCTGCCGGAAATCGTCTAAGGCCTCTTTTATATCTTCTTCAAAGAGATGTTCAAGGGTATCAAAGGAAGTAATGACTGCGGCTCGGTCGGCGGGGCCAAAGGTGCCATCAAAAAGAATGTCCTCTTCGGACATGGTCAAAGAACGCACCACGTCGATGCCGAGAAGCGTTGCTTCCGGTGAGGCGTTTCTTACGGCTTTCAGGAAAGACCCTGTTCCACAACCAAAGTCCATGATACTCCAATACGTGGATGGCAAGTTCTTATCGCCCCGGAAAGGTTTATGAAGGTCGGGAAAGGTGGAGCGCAGGAAATCCACTATCTCCGGTACAAGCTCCTTGTGGTGTGCATTGCCGTAGTCCTTTTCGCGGGCATAAACCTCTTTGTATATCTTGCGGTAAAAGTCGAGGTTCATT
>DYLD01000117.1 GCA_020722315.1 Syntrophus aciditrophicus
TGCGGGGTCGAAAAATATTTATGAGCGCGAAGGCAGCATTTTTCAAAGGTCTCAGAGAGCGTTTAGCCTGTAGAGTCTTTTTTTACAGACGTCGCGGGGTCGAAAAAGATTTGATCAGCTTAAAAGGCGGCGTTTTGCAAAGCATTCATATAACCAGTTGAATTCATTACTATTTTGTGAGGCGGAAGATGGAGATAAACGGGGTGCTGGAGATGAAGTGCGTCAACGCGATTCGTTTTCTTGCGGCGGACGCGATTGAAAAGGCCAAATCAGGCCACCCCGGAATGCCGATGGGAGCAGCTGCTGCGGCGTTTACCCTCTGGACAGGCTATCTCAAACATGACCCGGCCGATCCTCTCTGGCCTGATCGAGACCGCTTTGTCCTGTCCGCCGGACATGCCTCGATGCTGTTGTATGCCCTTCTTTATCTGAGCGGCTACGACCTTTCCCTCGATGATCTCAAATCGTTCCGTCAGTGGGGCAGCAAAACACCGGGTCATCCGGAGCGCCGCCATCCGCCTGGAACGGAGATAACGACCGGCCCGCTTGGCCAGGGGCTTGCCGCGGCGGTCGGCATCGCGATTGCCGAGGCCCACCTTGCCGCGCGTTTCAACCGACCCGGCTTTCCGATTGTGGATCACCGAACCTATGTCGTTGCCAGCGACGGGGATTTGATGGAAGGGCTCTCCGCTGAGGCGTGCGCGCTGGCAGGCCATCTGGGTCTGGGGAAATTGATTGTCCTTTACGACGACAACAGTGTATCCTTGGGGGGTTCAACCTCGCTTTGCTTTACCGAGGATGTTCAAAAAAGGTTCGAGGCGGTCAACTGGCAGGTTATCACAGTCGCAGATGGAAACGATACCGGAGCGCTTCGTAGAGCCTTGGCAAAGGCGTGTGACGAAAAGAACAGGCCTTCGCTTATCCGACTGCGTACGACGATAGGTTTCGGTGCACCCAAAAAACAGGGTACCAGCTCCGCACACGGCTCGCCGCTCGGGGCCCAAGAGCTGAAAGCCGCGAAACAAAACCTCGGCTGGCCTGTTGATCCGCCGTTCTTCGTACCCGAAGACGTGCTGGATTATTTCCGCAAGGCTGCGCTTGAGTCGGCAAAAAGGCATCTGGAATGGGACGAATTGATGCGCCTCTACACTGAGGCCTGGCCTGCCGAAGCGGCCGAGTTTGAGAGGGGGATCAAAGGCGATCTTCCCGTCGGCTGGACGGATTTTCTTCCTTTTTATGGTCCGGACACGAAGGATATCGCAACCAGAAAGGCGTCCGAGGCGTTTCTGCAGGCCGCCTCGGAAAAGATACCCGAGCTTATCGGCGGCTCTGCCGATCTCAATCCCTCCACCTTTTCCTGGCTCAAGGGTAAGGGTGACTTCCAGAAGCCGAAAACTGTTCAGGATATGCAAGACCCTTTACCTGAAGGCTCATGCGGCGGCGAGTGGGGCTATCGGGGCAGGAATATCCATTTCGGCGTCCGGGAGCATGCGATGGCCGCGATTGCGGGCGGGATGGCTATTCACGGCGGGATTATCCCGTTTGTCGCGACGTTCTTTACGTTTTCCGATTACATGCGTCCCTCGATCCGTCTGGCCGCCCTGATGGGACTTAGGGTCATCTATATTTTCACCCATGACAGCATCGGCGTTGGTGAAGACGGCCCGACCCATCAGCCGGTTGAACAACTCATGAGTCTAAGGGCAATGCCGAATTTGACCGTTATCCGGCCTGCCGATGCGAATGAGACAATCGAGGCGTGGCGTGTTGCGATAGAAAATACCCGGGGACCGACCGCGTTGATTTTGACGCGCCAGAACCTGCCGGTTGCCGACCGGATGCTGGTAGGCGCTGCGGATGGCCTCCGCAGAGGCGGCTATATCTTTTGGGGATCATCCGAAGAAAATCCAGATGTTATTCTGATCGGTACCGGTTCGGAACTTGGCATTGCCGAAGAGGCCGCAAAAAGGCTGGCCGCTGACAAAATCCGCGTGCGCGTTGTCTCGCTGCCTAGCTGGGAACTTTTTGATTCCCAGCCGAAAGAGTACCGGGAGGCGATTATCCCCCCCTCGGTCAGGGTTCGTGTCGCTGTCGAAGCAGGTGTTCGTCTCGGTTGGGAGCATTATGTGGGGCTCGAAGGTGCCGTAGTCGGGATCGATTGTTTCGGCGCCAGCGCCCCTTACCAGGTTCTCTACGACAAATTTGGTATAACCGCCGAAGCCGTTGCGTCCGAGGTGCGCCGTTTGCTGAAGACAGCGTAGGGAGAGTCTTAAAAAATGATTGCCGAAACGAGACCTTTGAAAAATGCTGCCTGAAGCGCAAATTTATTGATTTTTCTTAGGTACCCCGCCGTCGTAGCAAGGCGGCGAAGCCGTTAAAAACGCAAAACATTAGAGAGCGTTTAGGCTTTGCCGCCGTAGCGAGACACCTGCGGGGTCGAAAAATATTTATGAGCGCGAAGGCGGCGTTTTGCAAAGGTCTCGAAACGCAAATCTATTGATTTGTCTTAAAGCTTCCCCGCCTCTCAAAGCCAAGGCTTTTAAAGGCGTTAAGAACGCGAAAACGTAAAACATCTCGCAGCTTCGTCGGACACGTTACAAAACTGGAGTTAATATGTCTACAACCCTTCGTTTTCGATCAGGTTTCTTCACACAATTGGAAGACGAAATGCGCCGGCTTTTAGCGGCGGACAACGTTGTAGATAGGATCAAAGACAGGGATCACACGCTTTGGAAGCCGTTGCCGGTCGAAATAGCTGATCGTCTCGGCTGGCTCGACAGCCCCGTAAAAATGGTTGACGGCATTGCCGATATCGACCGCATGGTTGAAGATGTCCGGGCCGACGGCTACAATTTTGCGCTTCTGCTCGGCATGGGCGGCTCCAGCCTTGCACCCGAGGTTTTCCGCAAGGTGTTCGGGGTTGCGAAAGGTTTTTTGAATCTCGAAATTCTCGACAGCACCGACCCCGGAGCGGTTCTTGCCTATGCGGCCTGCCTCGATTTTAAAAAGACACTTTTTGTTGTTTCGACGAAATCGGGGGGAACAGTCGAGACCCTCTCGTTGATGAAGTATTTTTATAACCTGACCGCCGAAAAACTTGGAAACAAAGAGGCAGGGAGGCATTTCTGCGCGATCACCGATCCTAAAAGTGCACTCGAGGAGACGGCAACGAAGTTCCACTTTCGTCGTATATTTCTCAACGATCCTAAGATCGGGGGACGCTATTCAGCCCTGTCCTTTTTCGGTCTTGTTCCGGCTGCACTTGTCGGGATTGACATCAAACGACTTCTCGAACGCGCGAAAAATGAAAGGGATGATCTGCTGTCACAAAAGGAGGCTCCATCCGTTCTTCTCGGGGGGATTCTCGGCGAAATGGCCGCGCGCGGGCGGGACAAATTGACGTTCATCTTTTCCGGAAGGCTTATCCCGCTCGGCGGCTGGATTGAGCAGCTTCTTGCAGAGAGTACCGGTAAGGAAGGAAAGGGCATCCTTCCGGTTGTCGGTGAGCCCTGCAAGACACCGGAATTCTATGGAACTGATCGAGTCTTCTGCTCGATCCGTCTGGAGGGGGACGCGGAGGGGGAGGCCCATTTGCGGGCACTGGCGGCGTCCGGTTCTCCTGTGGTTGATCTGACGATCAGCGACGTCTATGATCTGGGCGCGCATTTCTTCTTCTGGGAAATCGCGACCGCAGCGGCAGGCTGGCGACTCAAGATCAATCCGTTTGATCAACCCAATGTCGAAGCCTCCAAGGTGCTGGCGCGAAAGATGATTGAAAAATACCTAAAGGAGCAATCTCTGCCCGAGGATGCACCTCTTCTAGACACGGATGGATTTTCCGTATACGGCAGGGTTGCGCCCTGTGATCCTGAAGGCGTTCTCTGGACGTTTCTTTCTCAGGCTGTTGCGCCTTCTTATGTCGCTTTTATGGCCTACATGATGCCGTCGCCGTGGTTTGACGATGCCGTTAGGCGGCTTCGGGAGGCCGTGCTGGAGCGATTTTCTGTTGCAACAACGTTCGGTTACGGGCCGAGATTTTTGCACTCAACCGGGCAGCTACACAAAGGCGATGCCGGGCATGGCCTGTTCGTACAGTTCATTGCCGACGACGTCACAGATGCACCCATTCCCGATGAAATAGGAGACGCCCGATCATCGCTTACTTTCGGGCTTTTGAAAAAGGCGCAGGCGCTGGGGGATTTCCAGGCCCTTGCAGAGCAGGGGCGGAAGGTTATCAGAATTCATTTCCACGGTAATTTTGTGAAACATCTGGAGCGCCTCACGGATTTCATCAGGAGTACGCCCGGATAGGATGTGAGCCATGAAGACAGAAGAGGAAACAAGAAGGCTGATGACGGGTAATGAGGCCATTGCAAGAGGCGCCTTCGAAGCAGGTTGCGTCGTTGCAACTTCGTACCCCGGAACCCCCGGGACGGAGATTCTCGAAAACCTCGCGACGTATCCGGAAGTCTATTGCGAGTGGTCGTCGAACGAGAAGGTTGCCCTCGAAGTGGCCTGCGGCGCGTCGGCCGTCGGATCCCGGGCGCTCAGCGCGATGAAGGTTGTCGGGCTTAACGTCGCGATGGATCCGCTGATGACCTTCTCCTATCTCGGCGCCACAGGTGGTCTGGTGATTGTCGTTGCCGACGATCCAGGATGCAGCAGTTCCCAGACCGAGCAGGACAACAGGCTTATTGCCCCTTTTGCGAAAATTCCGCTCTTTGAACCTTCCGACAGCCAGGAATGCAAGGATTACGTCAAGCAGGCCTTTGAGCTGAGCGAACAATACGGCATCCCGGTTTTGTTGAGAATAACGACAAGGATTTCCCACACCAAAGGCGTCGTGATTCTCGGCCAGAGGATGGAGTTCCCCCCAAAGGCGTACGTCAAAACAGGAAACTACTTAAGCACGCCTGCTTTGGCCCGTAAGAACCATGCAAGGCTTGAGGAAAAGCTCCTCCAGCTGGAAGAATACTCCAACCGCTGTCCGCAAAACAGTATCGAGTGGAACGGCGGCGAGATCGGGGTTGTTACCAGCGGGATTTCCTACCAGCACGCGAAGGATGTGTTTGAGGACGGCGTTTCCTATCTGAAGCTGGGTCTTACGCATCCGCCGCCGCGGGAGCTAATCCGGGAGTTTGCCGCGAAGGTTAAGAATATCTACGTTATCGAGGAGAATGAACCTTACCTAGAGAACCAGCTTAAACTGTTGGGCATCGCCTGCATCGGGAAGGAACGGCTTCCGAAGCTTTATGAATTGTCACCGGAGATCATCAGAAATGCGTTTCTTTCCGCTGCTGAAAACAAGACCTATCATGTGGATATCAAGGCTCCGGAGAGACCCCCGGTGCTCTGCCCGGGCTGTCCGCACCGGACAATTTTCTATGCCGTCAGCAGGTATAAAGACGTCGTCGCCGCCAATGACATCGGTTGTTACACACTGGGGATGATGCCGCCTCTGAATGTTACCGATACGCTGATCTGCATGGGCGCCGGGATATCCGCCGGTATCGGCATCGAAAAATCCTTCCGGAAAAGCGGCCAGAAAAAAAAGGTGTTCGGTTTTATCGGAGATTCGACCTTCTTTCACAGCGGGATAACAGGCCTGATAGATGCCGTCTGGAACAAAAGCAGCATCGCAATCTGCATTCTGGACAACGGGACAACGGCGATGACCGGCCATCAGGCCCACCCGGGAACCGGTAAAACCATTACCGGGGAAAATGCCCCTTTGCTCGATATAGAAAAGATCGTCAAGGCCGCAGGCGTCAAGGACGAAAATGTCAGGGTTGTGGATGCCTATAACCTTCGTGAAGTTGAAGAGGCCGTCAAAGCCGCCCATGACGCCGAAGAGGTTTTTGTCATCATTGCCAGGCAACCCTGCCCTCTGCTGAAAGAGGTGCGAAAAAAAAGAGGTAACGCAGTCTATCAGGTTCAACAGGATAAGTGCGTGCATTGCAAGATGTGCCTAGGTCTTGGGTGCCCGGCGATTGTCCTAAAGGAAAAGGAAGTTTCGATCAATCGGGAAATGTGTAACGCCTGCGGTCTCTGCTGGCAGGTATGCAAGTTTGACGCTATAGTAAGGGTGGGTGATTAATATCAAAAAGAGTATATTGATGGTTGGAGTCGGCGGTCAGGGCATCATTCTCGTTTCCGATATTCTGGCGGAAGGCCTTCTTTTGTCGGGATACGACGTCAAGATGTCGGAGCTGCACGGCCTCGCACAGAGGGGCGGCAGTGTGACCACGCAGATCACCTTCGGCGATAAGATCCATTCACCTGTGATAGGAACTGCCGAGGCGGATTTGCTCGTTGCATTTGAAAAGCTCGAGGCCATAAGATATCTGCGGTATCTGAAACCTGACGGTATACTGATTGCCAACGATTACGAGATCTTTCCCCTTCCGGTTTTGATCGGGGCTGAAAGATACCCCGATCAGGTCGCCGAGTCGCTGCGGCGGAGTGTAAAAAACGCGGTTATTTTTTCCGCATTTCGCATAGCCGAGCAATTGGCCGAACCCAGGGCGCAAAACATCGTTTTGCTCGGAGCCGTCATTAAGGTGCTGGGCCTGGAAAAAATGGATTGGTCGCCAATCATCAAGAGATTTATTCCGGCCGGTCTGTATGACCTTAATATACGGGCCCTTCAGGAAGGGATTGATTGTCCGGGTTTCAAGGAGACTCTATGGGATTCAAGGTTGTAAATATTGGAAAAACGCCGGGTGTTGATTTCGGCGAGGAACTTCTTCTTGGTTTGGATGCGAGCCTGCTCAGCGGTTTTTGGATGGATGAGGATGAAATCATTACCCAATGCCGGGATGCCGATGCCCTGATCGGCATCGTTTCTTACCAGCCTTTCAATCGCCGCCTGATCGGCTCTCTAAAAAGGTGTCGAGTTATCGCCGGAATAGGAATCGGCTACGATAAAACGGATGTGGAGGCGGCTACGGAGTACGGAATTGCCGTAACCAACGTTCCCGATTACTGCCTCGACGAGGTGTCGGGGCATGCCGTGGCAATGATGCTGGCCCTCGGGCGCCGGCTTCTGGAAATTGACCGGGCCGTGCGGGAGCGCCGTGTCGTCTTCACACTGGACAAAAAGGCCCTCGATGAAATTGCGAGACCGATCTTCCGGATGCGGGATCAGACACTGGGCATTGTCGGCCTTGGAAAAATAGGAACACTGACGGCGCTGAAGGCCAGAGGATTGGGGATGCGCGTGGTCGGTTATGATCCCTATGTCCTGAAACCGGTTATCGAAAGCCGGGGTGTAATCCCGGTGGAGTTTGAACGGCTGCTCAACGAGTCCGATTTTATCAGTCTTCATGTTCCGCTCAATGGCGAGACGAAGAATATGTTTGGCTATGAGCAGTTCAGAAAGATGAAGCGAACCGCTTACTTTATCAATACCGCGAGGGGAGGCTGCGTTGACCAGGCTGCATTGATCCGCGCTCTTCAGGAACGTCTTATTGCCGGGGCAGGGATTGATGTTACGCTTGATGAACCCATGAAAGAGGATAATCCACTTCTCGGCATGTCGAATGTCATTCTGACGGGACATAGCGCATGGTATTCGCTGACCTCGGAAATAGACCTCTATCAAAGGCCGATGACACAGGTTTGCCAGGCGCTGAGGGGCGAGTTTCCTGCCTACTCGGTCAATCCAGACGTAAAGGACAGATGGATCGCCCGCTGGGGTAAAAAGGACTGATTCGGTCAAACGAAAGCATCTTGACAAGCCACGC
>DYLD01000384.1 GCA_020722315.1 Syntrophus aciditrophicus
CTGAAAGCCGGGAATTATATCAACGTGAAAAAAATGATTCTGCTCAGGTGAGGATTATTATCAGCAACCTTAAAAAAGTAGGAATCCAGGCAAAGTTGGATTGTTATTGAAATTTCTGACACGGGCGAAGGCATTGCCAAATCGGAACAGGGAAAAATTTTTGAGCCGTTCTCTTCTACGCGCAGCCAGGGCACGGGATTGGGTTTAGCGATTGCACGCAATATTGTCGAAGCACATCATGGTACGATATTTGTAAAAAGTGAGATTGGCAGGGGGACAACGGTGACGATTAAATTACCGTCGGAGAAAACCTAGATGGAAAAGATACGACACTTTCTATCCTGACAGTAGATGTACGTGCGAAGTATCAGGTGATCATTGCGTATTGATCGACGTTGGCTATTTAGAGTCCGTCCGAAAATTGAATAACCTGTCATTACGAGGTGTTTTTTGCCGAAGCAATCCCCTTGAATAACAGCGGAGATTGCTTCGTCGCACAAAACGCTCCTCGCAATGACAGTTCCGGATGTGTTTTTGGACAGACACTATTTAGGGATGTTAGCAATATGCAGAGAGAGTTCACGTTTAATCCAACGACAACGATTATGTCCGTACTTGTTTCATGATTTTGTGGATTTGCGAGCAAGTCATTTGTAACCGCAGCGACGATATTTTGACCCTTGACGCGTTTTCAGACATTTTGTAGCATACGTTATGTCCATAATTGGTCAATTTATTAACGGTCCAGGCATGACGTATGTGCTCCGGCGGCAAAAATGGACCGACCGCACAATCCGGCGGCTTCACCCTTTTTCAGACTGGTGCATGACCATTTTGACGCGTTCGAGCGGGTTTACGACGAACGGTTTCAGCCGAAATATGGCTATTGGCGACCGGTCATCCGCAGCGCCATCGACAAGTTTCTCAAGTGCGGGGACCTGCGGGAGGGATTTGCGCGGGTGCGCTGTCCGGATTGCGGCAAGGAGTTTTTCGTGGCGTTTTCGTGCCGGTCCCGCAAAGCGGGATTGCCCGTCCTGCGATCAGAAGCGGGCGCTGTTGCTGGGCATGCGGTTGGCGGAAGAAGTATTTTCGCCGGTTAGCCACCGTCAATGGGTATTGACCATGCCGAAGCGGTTGCGCATCTTCTTCCGCTACGACCGCCGCTTGCTGGGGCAACTATGCAGGATGGCGTATGAAACGATCCGGG
>DYLD01000385.1 GCA_020722315.1 Syntrophus aciditrophicus
GATAACTGCAAAAAAGTTCTGGATATTAAGTATCCAGACATGTAAGTAATATAGTCAGAAAGTATCCAGGCAAACAGAAACAACAGAGGTGTCGGTTTTGATCAAGATGAGTCCGTCTAAATAGGTTTTGCCGTCGGAGGCAAAGAACGAAAGCTAGCGCATAAAACCTCTGTCGACGAGGGAAGCAGCTTGTTTTTGGGGAAGAAGGAGACGAACTTGTTGACAGTCTTGAAGAAAAATTGTAGGAAACTGCATCTTGGAAAGTATGATATTCTGGTGACGGCCGGCGTGATTGACTTTAGTAATGGTTATAGCATTTATGTTTACCACAGAAGACAGTAACATGTTTTATAACAAAGATCAGAACACGGCGTTCAAACCCGTCAAAAGGAGACGGCTTTCGGAGGTCGCGGTTGAGCAGATTCGAGACTTCATTTTGAATAATGGGATGAAGGCGGGGGATAGATTGCCTTCCGAAAACGAGATGGTTGTTCAGCTCGGCATGAGCAGGGTTTCCGTCCGGGAGGCTATTCGAATGCTTGAAATCTCAGGCATTCTGGAGGTCAGGCACGGCCGTGGAGTTTTTGTGAAGGAGCTGACCGGAGACATCTTTGTGCCGCTTGGACAATGGGTTTCGATGAAGAAGCAGACCCTCCGGCAGCATTTTGAAACCAGGCTTATCATCGAGCCGGGGATCGCCGCTCTGGCGGCGAATTATGCCGATGCGGAGGATATCAGACTCCTTACCGAGAATATTGCTCTTCAAAGGAAGGTAACAGATGACGATCTTATTGCGGCCATTCGTTTGGATATCGAGTTTCACTGTTTGATTGCCAGGGCAACGCGCAACAAGGATCTGGTCATGTTGATGAACGCGATTGCGAGACATTCCTTTGACGGCTGGAAAGCCGCGCTGCGTACAAAAGGACGAAGCGCTAACGCGGTGGAAGAACATGCGACGATTGTCGATGCGTTGTTCCATAAAGACCCGGTGAAGGCGCGTAAGGCCATGCAGGATCACCTGGAGATGTCTGTAAAGGGACTCCAGGAACAGGGTATGAAGATAGATTGAAGGATTAAAACGGGCGTTTTATCTTGAGACCTTTGAAAAAGACTGCCTGAAGCGCAAATTTATTGATTTTTCTTGAGCTACCCCGCCGTCTTGAGCAAGGCGGCGAAGCCGTTAAAAACGCAAAACATTAGAG
>DYLD01000386.1 GCA_020722315.1 Syntrophus aciditrophicus
CAGCGAAATAGTATTTGGTGATCGCGCCGCTGGTGAGGTTGACTTCGTAGTGCGCACCGACCCTTCGCCAAGCTCAGGGCAGGCTCCCAGGATCGTCTCATCACCCATCACGGATTTCACACGCTTTCCGCTTGTGCCCGACACCGTTCCAGGGATGCAACAGGGCAGGAAAAGGTGACGCCCCTGAAGGTCACGACAGCCGGGGGCGGGAGGGCAGGGGTACGGTAGGAACGAAGGGACGAAGAACAGGACCGATTGTGGCGTCTATATCTCGAAAAAAGTTCTCGCCATATCGCGCAGGCCGCTAACAGGTATGAACGCTAAGGCTCTTTGGTCATCCAGCCAATGGGTTCCTTGTTGGTGGTGACTTTGAAAGCGGTATTTGTTGTGAGATCCACTACCAGCACGTTGTACCCAAGACGGTTGGATGCCAATTGCGCAAACATGATCTGGCTACCGTCCGGCGACCAGACCGGCTGGGTGTGGGTTATCAGAATAGCGTGAGTCATTTTGGCACTGATGCCTTGAATGCACAGGGTCGTGATTTCGCCCGTTTCAATATCCAAGATCGCCAATTCGGACTGTGTCCCCTCCACCGTCGGGTCTTCAGCTTCAGTATTCAGCCAAAAGGCGATCTGTTTGCCATCCGGCGACCAGGCATAATCGGAGATGTGGACGGTATCGAATTGTTCTGTCAAAGTGGTCAACCGCCTGAATTCAGGTCCATCCCGCGAGACGATGAAAAACTCATCCTGGCCTGTAGTGGTGTCTGGGTTGGCGCTGGCAACCAAAACGAGATTCTGGCCATCATCTGACCAGCGCGG
Organism: Syntrophus aciditrophicus; assembly: GCA_020722315.1. Classification (GTDB taxonomy): domain Bacteria; phylum Desulfobacterota; class Syntrophia; order Syntrophales; family UBA5619; genus DYLD01. The sequence goes on from DYLD01000386.1 coordinate 825, forward strand.
TAAGCGACCCCATTTGGGGAGTTGGATGCTGGCGAGTTCCTGTTCGGCTTCGACGTTGATGAGCGAGACGATCTGTCCCTTTTTGGGATAGACCACCCGGGTTAGGGTGGGATCGTAGACGATGTTGGCACCGATATAATAAAGACTCTTGATAGCACGATTATCAAGTGACCAATCCAACCCTTTTTCCTTGTACGAATCCGGCCAATCCGTTTTGAGTTGCTTGTATTCTTTCGTGAAGGGGTTAAAACTCCGGGGAAAAACCTGATCGTGAGAAGTCTTTACAACGCGCAAGGTGTCCTTGTTGATCCAATTGTAGTAATCCCATAGTTCGTTCTCAAAACGATAGTCAAAATCTTCGATGATTTTTCCGCT
>DYLD01000118.1 GCA_020722315.1 Syntrophus aciditrophicus
AAAAGCCGCTGTTGCAATATTGGTGAGGAATTGTTCGATCTGTTCATCAGAAACCGCTGGAACGACAAAGTCCACTTTTTCAGAATGATCCACATCCTGAAAGTAACAGAGCTGCTCCCGGAATAATTTTTCATTGTAATAGACGCCGAAAAGATCTTTTGATTTTTCAGAGATTTGCGCCAGGGAAAAGTGATCCCGCAACAGGAAATAGAGGTCCACGTAGTCTTTCCATTTGGCCCTTCCGCCTAAAGCATAAGCCTTCATGGCGGCCAGGGTCAAAAGATCAGGAATGTGGATGATCTGTTCAAAATCCACCGGCGCATCAATCCGATATGGATACGAAAAAAACGTTAGCTTGACATCATGAACGACAAGATGGAGCTGTTCGGAATCTTCAAAAAGGACATCGGATACCGGGCATTTATGGCGGGCGATGGTCCTTTTGATCGATTGCTTTTTGAGCCTGCCGGAGGTGAATAGATCAAAATCGATGGAGCGCCGATGTCCCAGATGAAGGGCAATGGCTGTGCCGCCGACCAGATAATAATCCCGTGAGAATTCTTTGACCAGGGGCAGGAGCTTAAGCTGATTTGCCGTCAGAATATTTTTGAACATGATTACTCAGATAATTGGGTGCATGCCGTTGAAAATATTTTCGAAAGAAATGGATTGTCCGGGGGCGGTAATTATTCCGCTTGGCCGATATCTGCCTGTTGAAGATTTCAGCCACGTAATCGATTCCATAATAATCAAGAAGTTGCTTAACCATTGTTTCGTTGCCATTATTGAGTATCGACTCCACAATGGCGTCGTCACTGAGCGATGCTATCTCGCTGTCAGGCACCCACCAGAATAAATGCCTTATAGCAGGAAACAGATTTTTAATTTCTGTGTTCATTTTCACATCTGTGTATAAGCACTAGCTTTTTCATATCACACTCTATAAAACAAGACAATGCATAACGGGTTTACTTTTTGGGGGTCGTCAGTTTTGGAATCAAATCGTGAACTACCACGCCGCAAGCGGCATGGTTTCCTAGCTCAACGAGGAGCCTAAGGGCACCACATCTCCCTAGACGTGAATATTCCACACCCCCGATGGATCACTTTTCGGTCATCACAGTGAGGCCTGCTGACCATCTTCCTCATGCCCTCTGCAACGGCGATGCGCGCCATCGCGAGCGATTGTTCCCGATCTGTGGTCCCATCGTCTATTTTAGGCAATATGTGCATGTCGATCATCACAAACCTTGAATCCTTAGGAAACAAGTTCACCGAGAGCTTTGCCCACCTCTGAAAAATGCCGCCTGTCGCGCAAATTTGTTGATTTTTCTCAAGCTACCCCACCGTCAAAGCCAAGGCTTTTAAACACCTTAAGAACGCAAAGCATAAAAAAAGCGTTTAGCCTTCTTGAGTCTTTTTTACCGAGGCCGCGGGGTCGAAAAAGATCCGATCAGCTTAGAAAGGCGACGTTTTGCAAAGGTCTCTGTGTGTTGAAGAGTATTGTCTTTTGCTCCTGTTGACCTAGCACCACGAGCAGAAAAACCTGTCTGCGACAAGCCCGGATAGATAGAGAAAAAAAATAGCTTTACTTAGGTGAATAAGTCAAGATAAGTTATTTCTTGTAATTGTTTTCTTGACAAAGGCAGCTTTTTATTTCATATAGCCGCTGTCAGACGTCTTTTATGACGTGCAGGGTCAAAAAACATTCCTGAGCACGAATGACGTCGCTTTTTCATCCTTGTGCCCGCCTGAGGGCATCGGGGTTTAATCTAAGATAAGGAGACTCAAAATGAACAGCAGCAGATCGTTAAAAGCGAACACTGTCGTACTGGTTGTTTTTATCATCGCTCTATTGGCGTATCCTCAGACATCAGCGGCGCAGCAGAAAGATCTAACGGGCAAGGTCATAATCTTTAATGCCGGAAGCCTCACGATGCCCCTTGCCCGGATGGAAAAGGATTTTGAGGCGCAACATCCCCGCGTTGATGTGCTTCGGGAAGCGGCCGGAAGCCAGCAATGCTGCCGAAAGATCATCGATCTTGCCAAGCCGTGCGACATCATGGCCTCCGCCGATTACAAGGTCATCGACAAACTTCTCGTCCCCGCCTATGCCGCCTGGAACATCCGGTTTGCCAGCAACCAGGTTGTTCTGTGCTACACAGATAAGAGCCGATATGCACGAGAGGTGAACGCCCAAAACTGGCATGAAATTCTGGGCAGAAGAGGCGTTGTATGGGGGCACTCTGATCCTAACCTCGATCCATGCGGATACCGCGCGCTGATGGTCTTACAGCTTGCCGAGAAATACTATCATCTAATGGGGCTTTACGGCAAAACGCTTGCAAACCGTCCCCAAGAAAACGTCCGCCCCAAAGCTGTGGAACTAATCTCCCTTCTGCAGACTGGGAACATGGACTACGCCTGGGAATATCTGTCGGTGGCCGTACAGCACGGGCTGAAATACGTCTCTCTTCCCGATGAGATCAACCTCGGGAATTACCAGTTCGATGAATTTTATTCCCAAGCGTCGGTAAAAGTTACAGGCAAGCAACCGGGGACGTACATAGAGATGAAGGGCGGCTCGGTGACCTATGGAGTGACACTGCTCAATAATGCCCCGCACCGGGAGGCGGCTGTTGCTTTTCTGAAGTACATGCTTGAGCCGCAGGGTGGACTCAGAATTCTAAAAGAACTGGGACAACCTCCCTTTATTCCTGCCAGGGTTCCAACGCAGGCAATGAAAGCCTCGCTTCCGGCATCCCTCCAATCCCTCGTCGAGGTCAGGAAATGATGTTAACGCGACGAACAATCACTAGGGGCCCCTTTTTCTGGCTGTCGGTCTCCAGCGGGATCGTCATCATGGCCTTTATACTTTTGCCCCTCATCCAGTTATTTGTCGCCCCGTCAGTGGAAATGCTCAGGGTGTCGATACAGGATAAAGATGTGGCGCATTCAATCTGGCTTAGCATTTACACCGCCGCCCTTGCCGCTTTGATCTCCTTTTTCTTCGGCACCCCGCTTGCCTATCTTCTGGCCCGGCACGATTTCAAAGGAAAGAGGATCGTGGAGGGGATCATTGATCTTCCGATCGCGATCCCCCATCCCGTGGTGGGCATTGCGATTCTGGGCGTCGCGGGGAAAAATCACGTATTCGGGCAACTGCTGGCCGAGCTTGGAATCCGGGTCATGGGAAGTGTGACCGGCATCGTTACAGTGCTGACCTTCGTGGCCCTTCCGTTCTATTTGGATGCAGCAAAGGCCGGATTTGAGGCTGTCTCACCCCGTCTGGAGAAGGTGTCGCGGAGCCTCGGCGCCTCGATGTTCAGCACGTTTTTCCGCATTACCTTTCCACTGGCATGGCGCAGCATGCTCGTCGGCCTTATCATGTCGAGCGCCCGCGCCATCGGAGAATTCGGAGCAGTGGTTATTGTCGCCTATCATCCGATGATTGCGCCGGTTTTGATCTATGAGCGTTTCGAGGCCTACGGCCTGAAATACTCCCAGCCGGTCGCCGTCTGGCTGGTTTTGATCTCCCTGATTCTGTTTTTTTTGCTGCGCATACTGACACTTCGTAAAACTGTAGAGCAATGATTTCAATAAAGGGATTAAACATCGAGCTGCGTGATTTTCATCTTCGCGACATCAATTTAGATGTGGCCCAAAACGAGTTTTTCATCCTTATGGGACCGACCGGCGCCGGGAAAACTCTGCTGCTGGAGGCGATAGCGGGGCTCGCGCCCGTCAAAAGCGGAAAGATATTCATCGGCGGCAACGACATCATCGGATTGCCCCCTGAAAAGAGGGGCATCGGCATCGTCTATCAGGATTATGCGCTCTTTCCGCATCTCAGTGTCAAAGAAAACATCCTCTATGGTCTCAACTTTCACAAGGCTGACAAAAAAGAGGCGCAACAGAGGTTGGCTCAATTGATAGAGACATTAGACCTTTTCCATTTGCTCCACCGTCGGCCGGCCAATCTCAGCGGCGGCGAAAAGCAACGGATCTCGCTGGCAAGAGCACTGATGGTTGATCCCGCGGTGCTGCTTCTGGATGAGCCCCTTTCCGCGCTTGATCCGCAGTTCAAGGCGGATGTCAGAGCCGCTCTCAAGAGGCTTCACGAGACATCAAGGACGACGTTTCTGATGGTAACGCACGATTTTACCGATGCCCTTTCGCTGGGAGGACGCGCCGCTGTCATGCATAACGGACTCATTGAGCAGGTGGGCGCAATAGAAGAGATATTCAAAAGGCCCGCCTCCGCCTTTGTCGCGGGTTTCGTAGGGATGAAGAACCTCTTTCCCGCTGAATTCAGTAAGAACAAGGCAACTTTTTCAGGTCTGGAAATCGAGCTGGCGGGCGCCCCGACCAATGGCCACGGATACATCGCCATCAGACCGGAGGATATTGTGATCAGCAGGCAGATCCTGTCATCGAGTATGAGGAATTCCTTTCGCGGCGTAGTTGCGGGCATCCTTGATCAGGGTTTCTACTACGAACTTCGCGTGCAAACCCAAGAAGTCAGCTTCACATCCATCATCACAAAAAGCTCGCTCATTGAACTTGGGATTCAAGAATCGGCGGACGTTGTTGTCTCATTCAAGGCGTCGGCGGTCCATTTTTTTTAGCAACGCTTCTTTCGTTAAAAGTCGGTTAAAAGGCGAGACAACCATCAAAAATGAATTTTTCCGGATATTCACCTGTCACGCCAATTCGGGGGATGAAATCAACGGCGCGCATGGCTTTAAGGTTTCATGAGATATTTCTGTTCGGCCTTCGGGACATACCACTTGATGAAGTTGTGTCCGATTCCGAGCGGGGAGACCTCCACACCGCGGACTCGCGCGCTGATGATCGGAAGGGCATCGGGAACATACAAAAAAAGATACGGCTGTTCGTCGGCGAGTATTTCCTGAATCCGGTCATAACAGCGTTTCCTTATCGCGATATCAAACGTCCCCCTTCCCTTTTCGATCAGGGAATCCACCTCCCGGTTGCTGTACGAGACAAAATTTAGCTCCTCCGGCCCGGTCTTGCTTGAATGCCAGACATCGTAGATATCCGGATCAAGCGGAATCGTCCAGCCCAGGATCGTTGCGTCGAAGCGTCGTTTATTGATGAAGTCATTGACGAATGCGGCCCATTCAATGATCCTTATCTTCACCCTGATGCCGATTTCGGCAAGACGCCTCTGGATGATCTCGGCGGTTTTGGCGCGGACATCATTTCCCTGATTTGTTATGATCTCGAACGCAAACATCCGCCCCTCCTTGTCGAGAACTCCGTCCTGGTCGCTATCTGACCAGCCGGCGCGCGCCAAAAGGGCCTTTGCCTTCTCGGGATCATAAGGATAGTCGCGAACATTCGGGTTATAGACCCATGTCCCGGGCTTGAAAGGTCCCGTGGCTATTTTACCGAGCCCCATCAGCACGCCGTCGATAATCTCCTGACGGTCAACGGCATACGCAATCGCCTGCCTGATTTGTTTGTCGGCAAAAAGGGGATGCTTCAGGTTGTACCCAAGATAGGTGTACGAAGAGGATAGATAACGGTATTTGCGGTAATTCTTCTGAAAGAGGTTGTTATCGGTCTGTCTTTTGTACTGCAACGGCGACAATCCCATCCTGTCTATGCCGCCCGCCCTCAGCTCAAGAAACATCGTCGCGTTATCGGGGATAAACCGGATGATATACCCGTCTATATAAGGCCTGCCCTCGAAGTAGTCGTGGTTCGAGACCAGAACGATCTTCTGCCCGCCCGTCCATTCCTTGAACCGGTAAGGTCCGGTCCCTACAGGGCGGCGGGACAAAGCGGAGCGCGTGATGTCGGTGCCTTCCAGAAGATGCCGCGGAAGGATGGCTGCCGACCAGCTCGACAGCGCCGGGGCGAAGGGTTTGTCGTAGGTCACCCGAAACGTGTAATCATCCGGCGCCTCAGCCTTTTTCACCTTCAGAAAATCCCCGGCGTACGCGGTGGGCGTTCGCGGGTCAACCGTCACGCGGTAGGTGTAAAGGACATCCCGCGATGTAAACGGCCGGCCGTCGTGCCAGCGGACTTTTTTGCGCAGATGAAACGTGATGGATAAACCATCCGCCGACACAGCCCAGGATTCGGCAAGATCGCCGACAATCTTCAGATTCTTGTCGTATTTTACAAGGCCGTTGTAAACAAGCCCGGCTATTCCATGAGAGGTCGCATCCGAGGCGAGAAGCGGAATCAGGTTTGAAGCCTCTCCGATCGAACCTTCAACGATAATATCGCCGTATGCCGGCGTTTCAGAGGCTGTACCGCCCGGGGAAAGCCCCTTATCCCCGCCGCTGCACGATGAAAAAACCCCAACAAACAGCAACAGAAAAATGATAGGAGATATTCTTCTCATACACCGACTTAAGATCATTGAACAACAGCTTGAGGCCTACGGTTTCGACGGCTATTCGTAGATCTTTTCGTCCTCCGCGAACGCCTCTTCGGCATCGGCCTCAAAATCGCGTATCGGTGGGGCCTGTCTGTTCTTCTGCGCCTGTTTGTACCATTCATGGGCGACGATCATCGACATGACCTCGCTGGTTCCGGTCCATATCGTCGCCAGCCGGATATCGCGGAAGATCCTTTCGAGTGGATAGACATTCGTGTAGCCGATCCCACCCAATACCTGCATCGCGTTATGGACAACCTTCTGGCACGTCTCGGTAATATACCGTTTCGACTCGGAGATCAGTCGCCGCGCCTGGTCGGTCGGCACGTTGGCGTCGATCGCGCGGCAGGTCGCATAACCCATCGAGCGCGCCGCATCGAGCAGCATCGCCGCCTCGGCGATCTGAAAACTGACCCCCTGAAACGAGTTCAGCGTCCTGCCGAACGCCTTGCGTTTCGTCGTGTAATACGTCGCAATGTCCAAGGCGACCCTGGCCGGCCCGAGCGTCATCAGCGCCGTTCCGAGACGTTCCGGTATCATCATCGTATTAAAGACGGCATACCCGCCGTTGAGGCGTCCCACGATATTTTCCCTGGGGACTTTCACATCCTTAAAGATGACCCGTGCGGTTCCACCGCCGCGCGAACCCATCAGGCCATAGAGGTATTTGGTTTCCACGCCGGGCCCCCGATCGACGATAAACGCCGTCAGGCAATCCTGAGGCTTTGCCGCGGTGTCAAAATTCGTCCTGGCATAAAGCAGGAAATAATCCGCACCGTCGCCGCCGACGATGAAACGTTTCTGACCGTTCAGCAGGAAATAATCCCCCTTGTCTTCCGCCCTCGAGGTGGCCCCAAAAAAATCGGAGCCCCCTCTCGGTTCGGTCAAGCCCTCCGCGGCGAAGATTTCGCCCCTCAAAAGAGGCCTGACGTACTTTTCTTTCAGCATATCTGTTCCATGCTGGATAATCGCATCGCAGACAAGCTCCGCCCCGACGCCGAAAAGGCAGGCAAGCTCATAGCTCAGCGTCCCGATCTCTTCCATAACCATGCCGGTCGTGACCCAGTCCATGCCGCGGCCGCCCCACTTTTTCGGATAGCGGCAGCCCATCAGGTTGCGTCTCCCCGCCTCCTGGAGAAATTCCTTCGGGAATTGGATCAGATCTTTGTCCATATCCAGGATAAGCTGCCGGGGCACCCATTTGACAAAATCACGCACCTCATCCCGGAA
>DYLD01000387.1 GCA_020722315.1 Syntrophus aciditrophicus
CAATACGCAATCAATCTCCACCACTATTTTCCACGCGCCGGCTCTGTCAGGCCCGATGCACCGGGCCCGATGCACCGGAAACGAAAAGAACGCCACGCGCGCTATGTTTTTTTCGTGATCGTGATCGTGGGTGACGTGATAAGAAGGCCCTTTTTAGGGCAGGAGTATAGGCGGTTTTCGCCTTGTGTGTCAAGCATAAAGTGGACCCCAAAATCCGCGATTGAATTTGACGGAGAAGGCTCCTTCTCACCTTCAACCAGATTGCCCCTTCTTATCACAGTAATTTATAATCCCCGCCTGATACGACGCGCTGTCCGCCCGACGAAACGCCTTGATCCGTTTGCCTTGAGGTAATTGACCCTCACAGTATTTCAGAAGCTCAAGATTCCGTGAGGAGGGGGCCTGGTTCCCCTCTCTGAATTCTTCCCCGATGACAAGCCCGTTCTTAAGCAAGATGACCTCCCATCGGCATATAACCCGTATATCCCTTGTACGTCCTCAGGGCCGATTCCTTCTGTGCTTCAATCCCTGTCGCATCGATATCAAGGGTGTATTCATCCAGGCCGTCCTTGTTTTTCTCTTATAAAAATGCCTTTAATCGCGGATCTTGGGATCTTTAGTGCATTATAGTTTATATGGATTGTCGGGATATTGGAAGTGATTGCAGGGTTGAAGGAAATCGGCCTGATCGTCCCGATCTGGCGGTTGTAGTGAACACTTTATCCGACCTGCGCATCTTATCGAAGATCGTAAATTTTCCTGCCGATCCTTGCGCCAGAGCAAAGACAAACCGCTTTGCTTATGGCAGAATTTAACAAGGAATGCAGACTTTCGTATGATTTTTTTTTGGCAACGCGCGGCCTTCTGCAGGGAGGAATCAGGCCCATGTTAAAAGGCAAGGCCGCCCCGAGGCGTGCTTATTGAATAACTATTTAGATAGGATTGGAGAGACCTTTGAAAAATGGTGCCTGAAGCGCAAATTTATTGAATTTTCTTATGCACCCCGCCGTCTATAAGCAAGGCTTTTAAGGGCGTTAAGAACGTAAGCGATCCCAGAAGCGTTTAGCCTTTGAAGCCTTGAGCGAGAAGCCGCGGGGTCGAAAAAAAGATTTCATCAGCTTAAAAAGGCGGGGTTTTGCGAAGGTCTCATTGTCTGTTATCGAAAGTGGGCAAATCAACAATCACCCTTGTCCAGCC
>DYLD01000119.1 GCA_020722315.1 Syntrophus aciditrophicus
GATAAAAGCATTGGCGGCCTGAAAAACAGCCTGATGGCTCAAAAGCCAACATCGAAACTGAAAAACAAATCAAGGGGAATAAATTACAAGTTAAAAGGGAACCACACCTTCTTGGATTTTTACAATCAATGGGACATCCCCCATCGAACCGGGCATATAATACAGACAGATTCCATCAGTCAAGTTTCTAATAAAACCAAGATTTCCGTCTGCGAATACAAACACTAATGTAAAACATAGTCTACCTGAATCAGAATAACGCGATCCACCTTTTGCTCCTCTAAAACCATAAAACATGAGCCGATTGCAAAATACCAAATCAACGATCTTGAATGTAGTTTACTCTTATATTTCAGTGAATAATTGGGACGCTATATGTATTCCGTTTAGGGCAATTGCCCTTGCTCTAAACGGAAATGGGATGGTGCGGATACAAATTGCATGTTGACACCGCCGACGGGGATATTCCTGTGAGCGCGCAACTGTCATCCGCCCCGTTTCATGGCAGACAACTGGCCATACCGATGGCGCAGATGACAGCGGAACGCGTCGTGAATCTCTATGGCTTGATGGATGCTGCCTACGGCTCGCCTGAAAAGTGTCAAGCCGTGCCAAAAGCGCATTTAAAGGATTTCAAACAACAAAAGCAAGGAATAGCCGCCCCGAGCACCTGTGGTCTCGGGATTTTCAACTCGCTACCCCAAAACTCGAACGGAGTCTTGCAATCGGCTTGATGACCTATGACAACGCTGAAGAGGTCAAGTCTATGGCACAGGCGCATGGCTTCCAGATACGTTTGATCCCTATGAACAATACCAACCATGCAACGATCGAGGAGCTTGTTGTAGGAAAGGATCTTTCATGGATGGATCAATATCCGTCTGTTCGCGAGCCCAGAACTGAATACTCAGAAAAAGACAAAGCAAACCTCCTACCTACGGAAAAACCGCGACTGACTTTATCCGACATCCAACGCCATAACTCTATGCCGGAGGACCAAAGTCCAAGACCAACATATCCGAACTGCTGGCTCGCAACCCGGATATTGATAGAAATAAGCTTCATGCGTCATGCAAGAGCTACCGTCTTGACGGGCTCGGATTGCTATCATGAATCGGAGCGCATTTTTTATCTCTTGCAATCCTCTTGCAATCTTTTCAGATTTGCCGGACAGCTTTTTCCGCGAGGATGCTGTATATTCCCACCAGAACGATGCATTGTCCTTGATGCTGTTGAAAAAAGAGTTTCAAGGTCTTATTTTACCCCCATGATCAAAAAGAGGATTCCACGATGAGAATTTCCCTGGCCCTCCCGCTGGCCGTCCTTGCGATTTTCGCAGCCGTCGTTCCGGGGATGTCCGCCGATCCGGCATCCGACCTTCGTGCGAAAGCCCGGAAGACAATGAACGACGGGAACTACGCCGACGCGCTCGGCATCTTCCAGGAGCTTCTCTCGGGCAAGATCGAAAATGCAAATCCGGAGGACGACTTCTCCTCGGCGATGGATTGCTATGGAAATCTCAACAAGCCGGAGGAGAGGGAGGAGTTCCGGGAGGGGGTGCTGAAGACCTTCAAGGACGACTGGCGTCTGATATGGCGCGTCGCGCAGTCATTCTCGCGGGAGAACAGCTGGGGCGAGATCGTGGACAACAAGTTCATACGCGGCGGCGGGCGGGGACGCAGCGGCAAGCCCGTCAATTCCTTTCAGCGCGACAGGGTTCGTTCTCTGCAGCTTTACGCGGATGCCTACGGCAAGGCCCCGAAGAAGGACAATTCGCCTGACGGCGGATACAGTCTGATCATAGATTTCGCGGACGCGCTCATGAGGCTCAACAATGGCGAGGCGTGGCGCCTGCAAGAGCTCACGGACCTGTCGGCGCTTCCCGACTACGACGAGAATGGCGGATACTACCGCTTCGGGCGGGGCGGGAGCAGAGGGGCGCCTGTTGACCTCGAAGGGAATCCGATCTTCTACCCCGTTCCTGCGAATTTCGCAGAGGCGAAGTCCGATGGGGAGCGCTGGCGATTCCTGCTGGCCCAGGCGGCGGCCCTCGATCCGTCATGGAAGTCCCATGCGGACAAGAGATACGCCGATTTTCTCGTCTCCCAGTTTGGTGTCCAGACCCTCGCCGGATTCGACTTCTACGGGGAGGATGATTCCGACGACGAGACCGCGGCGGACGCGAACCCCTATGCCGTCCACACTCTTGGCGAGGACGAGACGATTGCGAAACTTGCAACGGGGATAAAAAGGTTCAAGCTGCCCGACGAGCACAACTACATCAGGATTTTGAGGGAGATATCCAGGACTGGAAAGCAGCCTGCCGATTCCGCTCTCCACGAACTGTCGGGGATATTCAAGGACCGCAGGCAGTATGTCAAGGCCGCGGAGTGCCTCGAGGCGCTCGTCAAGATGGAGCCAGATGAAGGCTACAAGGAGGAACTCCGGCAGATAGTCGGAGACTGCGGCGAATTCCTCCCCTCCGGACATCTCCCCGCAGGGAGAAATCCATCCCTGCGCATAAGATACAGGAATGCGAAAATCGCAAGTTTCGAGGCGTTCGAACTCAAGGCCGACCAGCTGATCGCCGACGTGAAGAAATACATAAAATCCAATCCGAAGGAGCTCAAATGGGAGAAGCTCGACCTGAACGACATCGGAAGGAGGATAGTCCAGCAGAACGAGAGCAAATACATCGGTGCTAAAGTCGCAGGATGGAAGATCGAACTCAAGCCGAAGAAGGGCCACTGGGACAGGGTCCAGAATGTCGAGATCCCGTTCTCCAAGGGTGGCGCGTATCTCGTGACCGCCAAATTCGGCGATGGGAATCTTTCACGCATCACCCTATGGCTGAACGATGCCGTGATTGTCCGCAAGCCGGGAGACAACACGATGATATACTACTGCGCCGATGCTGTCAGTGGCAGGCCGCTCGCGGGAGCCCTTGTCGAATTCTTCGGCTACAGTTTCGAGCATCTCGACCCAAAGCTCTGGAACCTGGGGAGGCGGCAGAACGTAATAGCGCAATCATTCGAGGCGAAGACCAATGCTGACGGGATCAGTGTCCTCTCCCAGTCCGACACCAAGAGGGGCGAGAGCTGGCTCGTCACGATGAAAAGCGCCTCCGGCGCGATCTCATACATGGGCTTCGACAGCATCTGGTTCATGGGCGGAGGCCGCGACGAGATATACGATGGTGTGAAGACCTACACGATCACCGACAGGCCGGTCTACAGGCCGGACCAGGAGGTCAAATTCAAGGTGTGGACAGGCCGCACCAGATATGAAAATCTAGCCGAGGAAATATCGGAATACGCAGGCCGCCGGGTAAACATCAAGGTGGTGGACTCCTTCAACGAGAAACTCTTCGACGAGACCATCAGCGCGGACCAGTGGGGCGGAGTGGAAGGCAGGTTCAAGCTCAAGAAGGACTGCCATCTGGGCGTTCACAATATCCAGATACGCATTGGCAATCGCCGCCTCGGCAACGGAAGCTTCAGAGTCGAAGAATATAAAAAACCCGAATTCGAGGTTGCAATAGACAAACCATCGGAGCCTGTCGCGCTCGGCGAGAAGATCACGGCGAAGGTGAGGGCGAAATACTACTTCGGCGCGCCTGTCGCGAACGCGAAGGTGAAATACAAGGTCGAACGCTACCAGCACAACGAGGAGTGGTTCTTCCCCTGCCGCTGGGACTGGCTCTACGGCCGGGGCTATTGGTGGAGCCTTCCCGACTACGAATGGTATCCGGGATGGGACTCCTGGGGATCTTGCGCACCGAGATGCTGGTGGATACCGGACAATCCGGCGCCGCCGGAACTCGTCATGGAGAACGAGGTCGCCATCGGCGAGGACGGCACGGTGGACATTGTGATAGACAGTTCCGTCGCGAAGGCGATATACGGCGGCCGCGACCAGAGATACGAGATCACCGCGGAGGTCGTTGACTCCTCGCGCAGGACCATATTCGGAAAGGGATCATGCATCGCGGCGGCGAAGCCGTTCAAGGTCAACTCATGGACCGACGCGGGATGGGCGAAGCCGGGAGACGCGGTGACTGCGAATTTCGCAGTCAGGACGGCCGACGGGAAGGGCCTCGCGGGCGATGGGAAGCTGTCGCTTTTCAGGGTGAAATACGACAAGAGGGGAATTCCGAGCGAGGAGATTCTCGAATCATGGAATCTGAAGACTGACGGCGATGGCTTTGCGACGATGAAGATCAAGGCGGGGGAGAAGGGCCAATATCGTCTATCATACGTTTTCGAGGCGAAGGGCGCGAAAGGGGAGGGCGCGAGCATATTCAGCGTCTTCGGCGACGATTCCGCCGACGCAGGATACCGCTTCAACGAGGTCGAGATAGTCCCCAGGAAAGGGGAATACCGGGATGGCGAGAAGGCTCTCTTGCGCATAAACACCGCAAAAAGGGATTCGACGGTTCTGCTGTTTGTCCGGCCCCGGAACGGGGTCTACGGGGCTCCGGAGATTCTCCCTCTGAAGGACGGCACGGTCGAGCACGGGATCGCGGTCTCCAGGAAGGACATGCCGAATTTCTTCGTCGAGGCAGTGACCGTAGCCGACGGCAAGGTGCACAGCATTGTCAAGGAGATAATCGTGCCACCGGAGAAATGCGCGCTGGACGTGGAGATATTGCCGAGCAAGGAGAAATACAAGCCCGGAGAGAAGGCATACGCCACCTTGAAGATCACGGATGCGAACGGCAAGGCGCTGGCGAACTCGTCGGTGGTCGTCTCCGTCTACGACAAGGCCGTCGAATACATCAGCGGCGGCTCGAATGTGCCGGAGATAAAGGAGTTCTTCTGGAAGTGGCGCAGAAACCACTATGCGAGGACGGAGTCGAGCGTGGACGGAAGCTTCTGGAACATACTCAAGGAAAAGGAGAGCGGACTCGCCAGGCTCGGAATCTTTGAGGACATCGGACTTGCGGAGGAAATCGGCGTCTTAGGCGGCGATGGAGGCATGATGTGCGGCGCAGTGGGATCTGGCGGAGGACGTTCATTCGCCAAGCGTTCCAAGGGAATGATGCCGCCAGCTCCGGCATGTATGAAAGCAGGTGCAATGGTTCTTTGCATGGCCGCTGCTCCGATGGAGGCGGGGGACAAGGCTGATGCGGGCAATGCCCCGGGTGGCGGGGAAGCCTCTGGCGAAAACGTGGCTGTCAGGAGGAATTTTGCCGACACGGCCTTCTGGGTTGCGAATCTCGCGACAAACGAGCGTGGAGAGGCTCTTGTCGAGCTCTCGATGCCGGAGAATCTCACCACATGGAAGCTGAAGGCATGGACAATGGCCTCGGGCACGAGGGTGGGGCAGGGCGAGGCCGAAGTGATCACATCGAAGGACTTCATACTGCGTCTTCAGGCGCCTAGATTCTTCATTGAAAAAGACAAGGTTGCGCTTTCCGCCGTGATACACAACTATCACAATTCGGGCAAGAAGGCTTCCGCTATCATCGAGCTCGACGGGGACTGCCTCGAACTGCTCGATGAGAAGGATAATGCGAAAAGCCGCAAGATCGAGATCGCCGCAGGCGGAGAGGCCAGAGTAGACTGGAAGGTCGCCGCAGTCGCGGAGGGCGAGGCGATAGTCCGCATGAAGGCGATAGCCGACGACGACTCGGACGCCATGGAGATGAAATTCCCAGTATATGTGCATGGAATGACGAAGACCGCCTCTTTTACTTCCGCCATCGCGCCTGACGCGAGGGGAGGGGCGTCGGTCATGAGCGTTCCCGCCGAGCGCAGGGAGGACGAGAGCGTTCTGGAGGTCCGCTATTCGCCGAGTCTCGCGCTTTCGCTCCTCGACGCCCTGCCATACATGTGCGAGTATCCCTACGGATGCACCGAGCAGACCTTGAACAAGTTCGTGCCGCTGGCGATAGTGAGGAAGACGCTCTCGGACATGGGGCTGAACCTGGAGGCCATCGCGAAGAAGAGGACGAATTTCGACTCCCAGCAGATTGGGAGGCCGGGAGAGAATTACGCGAAAACGCTTCGCATGGATCCGGTGTTCGACAGCGGGCAGTTCAACGACATGGTGTCCACGGGGCTGAAGATGCTCGAGGGCATGCAGCTCTCCGACGGCGGCTGGGGATGGTTCTCCGGTTATGGAGAACATTCCTATCCCCACACCACGGCAGTGGTCGTCCACGGGCTGATCACCGCCAGGAACAGCGGCCTGGAGGTCAATCCCACGATCATAAAAAGAGGGCTTGACTGGCTCGCCCGACATCAGGCCCGCGAGCTCGAACGCCTCTGCAAGCATCACTTCGAGCCGGGAGAAACCTGCAAGGAGAAACATCCCGACGGATACAAGCCGCATGCCGACGAGACCGATGCGCTCGTCTACATGGTCCTGGCCGAGGGGGGAGTCTCGGAGGAGGAGATGACCCGCATTCTCTACCGCGACAGGAATGGCCTGCGTGTCTATGCAAAGGCGCTATACGCGCTTGGCCTGCATTTCAACGGCGAGAAGAATAAGCTCGACATGCTTAAGAGAAACATCTCCCAGCATCTCGTGCTGGACGACGAGAATCAGACGGCCTATCTGGATCTTGGCGAGGGCAATTGGTGGTGGTGCTGGCACGGAAGCGAGGTGGAGGCGAATGCATTCTACCTGAAACTTCTCGCGGCGACGGAGCCGAAGTCGGAGACAAGCCCGCGCCTGGTGAAGTATCTGCTCAACAACCGCAGGCATGCGACCTACTGGAACTCCACGCGCGACACGGCATACTGCATAGAGGCGATGGCCGATTTCATAAAGGCCAGCGGGGAGAACATGCCGGACATGGAGCTCGAAGTCCTCTTCGACGGGAAGCAGATCAGGAAGCAGAGGATAACGGCCGACAATCTCTTCATATTCGACAACGCGATCACGCTGAAGGGAAAGGATCTCGGCACTGGCATGCACAAGCTGGAGTTCAGAAAGTCCGGGGAGGGCGCGATATACTACAGTGCTTACCTGAGCTACTTCACGCTGGAGGACTTCATCGAAAAGACAGGCCTTGAAATAAAGGTCGAACGCAGATACTACAAGCTTGTCCGCAGCGAGAAGAAGCGGAGCGCGGCCGACAGACGCGGCCAGGTCGTGAAGCAGAATGTCGAAAAATATGACAGAGTCCCTGTCAAGAATCTCGACATCTTGAAGAGCGGAGACCTCGTCGAGGTCGAACTTGTGGTCGAAAGCAAGAACGACTACGAGTATCTCGTCTTCGAGGACATGAAGCCGGCCGGACTGGAGCCCTGCGAAATTCGCAGCGGATACAATGGCAACGAGATGGGCGCATTTGTGGAGTTCCGTGACGAGAGGGTGCTATTTTTCGCCAGAACTTTGGCCCGCGGCAAGCACAGCGTCTCGTACAGGATGAAGGCCGAGATTCCCGGAATCTTCAGCGCGCTGCCGACAAAAGGCTCGGCGATGTACGCGCCCGAACTCAAGGCCAATTCCGACGAGATCAAGATCGGTGTCGAGGATTAATATTTGAGATTTGAGATTTCAAATTTGAGATTTGAGATATGCTTGCAAGCAGTTGATTTCGGGTGAGGTAATTGCAAAATTGCCGACGGAACGCCGGTCTTATGACCGGCTTAAGAGC
>DYLD01000388.1 GCA_020722315.1 Syntrophus aciditrophicus
GGCGCATTTACGGCTTATACCTGCCTGATGACGTGCTGGAAAAAATATACTGGAAAAACGCGGAAAGAGTTTTGAAGATTAGTAATCAGTAATCAGTTGTTCGACTTTTGACTTTTGACTTTTGACTTTTGAACTTCGACCTGAAACCTGGAACCTGAAACATGACCCACACTTACACTGAAATCAAATCCCAAACCGAAGCCTGGGCGCAAGCCCTGGATGTGACTCGCGCCGCCGTGTTGCCCAACCCCGCCGATGATGAGCAAGTCATCTTCACGGGTTGCGGCTCAACATACTATCTTTCCCTCGCCGCCGCCGCACTCTATCAGGAATTAACAGGACGTTCTGCCCGCGCCATCCCTGGCGGGGAATTGTTGCTAAACAGCAAAACCATTCTCACTTCAGCCAAAACTCTGCTGGTTGCCATCAGCCGCTCTGGGACGACCACCGAAACCGTCCGCGCCGCCGAGCAATTCAAGCGCGAAGGACGGGGAGAGTTGTTAGTCATCAGTAATTACGATGAAGTCCTGTCAAAACCAGCCGATTACAAAATCCTCATCGAAAAGGGACAGGAAGAATCCGTTGCCCAGACGCGCTCCTTTGCTTCGATGTACGTTGCCGTCACCGCCTTCTGCGCCCGCGCCGCAGGACGCGCGGATTTGCTCTCAGCGATGGAAAAACTCCCCGAAGCAGGGAACAGGCTCATGGTCGGGTACGAGGCGCGAGCCAAATCCATTGGCGAGAATCTCTCGTTTGACCGATTCTATTTTCTCGGCAGCGGCATCCGCTACGGGCTGGCTTGCGAAGTCAATCTCAAAATGAAAGAGATGACCCTCACGCACAGCGAACCGTTCCACTTCCTTGAGTTTCGTCACGGACCGATGAGCATGGTCAACGAAAGCGCGGCGGTGATTGGCTTGCGCTCGGACGTGAATGCGGCGCATGAGCAAAAAGTATTGGACGAAATGCGCGCCAAAGGCGGCACGATTCTCAGCCTCGCCGAAGCGGACGCGGACATCGCCTTCGAGAGCGGCATCCCCGAACCCGTCCGCGCCGTGTTGTACCTGCCCGTTTTGCAACTGATGGCATATCACCGCTCTATTGCCAAAGGTCTCAACCCCGACCGACCCAACAACCTGACCGCCGTCATCAAACTCGACCTGTAACCTGGAACTTGAAACATGAAAC
>DYLD01000389.1 GCA_020722315.1 Syntrophus aciditrophicus
GCAAGGGGGTGATGACGGACGATTCCGATAATCTCGATTGTTGGAATGTCGAACTCCGGCAAGACCACGCTGATTGAAAAACTGGTAGCTGAACTGACGCGCCGGGGCTATCGCGTTGCGACGATAAAACACAACAGGCAGGGTTTTGAAATCGATCACGAGGGCAAGGATAGCTGGCGCCAAAAACACGCCGGCGCGGTCACTACCGTTGTTGCCTCACCTTTTCAGGTTGCTGTGATCGAGGATGTGGACCGCGATTATGATATTGAGGAACTCGTCAACATCTATATAAGAAAAGCGGATATCGTCCTTGTCGAGGGCTTCAAGGGAAACCCCTTCCCCAAGATAGAGGTTTATCGCTCGGAACTGAAAAGAGACCGACTTACCGGCCCGAATGACAACGTACTTGCGCTGGCCGTTGACAGTATGGATCATGCGGACCCGAACGTTCCCTGTTTTGATCGAAACGACACTACCGGAATCGCAGATCTGATCATACAACAATACCCGAAAAGGCAACAGTAACAAACCCGGATTACCTGCATAAAATAAAACTTATCCGTCTATTTTTGACTTTTAAATGTATACGATTCCGCAGCGTACTGATCCCGCAAAACCGGGCAAAGGATTCGATGCACGTGCTCTTTTCCCTTCCCGCCGACGTTCGGATCCATCGGTTCCCAGTCAGTGTGCAGCCTGCGCGAGCGCAAGGATTTGAATCCATGCAAAGTATCAAATCGGCAATTCCTTCTCGGGGTAAGCGGAAATTTCATTCTCGGTATGGCATCCGTCCCGTCATACGGGTTTCCGCATGCAACCTACATTGCCTGAAATATCCACCAATAAATCACGAAAACCAAGCATTTTCAGGTTCATCGCCGGGTAGTATAACACTCCCCAAAATCTGGACAGGGCAACGTGGGGCATGGTAGGCTGCCATAACATAAGGAAAGGGAGGAAATTATGGCAGGCAATATACACAAGAGTCATGAGGCGGCTTTTAAGGCAAAAGTAGCACTGGAAGCCCTGAAAGGGGAAAAGACGATGGCCGAGCTTTCCAGCGAGTATGCTGTTCACCCGAATCAGATTCGTCAATGGAGGCAGAAGCTTGTTGATGAACTGCCCGGGGTGTTTTCCGATCGCAGGCAGAAGAACGACAAAGAAGCGGAGGCGGTGACAGCGGAGC
>DYLD01000006.1:0-8610 GCA_020722315.1 Syntrophus aciditrophicus
GCCGAGTATAGTGTCCACCCGAGAGACCTTTTAAAAAACGCCGCCTTTCAAAGCTGATGGGATCTTTTTCGACCCCGCAACGTCTCCAAAAAAGACTCTACAGGCTAACCACTCTCTATCGTTCGCGTTTTTAACGCCTTTAGAGTCTTGCTCAAGACGGCGGGGTACTTAAGAAAAATCAATGAATTTGCGCTTCAGGCAGCCTTTTTCAAAGGCCTCCATACAGGAAGGCCGGGCCTCCCGACCCGGCCATTCCAAATGGTCTTCTTGTCAAAATCGGTGTTACGTGACGTGGGGAACCTAAGACTCCTTTCTTCCTCCGAGGGCCCCAAACCCGGCAATCGCCAGCAACACGCCCACGATAATACAGTTCCACATGTTGCCTGCGGAAGCCTTCAGCGAGGGCACAAAGGCTGCGATGATCAACCATATTCCCAGAATACCGGCTGCCCAACCCTGCAGCTCTTCTTTTTGATCATCGTAAACCCGGTAACCCCGACGATAACGCCGACAACCAGATCATTCCACAGATTCCCCGTTGGGGGAAAGGACAGAAAACCTGCTATGAAAAGCCAGACCCCCAATACACCTACCGTCCATGCCTGCCACATATCATGCCTCCTTTCTGATTAGAGCAAACGTTTTGGGAACCAACACCTATCCCTTTGTCCCTTTACTAGTCAAGATCCATGCCACCAATACAGAATAAACAGTATCAAGTAAAAACAATGAGTTGCATGAACGTTTCGGTATGCCGACGGTGGGTAAATGACGATACTGAGAAATGCTTTTTCACACACCGATCGGGTCGTTGCGAGAAAATGTCAGGATATTCAGCTATGATCAGATGTGCAATGCGATTTCACACTACTTGAAATACTCAACCTTCATGCCATATTTTTTGACAAGATTCTGAAGTTGTCTGCGGTTATAGCCGCTTATCTCGGCCGCACGGGATATGTTCCCTCTGGTTTCAGCAAGGATGCGCTTCAAAAAACCGTACTCGATATCCCGTAGAATCGCCTCGGTGCGCCTGTTCTTTTCGTCCCGGAGCTCTTCTTTCGTCATCGATGGCTTTACCGTACCTTCCAAGACCTCAGGGGGGAGCGACTCTGCTGTGACAAGACCGTCCCTGGCAAAGATGATCACCCGCTGGATAACGTTTTCCAGTTCACGGACATTCCCCGGCCAGTCATACGATTGCAGGACATCAAGCGCCTCTTGGGATATTTCAACCTCTCTTTTTCTGTCGCCATCTAATTGATTATACTTTTCCATGAAATGGCGCACCAAAAGAGGGATATCTTCTCTGCGTTCCCGCAAAGGAGGTATCCGTAAATACACCACCTTGAGACGATAATACAGGTCGCTGCGGAACCGCTTTTTCTCGACCTCTTCACTCAACGTTCGATTTGTCGCGGCAACAATACGGGCATCAGTCTTGATAAACTGAGTGCCTCCCACCCGGGTGAACGTCTGATTCTCGAGGACATGCAGCAGCTTGACCTGCAACTCCAGCGGCAACTCACCGATCTCATCAAGAAAGAGGGTACCGTTATCGGCGAGTTCGAACTTGCCTTTTTTCGTGTTCACGGCCCCCGTGAAGGCGCCTTTCTCATGACCGAACAGTTCACTTTCCAGCAAATTTACCGGAATAGCGCCGCAGTTAATCTCAATAAAGGGATTGTCGGCCCGGGGGCTCATATAGTGGATGGAGGCGGCAACCAGTTGCTTTCCCGTACCCGATTCCCCTTCTATCAGCACAGTGGCAGACGTGGCGGCGACCTGCTTGACGATCTCGAATAAGGTCCGCATTTTTGGGTTTGCGGTAATGATCTCCGAAGCTCCTTCATATCTCTTGAGACGTTCTTTCAACTGGACATTCTCGTTTAGCAACTGGGCGTAATGGAGGGCCTTTTCGATAAGCCGCTGCATCTCATTTATCTTTATCGGCTTGAGGATATAGTCATATGCACCCATCTTCATGGCTTGCACGGCCTGTTCGACCGAACCATAGGCGGTTACAATAATCACGGGGATATGGTTGTAATTGCGTTGCACAAAGTGGAGCAAATCCATCCCGCTCTGGCCGGGCATTCGCTGATCGGTCAGAAGGAGATTGACTGGCTCATTCCTGAGGTAGTTGATGGCTTCACTGCCGTTTCGCGCCAGTAAAACGTGGTACATCTCTTTGAGGTTTATCTCTAAAACCTTAAGAATCTTTTCTTCGTCATCGACAATGAGAATGGTCTGTTTAGCTGGTTCCATACTGATCCTTCCCGCTTGATACCGCTGCCCTCTTGGGCAAATAAATGCAGAAACATGTGTGCCCGGGTCGCGACGTGAATTCGATACTGCCGGACAGGACCTCGACAATCTGGTGGACAACAGACAGCCCCAATCCGGTGCCTTTTTCCCGTGTCGTAAAGAATGGATCGTACACCAATTTCCTGATCTCGGGTGAGATTCCAGTCCCATTGTCGGTGACTGAAACGATAAACCGATCCGTATCAGCGCGCATCACGCGCTGAATCTTCCCATCGGCACAGGTAAAGTTCTCGTCGTTGGAGCAGCGTTCCTCTATCGCAGCCCGAGCATTCATGCCCAGATTCAGGAGCGCCTGGAACAGTAAATCGGGATCGCTGACAAGCTTTTGGTGGTCGGCATTGACTTCGTACGAGACGGAGATATTTCGTTCGTCCGAGTTCTGCAGTTCCAGGCAGGCCGCTTGAACATGTTCTCCATATCTATTTCGGCGGCGGTAACCATTCTGATGCGTGCAAGATTGAGAAAATCTTCCAATATGCGGTTCAGGCGATGGGCTTCTTCAATAATAAACCGCTTGAGGTCTTCACGACCAGCCTCCGTGATGCTTTTTTGCAACAGCGTTTCCCCCGATGTGGAAATGGTGTTGAGCGGATTGCGGATTTCATGGGCAAGGTTGGCGGCGAGTTGACCGATGGAGGCGAGTTTTTCTACCTGAAACCGTTGCCGATCCTTTTCCCGCATTTCTTCGATGATCTGGTTTCGACGCAGGGAAGCAGCGATCTCACTGCCTAAAATGGACAAGATTTCCTTTTCGTTTTCATTGTATTCAAGACCATACTTCTTGCGGCAGAGGACCATAATCGCCATGATGCTGCCTTCATAGATGAGGGGCACAAAAAATCTCGCATGCGCATCCTCCAGAAATCTGTGATATTCATTGTCTTTATCTGTGTAGCTGATCTCATAGAATTCAGCAACGTCCTTCTTTTTCCTCAGCTCCCTGACGAGAGAAGAGTTCTCCGGAATGGACGGAATCGTTTCGTCCGAGTGTGTGGCGACGAATCGATTTAATCCAGCGTGATAATCAAAGAGATAGACCGCTGAACTCTTAAATTGATCGGTTATGAACCGGGTAACAATCCCGAAAAACGTGTCCCGTTCGTGGTATCCCTGCAACGCGCGAAACAAGGTGAGAACATTTCTACGGTACTGCTGGAGATCCCTGTTGAGCAGCCGATCAAACAACTTCCGGAGACGCTTTTCGAAGGGAAGGATGGTAAAGATCATGACAATAATCACGACGGCATCGAGCATATATTGAATCAATCCCGATCCACGATTCCAGACGGGCGCTGACGGCCCTGAGCACAAAAAAGTACACGGCAAGCGTCAAGGCGGAGAGGACCGTATAGGTCACCCCCCCGCTGAGCGCATGCTTCGGCTTGAACAGGTCAAATTTCAGGATGGTGATAAGGAAGAATACAGCGATGATAAAGGTAAAAAAAAGTGGAGAGAAAATAAAAAGATGCCGGATTGTGAAGACCTGCCTTCAGCAGAAGGATCGCTATAAAACCGATAAAAACGAATATCATCCCGAACACGAAAAAGCGGGTCTGGTTTTTGAGGCGGATGGTGCGCAAGTGCCTGATTTTCAAAACAAGTACCACACTTCCCCACACGATATAGCTTATAGAAATAAACAGAAGCAGCAGGAAGGCCGATTTGAGGTTGAACGTAAAATGATAATGGTAGATGCGGGGAACCTTCTTCAAGGCAACCAGCTCTATCTGAAAATCAGGAAAGGATAAGCTGAGAGCCAGGACCGGCAGTGAAAATACCGCGACGTAAAAGAGAGGATTTGTTGCGAACGTGCTCAGGTTCTTAGGGAACAGGTAGGAAATAATCACGTAGAAAGCCGGGGCAAGGAAAATGACCCGGTAGAGAATCTGCGCCCCCAGGAGGGCGGGTAACATGTCGGCACTGTTTAAGATAAGGATCTCGGCCAGGTTCCAGACGGCGAAACCGAGAATGAAGGCCGCAAACCACTGGTGTAAGACATCCCGTGGTTTCTCCAACAAAACGATGAGGGCGATGCTGAAATTTACCGTAAAGGAGATAAATTGCCGGAAGAGAATAAATATTCATTTGCGGCCCAAATTCTGATCAAAGCCGAATTGCGGTACCGAACCGCAGTCTGTAAATCTGCGAGGGCGTGGCGCCCGTGGCCTTTTTTGTATCTGTTTCAACTTCACTGCTATTGTACACCACCTGGATGCCGTTTGCCAGTCTTTCGCTGGAACAGAATCCACGACCTAATTTGTGTTCTTTCTTTGTTATCATGTTGTTATGCAATCTTTACCTTCACCAATGGGTGCATTATAAATTCGGTTATAACCATTCGCAATGACAGGGAAACTATATTTTTGGTGATGGATTTTGGTGGATTGATGTCAAGAGCAGCCGAGTAGATTAGTTTCTCCCGATGCTGTAAATTGATCTTTCTGTTCTCCGTTCCCGCCTGGTTTCCTGTTCGTCGGTTCCACCTCAAGCCCAAACTTGCCCAAGGGCTTGCCCAGTTCCTCACGGAACTTTTCCGCCTCCTGCTTCTACTGAAAGCAGACTACAAAACCATCGGTAAAACGTATGAGCCGGGCATAGCCTGTGCAGCTTCCGCGGCAAACCTTCTCGAACCAGAGATCAAGGACATAGTGTAGATAAATGTCCGCCAAAAGCGGAGAAACGACCGCACCCCGATAAACCCTGCGTCCTGAAAATAAAACAGACGGTGCAAAAATCGCCTCCGGCATCCTTCGGCCCCGCAGCACAAACTCAACCGCTGCGAAAAGGACTCATCGAGATCAGGAGGACCTCCCCGGGGCTTGCGCTGATACAAGGCGCTCTAAAGCGGGCCTCCGCAGTGTGGGCACCGTTGCGCTTTCCTGCTTTCAGGCAATGTCCTCGTCGATTTTATATTATTTCTCCATCATTTTTTGTGGCCGTCCTCAGTGATGCTCTGTTACGGGACTCCTTGCAGCACCCGCAATCATTAACTTATGACCAGTGCATCTTTTTTATTCATAAGCTCCTTGTTGCGCTTCCATTTCGTTCCTCCAAAATCGCCTCCCAGCCCGGCAGATAGGCGTTCATCAGGCTCTTGAAGAGCTTGCCGTGATTGGGCACCTGGAGGTGGAGGAGTTCGTGGACGATGGCATATTTTTGGAACGCTCTCGGTTCCTGAAGAAGATCGGCGCTGAAAGAGACCCGTCCTTTGCTTGAGCATGAGGCCCACTTTTTCGTCATCCTCTGGACACGAATCTGCACCGGTTTCACCTTCATAATAGCAGCCCAGCGGGCGATTTCAGCCTTGAACTGTTCTTTCGTTTGCAGTTTTACGGCATTATCCCTTGACGTATTCTTCATTTGCGGTCAAGCCTCAAGAGCTTTTCAACAATGCCCAGCATCAAATCCTTGCCTACGACAGGCAGTATCAACTTATAAAGTTCTGCTTTGAGCTGCCGCAGCTCCGCAACGTTGTCCTTGAAATTCGGGAAGCGGAGAAAGGCGTTATTGACAATAGGGGCAAGGCTATCAGGCCACTTCACGTTCTCCTGCTTGAGGAGCCAGTAAATCGTGAACGTGTTGATGTCGAAACCCGTCTTTTCCTGCTCCCTCCGTGCTTCCAGAACCTCCCTGATCAGCGCCTCCACTTTTTCCATCGCCTCCAGCGCCGACACCTGCCGGTCATCGAAAGCCTCCTGAATGGCTTCCGCCCGTTCTCCAATGGGTTTCAGATAGGGACTGTCGTCGCCTTCGTCCGCCGCCGTTTTGATGATGCTGTTGATGAGATTGATCACCTTGGAGTTGCTCGATGATTTGCTGTCTTTCAGCGCCTTCAAAGTCGTCTCGTCGATCTTGACTGCCGGCGTTGCGGTCTCCAGACCGAAGGTCGCCGCCTTTTCCCTGACTAACTGTTCCGTCTTTTTGGCGATGTCGCCGTAGAATCCCGATTTTTTTCGGAAGGCATTGCGGACGACCTGATAGAGGATTGAGAGGAGGCCGAAGTTTTCGATATAATCCCGAAGATCGGGTGAGGGAGACAGTATCTCGTAAAGAGTTTCCATCTCCTTGAAAAGCTTGTAAAATTCCTCTCTCTTGCCCTGATCTACAAAGGCGTCTATGGCTCTTTCCATCATCTTGTCATCTACTTTGCCGCGGGTAAGTTCGAGGTACGGACGAGCCTGTCCCGTCATCAATTCACTAAAACGCGCCAGCAGAACATCCAGATTATTGATCACCCCGCTGACGACATCGGAATCGAAGGCCAGGGCTTTTTCCAGCTTCTCGAAGATACCAACGAAATCAACCACCAAGCCGCAGGGTTTCTTGATATCTCCCTCTTCCTCGTAGGGCCGGTTGACGCGGGCGATGGCCTGAAGAAGAACATGGTCGCGCATCGGTTTGTCTAAGTACAAGCAATACAGAATGGGGGCGTCAAATCCGGTGAGGAGCTTGTCCGTGACGATGAAGATCTTCGGCAGAGAATCGGGCTTCGGAAACAGCTTTCTGGCCTTCTTCTCCTCTTCCGCCGTCTGCTGGTATTTGTGGACCGAGGGATATTTTTCACTGTCATTGTGGGCGGCCGTATAGATGGCCGTTGAATATTCCGGCGGCAGGAGCTTGTCGAGGGCTTCCTTGTAGAGGGCGCAGGCCTCGCGATCCACACCGACCACAAAGGCCTTATAGCCAAGGGGCTCAACATTTTCGCGAAAGTGCTTGGCAATAAAGGCCGCCACTTTCTCCACACGGTCTGCCGACTTTAGAAAGGTCTTGAGCTTTACCGCCCGGTCGAGGATCTTGTTCAACTCATCAATATCGCTGATACCTTCCGCCTCGGCAAGACCTAAAAATTCTTTTTCCAGTTCCTCCCGCGGCACGCGGATTTCATTGGGGGCCAGCTTATAGTTGAGGGGAAGCGTCGTTCCGTCCTCGATGGATTCGGCGACGGAATATTTATCCAGATAGCCTTTGTCGTCTTCTTTTCCAAAGATTTTGAAAGTGCCCTTACCATAGGCCGTTTTGTCGATGGGCGTACCAGTAAAACCGATCAGGGTCGCCTGCGGCAGGGCGGCGAGCAGGTAGTTGCCCAGATCTCCCCCGACAGACCGGTGCGCCTCATCGAGCATGACGATGACATTGGCGCGCGTGCAGATATTCTTGGGAATCCGGTCAAACTTGTGGATCATCGAAACAATCAGCCCGCGGAAGTCCGCCTTAAGGAGTTGCCGCAGGCGAACCTTGCTGGTAGCCTGTTCGATGCTGATGGCATGTGACTGCATCTCGCCGAGAATTCTCTCCACCCAGCCGGAAAGCTGGCCTTCCAGTTCGTTGCGGTCGATCATCAGGATCACCGTCGCCTTCCCGAAGACCTCTTTGTTCTCCAGAATCTGTCGCGCCGCCGTGATCATCGTGAAGGTTTTTCCCGATCCCTGGGTATGCCATATCAGGCCTGTCTTTTTGCTCTCGTCGGCGCAGCGCTGAACGATTTTCTCGATCGCCCTGGTCTGGTGCTGGCGGAGGATCGTTTTCTGGAGTTCGTCATCTTTGACATAGAACAAAATCCATTCCCTCAGCATCTTAAGGAAACGATCCTGATCGAAGAATCGCTTCACCTTCTTTTCATAATTTCCCTTTTCCTCGTCCTTCCAGTTGAAGATATTTTTCCGGCTCAGATTCCAGGTGGGGCCATAGAAAAAATCGACCAGATGGGTCATATCGAAGACCTGCGGCGCCGTCAGCATTTCGGGGGTCTCCCGGTGATACCGCCGGATCTGGATGAGGGCCTCTTCCATGCCGTTGGTCTTTGTTGCGCTCTTGGTTTCCACGATAGCCACAGGAATCCCGTTGATGAGAAACATGATGTCCGCCCGGTTGGTCACCCGTCCGTTTGTGTGCTGCCATTCATCAGTCACCTGAAACTGGTTGCGTCCGGCGTAGGCAAAATCAACAACCGTCACGTTGCGCCGCCGCTTTTCGTTTTCATCGTAAATGGCCTGTTCCCCCCGGAGCCAGGACAGGATTTCCGCATTCCCCTCGATATTGTTTCTGACGGCCTCCATGCGGTGAATGATGTCTTCCACGTTTTCCCGGCTCACCAGGTCCGGATTCAGCTCCAGCAGTTTTTCTTCGAGGATTCGATAGAACAGCGATCCGCTTTCCCCTCTTCTCAGGGAAAGGGCCTCCTCCTGGGAAACGACATTCCAGCCGATTTCCTCCGCATATTTGATGATCGGATCCTGCACGGTCGGTTTTTCTGTGCCTATGGTCGGCGTCATGCTTTCACCT
>DYLD01000006.1:8710-39355 GCA_020722315.1 Syntrophus aciditrophicus
CGGATCCTGCACGGTCGGTTTTTCTGTGCCTATGGTCGGCGTCATGCTTTCACCTCGGATACATCAATATCCAAATCCTTCACCCTAATCTCCCCCGTCATCAGCTTATTCAGCATGGTTTTAAAAAGGTCTTGCAGTACGGTTTTTTTGGCGGTGTTGAGCTCAATTGTCTCATCGATGGTCATCAGAACACGGGCAATTTCTTGTTGTTCTTCCATATCGGAACACAACATAATCTTGATTTCTTCAAATTTACCCTTACTTAAGATTGGCACAGGGCTTGGAGATGTAAAGGAGGAAATATATTCAGATTTATAATCCATAAGATATGTCACAAAGTAAGGATCATACCCATCATTCACGATAACAGCATTGATTTGTTGATTTGTTGTCGCCTTCTCTTCGACAGTAATACCCACCTTGCCGATGGTTGATCCTATGCAGACGAAACAGATAGATTCTTTCGGCAGTACTCGTGACACCTCCAGGCCCTTATCAGTTATCTTTTTTTCAGTGCTATAAATCCTTGTTGTTTTGCCAATGTCATTAGGGGCAATAAACTGATTATGACCACCTTCATAATATTCTCTATGTTTTGTTGGTGGTGTTGTGCCCGTTACAATCTTGCCAATGTCCCCTATCTTCCTGATGCCCCAGCTTTCCGGCATTGACCCGATCTCTGTTTCTTTCAACTTTTCTCCACGCAGGCCACGAGTAAAGACATAGTGCAGGGTGGATTTTTTCAGCTCCCGCGTCTCCTCAATAATGGATTCCTGAATTTCAACAGCCTGTTGAATCTTGAAAAGAACGGCGGCGATTTTTTGCTGTTCTTTCTTCCCCGGCACCGGAAGAATAAATTCTCTCAAGCGGGAGCTTGAAAGGTTCGGTATTGTGGTCTTATTGCCAAAACCTTCGTATATTCCAAGCTGTGTTAATGCAACCTGCATCCAGTACATGACAAATAAGGGTTCAATCTTTTCATCTTTAACTCTCAGCCGATGAAGATGATTCTGGTAATAGCATTCTGATTTTTCATTCCTCCAAATAGCTGTCCGCCCAATATCGCCACCTTCGCAAACCAGAAGGTCACCGTATTCTAAGGTCAATGCTTTGCACTCATCATCTGTAAAATCCATTTCATCCAGATGAGAAAGATCGAGCCGTCCCCAGAAGACATTGGATGTGCGGAGGAACGGTTTCAGGTATATCCCTGTCTGCTTACGAGATGCTAGAGATTTACCCTGCTTGATATCAAACACAGCGCCTATCTTCGTAACACTCCAATCTTTGGGTAAATTGTCGAAAAAAGAGTCACCGTTGTTCATGGATTTGTCCCGCAAATCTAAGGAGTCAATTTAAAAAAATTTTCCTTGCTGGTTCAGGATTGTAGCCTGAACCATGCGTTAATTGTGTTGGCTCAATCTTTAAGAGTGGACCAGCCAAGATTTCTTGTTCCCAATCTCCATCTTAATTTATTTCCCAATACCCGCCTCTATCCGGGCCAATACGTTTTAGCCTTCCTTTTTTCTTTAATTTATTTAGATTCCAATCAATACCCTTCATCGTTAAATGCAGGTGAGTCGCCAACTCTTTTCTCGTTATTGAAGAATTTCCCCTTATCAAATTCAAAATCGCCTCGCTTGTTTCCACCTTAGTTATCATCCTAGTTATCGTCCTAGTTTTTACCCTAATTTTCACCCTAGTTTTCTGGGTGGTCTTGAACACGGTAACCCTGACCCCCTCGGCAATTTCCTCGAATTTTGGCTGGGGTAGATTGTAGGCGAGACAGGAATTGATAATCCGTTTTATTCCGGAACCGTACTGCTCGATTTCGTTGGCTTCTTTGAACTCAACCGTTTCAGATTCTCCTGAGCGGATGATTTCTTCAAGATTCATTTCCTAAACCCCATCTTCCCGAAAATCTCCTGCAAATCCGCATCAATTATTGCTGCTTTCTCCTCCAGCCTTCCAAGCTCATCCAGAATTGCGGGAATGCTTCGGTAGGTCTCCTTTTCGGTGACATCCACATACCGTGACGGCGAGAGGTTGAAATCGTTTTCCTCGGCCTCTGCGGTCGTGATGACCTTGACAAACTTCGCGACATCCTCCCCTTTGATGAATGCATCGGCGATCTTGCGGATGTTTTCATCGGGGATATAGTTTTTGGGCCTGCCTTTCTTGAATTCGCGGCCGGCGTTGACCAGGATGATCCTTCCCTGCCGCGCCGGTGATTTCGCCTTGTTTAAGAAGATGATGATTCCGGCGGCGGTGGTGTTGTAGAAAAGGTTGTCGGGCAGGAGGATGACGCCTTCAATCCAGTCACGTTCGACAAACCACTGGCGGATTTTCTTTTCCCGGTCTTCGCTCTTGCTGCCGCTGCCCCGCGTGACGGCCCCCGTGTCGAGGACGATGGCGGCTCTGCCGTGGGTATTGAGCGAAGCGGCGGCATGCTGAAGCCATGCCCAGTCGGCCTTGCCGGTCGTAACGCCGCCCTGGGATTCAAAACGATCGAAGGGGTCATTCTCGTAAACGGCCGGATCAAATGGCTGGTTCCACATGGGATTGGCCACGACGATATCGAATTTCTTAAGGCTAGTATCGGAGTCTTTGAATTTCGGATTGGTCATGGAGTTGCCGCGGACGATCTCACCTTCCATGTCGTGGATGACCATGTTCATCCGAGCGATGGCGTAACTGGACCCCGTGAGTTCCTGCCCGTAGAGTTTCAGGGGCCGCTGAATCTTGATTTCCCGTTCCTGGAGAGCCAATTCGCACTTGATGAGCAGTCCGGCAGAGCCGCAGGCAAAATCGTAAACCTCTTCTCCCTGGCGGGGGCGCAGGATATAGGCCATCAGCCATCCCACTTCCGTAGGCGTGAAGAACTCGCCGGCGCTCTGGCCCTGGCTTTCGGCAAATTTTCTCAGGAGATATTCATAGGCGCGTCCCAGGAAATCAGGCTCGACATCATACAGGCCTAAGCGGTAGCGGGGATCGGACAGGGTCTCGATCACGCCGGAGAGCGCCGTGTCGCTGATTTCCCGTTCCCCGCTGCGGGTCTCATTGTAATCCACGATGTCGATGACGCCGGTCAGGGATGGGTTGGCCTTGGCGATGGTGCGGACGGCCATGGTGAGCTGTTCGCCCAGTGTTTTGGGCTTGCGGTCTTCAGCCCAGTCGAACTTTTCCCGACCGCTGACCACCGGCCAGCGCGCCTCGGCAGGGATATAAAACCGGACCAGTTGATGATCGGCCTCGATGATGGTTAGCGCGGTTTCTTTGTCGCCATAGGTTTCGGCCAGCCGCTCAATTTCATCTTCAAAGACATCGGACAGGCGCTTAATAAAAACAAGGGGCAGAATATAATCCTTGAACTTCGGCGCGTCCTTTTCACCGCGGATGGAACAGGCGGCGCTCCAGAGCATCTGCTCCATGGATTTTGTGCTGAGGACGTCGTCCCTGGATAATTTCCGGCGGCGCTTATTATGATTGCCGCCAATGCCTCCCGAATTCTCCAAAGCGTCCTGATCAAGGCCGGATTCTTCTACAAGCTTCAGGATGGCGTCCCTGGCCTTGCCCCTGGGCGTTATTTTCTCGTTTTCCCAACGGTTTACCGTGGCGAAGGAGACCCCGAGCTTTGCCGCCAATTCTTCCTGACTGAGGTTCAGTTTGCTTCTGATTTCTTTGACGACCCTGCTAATATCCTTGCTATCCAGCATGATAACCTCCGATTGTTGATTGATATGCTATAGCATTATAACATTAGGGTCAAGAGATTTCTGCTATTCACACGAGAGCGTGAATTTTCCCGTAATGAATAATTGAAATCAGTTACACTAATTTATTGCTGTTGACAGACTAGGCAACTCTCTGTAGAGTTCGATAAAAAAGCATCGGGACAGTGTCCGATTCGTGATTTTTTATCGAACGCGATTCTCTCTTTTATGGCGGGGGAAAAATTCTGCGTTCCCACGCCGGTGAACGGGAAACTGCTTGAGATGATCATACGTTAATCCCATTAACAAAGTATATTGTCCGAGAAACAAAATACACAGAACCAAACATACTGCCCCAAAATAGTAACAGGCCCTTATTGTCGCTTTGGGAGGTTAAATCCTATGCCGGATGACAGCGCAACCATTTATCCGGATGAACGGGAACTCATCGAAAAACTTCGCCTGACAAGCCGGTGTCGGGAGGATATCTCGGAAACTTCCCGTCTTTTCACCGGTCTTTCCGGGGAGCGCTTCGCAGCGCTGGCGCAACACCTGATTCGGTCCGGAGAACGCAATCCTTTAGGTATCTTGATGAACATCACAGCCATCATCGGAGTCAAGCTGCCCCCCCGGATTCTCGCGGACACTCTCAAAATTATCGAACCGATCATTGATTTTCATATTCCATACAGGTTGCAGGATGCCAGCGCGATCGAACCCCTGCTTGAGGTCGTAGAAATGGAGGATGTCCGCTGGGAACGGCAGAGCTTTGGCGCGATGATTGCCGCCGAACTTTGCCTGAAACACAACGGCGAGCGAATGAAAGTCCTCAGGGTTTTGCGGAAGCTGTCGATCTCCGTCCATTCCCCGGAGGCGCAGATGCTCATAGAAAGAGGACTTTCTCTGCTTGAGAAAGAAGCCTCGGATTCAACCTTACCCACCTTTCTCATAGACGAAGACCCCCTGAAACGCCTTCCCAAGGAGCGGCCTCCGGTCGTTATCGGCGGGACGTTTACCGTGAGAAGACCGATTCCGAAAATCGGGCGCAACGATCCGTGCTATTGCGGCAGCGGAAAAAAGTACAAGAATTGCTGTTACGAGAAAGATCAGAAACTCCTGAGGGACGCCTCTCCCTATGAAGGGCTTACGATGACGCAGGTTCGTACCCAGCCCTGGCTTGTCGGCGATGCTGATGTCATCGACAACATGAGGCCCCATGAGATAAAGGAACTCGCCCCCTCTTCGCTGAATGCCGAACAGTTGCTGGCCGCTTACGAACAGTTGGCCCTTTACGGCTTTCGAGAGCGTGCGTTCGAGATGCTGCTCGAACTCAAGGCGCGTCCGGAACAGGAGGAATTTGCCTGCGGCCACATGGGGGATTTGCTCGAGAGGGCCATCGATGCGGGGGAAACCGGTCTCGCCCGGCGGATCATGGAGGAAATTCCCGCAAAACTACTTCCATCGCCGCAGAAAACACGCCTTAGACTTGGCATCATGGAAAAATCCGATGGGTACAAGGAACTTGAGGAGATGGCCCGCAAGGGGATCGTCATGGGGGATGAAGAATCGAAATGGGATGATCCCCTGATCAGCATGAGTTATACTTTTGAAAGCGGATTCCCGGCCCTGAGCGTCGTATTCGCAAGGGCTGCCATGCTCGGTAATCCCGAGAAAACGTTCGACAACGAAATGCTTCTCGATGTCATTCGAACCGGTCGCGCAGAACTCGATCTCGACCCTTGGAAAGACCCCGCCGAGGCTTACTTCGACTGGACTCTTGAAAAAATGGAGGAAAACAGAGCGGAAGAAAACCGCTCCAAAGAGCTGGAGGAACTAAACAAAAAACTCCGTCTGGCCAATGAACTGGCGAGACAGCGGATGAAAGAGCTTCAGGAAAAGGAAAGAGAACTCGCATCGCTGACAACGAACCTTCAAAAGGCAAGGGAAGCGCCGTCCGATCATAAGGCCCAAAAGCGTGCGGAACCGGTTGTGAGCGGCGAGGCTGAGCGGGAAATCATCGGACGGCTGCGAAATCAGGTGGAGGAGCTTAAAGCCGATATCCGGCAGCGCCAGCAGGATCATCGGACGTTGCGAAGGCAGTTGCAGGAGGAACGGGCGCGTCTGTCGGCGCAGACGAGTGAATCATCGTCCAAACCGGAAGAACCGAACCTTTCCGGGGAGGACGAAGGCATCCCCCTTGGATCGGGGCGGGCTCCCAAGAAAATCCTCGTCCCTGTGTATTCGCCTGCATTTCTAAAGGCATGCGAGCTTATGCCTTCCCCCGTAGTCGCAAAAGCGCTCCGTTCCGTGGCCGATTTCGCGGCCCACGATGAGAGGATCTGGCGCCAGACCCGTGGACTCGAAAGGCTTGCCGATGTCTACCGGATCCGTATCGATCTTTCGCATCGCCTGCTGATCCAGTGGAAAGAGAATGTCGAATTGAAGATCCTCGACCTGATTCTCCGCAGGGATCTCGAAAACTGGATCAAGCAATATGCCCGGTCCTCCTCTCGCGGATCATGAAGGCTTTTGCCTTGCATTGAGCTCCCCGCGGGCGGCAATGCCTGTCGGATGAACCGAAAATATGTCATCTATCTGCTCGAGATACGGCTAAACATCCAAAAACAGCCGCCCCATGCCTCCGGCCGTCAAAGCCAAGGCCTTATCAACCAAAATCAAATCAGGCGGGGCGAAACCGATCCAGCGTATCTTTCGCAATAAAGCTCCGCTGCATTTCCGAAGTGCCGTAGGCAAGCGCGGCAAAACGGGCGTCCCGGTAAAGCCGCTCCGCCACGGTGCCTTTGAGGTAGCCGTGTCCCCCGTGGATCTGCATTGCCATGCTGGAGACCTGCTCGACACCCTCACTCGTAAAGAGCTTCGCGCACGCTGTCAGTATCGATCTTTCCGGATCTTTTGTCTCCATCGCCCACGTGGCACGGTAAATCAGCATTCTGCCGATATCGTTCAATGTATAGATCGTGGCCAGTTTCGTACCGACTCCTTCGAAAAGACCGATCGGCTTTCCAAAAGCCTTCTTCTGTTTGGCATGCGCCGTCGCGTCGTTCATCGACGATACTCCGATTCCGACACACAGAACGGAAACAGCGATCCTTATCTCATCCAGCACCCTCTGGAGTTGCACCCAACCGGCGCCGGGCGCCCCGCCCAGAACGGCGTCATCGGTCAGAACACAGTCATTCAGCGTAACGCCCGCCGTGACGGCGCCGCGCAACCCCATAGTTTCGACATAGTCCCCTACCGATATCCCTTCTGTAGCGCGATCGATCAAAAACAGCGCCGTTCCGTTTTCCAGACCGGCATCCCGGTCGGTCCAGGCAAGGACAACAAAGGCATCGGCAACAGGGGCGTTTGTCACGAGGTCCTTGGAGCCGTTGAGTACCCAACCTCCCCTCTTGCGTGTTGCAACGGTTCTCATCAGGTTCATGTCCGAGCCGGCATCTCCCTCGCTGATTGCCAGTGCGCCGATCATCTCTCCGGCGGTAAGCGAAGGGACGATTTTTTGCTGCTGATCGTCCGTTCCGAACAATTTCACTGCCCTGCCGAAGGCGGTAGCGGATGACATCGCCGACAAAAAGGTCGCCGGGCAGGCCTTTGCTAGTTCTTCCCCGGCAACGGCCTGCCCGGTGAAATCATCGCTTAAAAGAAGTTCATAATAACCTTCCGCGGCAAGCCTCTTCAGATTGGATTTCATCCTCAAGGCGGCCTGATTTCCGCTGCACGAATCGAGGAAGGCCGCGCCAGGAGCAATCTCGTCGCTGCAGAATTTCTCCATTTTAGCCTTCAATTTCCCGTGAGAGTCTGAAAGCTGGTAGTCCATAAAAGTACTCCTCACATCATCATGAAACGGGCCAGGATCATCCGCATGATATCGGATGTACCCCCGCCGATCTGTCCGAGTTTTGTATCCCTGAATATTCTCTCGACAGGATATTCATGGATAAACCCGTAGCCGCCGAAGAGATCGACCGCCTCCGACGCCAGTTGAAATCCCCGATCCCCGAGATAAACCTTGTTGACGGCCGCCTCGAGCGGGTTCAGCGCGACGCCGTTGTCTTTCGCCGCGGCGACGCGGTAAACGGCAAGCCTCGCCGCCTCGAGAAAAACCTTCATGTCCGCGATCCTGTTCTGGATCGACTGAAATTCACGGATCGGGCGGTTAAATGCCCACCGCTGGTTTGCGTATTCGGCCGATTTTTCCATCATGTACAGATGCCCGCCGACAAAAGGCGCCACAAGGGTGCTGCGATCCCATTCGACACCGGCCAGCGCAATCAGCCACCCGTTCCCCTCCCCGCCCAGGCAGTTTTCCACCGGAACCTCACAATCCTCCAGAAACACCTCCGACGTCATCGAACAGCGGCAACCGAGTTTATGCATCGGCGTCCCGGTCGAAATCCCGGGATAATCCTTCTCGACAATAAACGCCGTGATGCCCTTGTGTTTCTTTTCCCTGTCCAGCGTTGCGAAGATAACAAAGACATCGGCCAGGGGGGCGTTGGTGATGAACGTCTTCGAGCCGTTCAGGATGTACTTGTCCCCTTTGCGCACCGCGGTTGTTCTGAGCGCGGCGGCGTCCGAACCGCATCCCGGCTCGGTTAATCCCATGCAGCCGATCCACTCTCCCGTCGCAAGCTTCGGCAGGTATTTTTTCTTCTGCTCGTCGGTGCCGAACTGCATGATGTTCGTGCCGCAGAGATACGTATGGGCGCCCCATGCGAGCGTGTGGCCGCCGTCGACACCGGCGTGGGCAACCGCTTCACCGGCCAGGCAACACATCACAATGCTCGCCCCCGAACCACCGTATTCTTCGGGAAACGGAAGACCGAGAAGTTCCATCTCGCCGAATTTACGCCAGATTTGATAGCTGAATTCGCTCTTCAAATCGGCCTCCTCACACAGAGGAGCAATCTCCGCCTTTGCGAAACGGTAAACGGTGTCACGAAACATTCTCTGTTCGTCAGTCAACGAAAAATCCATAAATGCGCTGTCCTTTCCCTGCTCTTGGCAGCAATGAAAAACTTATTCCGCCCTCTTTTTATCTGTGCTGAAGACCCAGCCTGTTGCGGCATTCATCGATTCCGGCGACCTCGCGTCCCTGGTCGCGGATCATCCGGGCGGCCTTTGCGACCAGATCGCCGTTGCTTTTTGCCATCACACCCGGCAAGACGTAGAAATTATCCTCGAGACCAACCCGGACGTTGCCCCCGAGCGCGATCGCCGCTGCGACCATCCGCCACTGATCATCGCTGATACCTATCACCTCCCAATCGCTCCGGGGTGGAAGCAGACGCACCTGCTGAACGAGCGTTTCGACGGTCGGTGAAATCCCGCCGAGAACGCCCATGATCAGACTGTACTGATACGGGGGCACAAGCAGCCCCATATCGATCAACGGAAAACTGTTGCAGATATGTCCCGAATCGAAGCACTCCATCTCGGGTTTTACGCCGAGCTCCTTCATCTGCGATACAAGCGAAATGATCTCGGTGAAGGGATTCGGAAAAACCAGTTCAAAGACGAAACTCTTTTTTTTCTGGTTATACTTCGCATAATTCATCGATCCCATATTCAACGCCGCAATCGCCGGTTTGAGCGCCCGGACGGCGGCTATCTTTGTCTCCGTGGAAATCCCGACGGCACCGGTCGAAAAATTGATGATTACCGGGCAGGCGGCGACGATTGCATCATAGATATTTTTATAGTCCGCAACATCATAAGACGGCGATCCGTCCGGTTTTCTGGCGTGGATGTGCACAACGGCCGCGCCCGCCTCATAAGCCCTTTTCGCCTCCGCCGCGTATTCCTCCGGTGTGTACGGAATGGCCGGGCACTGCTGCCGGTTCGCCAGAACGCCGGAGAGGGCGCATGTTATCATGCACGAACGCTCGTAGTTGAAATTGTCTTTGATCCATAAGGAAGGCATCATATTCTCCTTTCTTCCAGCGTGTTTTCCTTTTCGAATCCGTAGTCAAAAATTCTAAGCAAGACGTACAACCCACTGAGACCTTTGAAAAATGCTGCCTGCAGTGCGATTTTAAAGATTTTTCGGGGTACCCCGCCGTCAAAGCCAAGGCTTTAAAGGCGTTAAAAACGCGAACGATAGAGAGCGTTTAGCCTTCTAGAGCCAAGTCCCGAGACGCCACGGGGTCGAAAAAGATTTATGAGCACGAAAGGCGGCGTTTTGCAAAGGTCTTCCCCTACCCACATCAAGCACAACAAAGCATCGAAACACCCCCGAAGAGAGGTTTACACAACCGCGGGCCGGGCCGAGACTTTGCAAGACTGACCCTCACGACTACCTCCCGCTGTAAACAGGTTTCCTCTTCTCCAGAAACGCGGCGATCCCTTCCGCCGCATCGTTGGTCCGGCTGATCTTTACGAGCTGTTCGGAAAGATAATCCAGCGCTTTCTCAAACGGCAGATCCGCCATTTCATAAAACGCCCTTTTCCCGATCGCAAGCCCGATCGGACTCTTCCCGGCAAGACCTTCCAAAATCTCTTCCACAGTCGCATCAAGCTGATCAGGTGGAACCGCCCTCGTGATTAAGCCAAGCTGTTGTGCCTCCGGGGCACTGATCCGCCTCGCGGTGAGAACCATTTCGACCGCCTTCTTCCGGCCGAGATGGCGATAAAGCAACGCGCCGACCATCATCGGGAAGATGCCGACATTGACCTCCGGGGTGCTGAACCACGCATCGTTACGGGCGATGACAATATCGCAGGCAAGCATGAACCCGAGCCCGCCTGCCAGGCACGGACCATTGACACGCGCAACAGTCGGCTTGGAAGTACGGGAAAGTTTCTTGAGCGCCGCCGCATAATTTTGTGCTCCGGCAGAGATATCCGCGACGCCGGATAACGTGGAAACAAGATCGGCACCGCTGCAGAAGGTCTTCTCCCCGGCGCCGGTAAGGCAAATGGCCCTGATTTCCGGATCAGTCTCGCTTTGCTCGAGTCGCTGCATCAATACTGTCATCATCTCCTGACTGATCGAGTTCCGTCTCGATTCGCGGTTTATCGTGAGCCAGGCGACTTGTCCCCTGACTTCGTAGAGAAGATCAGTTTCCATGTTCTTCCTCCGGCGCCTTTTCTATCTCAACAAGGATCAACCCCGGCATCACCTGCTGGCCTTCAGAGGCGTTAATCTTTTTAACCGTTCCGTCGTAAGGAGAAACCAGCGTGGATTCCATCTTCATTGCGGAAAGGACGATCAAAGGCTGCCTCTTTTTGACAGCATCGCCTTCCGATACAAGTATGCGGATCACGACAGCCGGCATTGGCGGCGTGATTTTCTGTTCCTGTTCGCCGGGGCCGCCCCTTCGCTTTGGCCGCCTGTCAGCGTCTCTCTGATCCTTGACAGAGTAGGTTCTGCCGTTGAGGAAAATTTCCGTGCGATCCC
This sequence comes from Syntrophus aciditrophicus, assembly GCA_020722315.1. Lineage (GTDB taxonomy): Bacteria > Desulfobacterota > Syntrophia > Syntrophales > UBA5619 > DYLD01. Next base: position 19,844 of record DYLD01000006.1, read on the forward strand.
CGTTATCCACCAGATAGGCCAAAAGATGGCGACCGTTTATCGTAAGGAAAAGTTCATTGTCCGAAATACGCCTCGCGATGAAACCGTACGTGTCATCAGAGATCCGCGCCTCCCCAGAGAGAGGCGAGGATCCTGAAACCACCGTGAATTTCATGTTTTCCCGATTTACCGAGAGTGAATATTCCATCCCTCCCTCCCTATAACATCCAGCTCCCCAGGGTCTCCCAGGGGGATTGAAAGCGGTCTTCCTCACCGCCGCCCGTTACACGCATGCCCCTCCTGCGAGAAGAACTCCGGTAAGCCGCATAAGCAATTGCCGCCAGTACTGCATCGCCGGAATCTTGTTTCCAGGGACTAAATTCGTCGTCGATCAGGCGGGTCCATGTATCGCCGTGGAAAAAGCGCTCCGATCGGATGACATCCAAAAGAAACGGGATCTGCGTCTTGATTCCCAGAATAGCGTATTCGGCAAGGGCGCGCATCATCTTTTCAATCGCGGCAGGCCTGTCTTCGGCATAAACAATGAGCTTGCTGAGGATTGGATCGTACAGAGTCGGTACACTAAAGCCGCTGTAGATCCCGGAGTCGACGCGTATGCCCGGTCCTGCCGGCTCTTTTAGATAAAGGATCGTCCCGGGGGACGGCATAAAATTGTTTTCCGGATCCTCCGCGTAAATGCGACACTCGATTGCATGTCCGCGCGGTTGAATATCTTTCTGGCTGTAGGAAAGGGGCATGCCGGACGCGATCTTGATCTGTTCGCGAACAAGATCGATGCCGGCAATCATCTCCGTAACCGGGTGCTCGACCTGCAGCCGTGTGTTGACCTCCAGAAAATAAAATTGACCCTCATCCAGCAAAAACTCAACCGTCCCGGCGTTTTGGTAACCCGACGCGCGTGCGGCATTCACGGCAGCCTGTCCCATTTGCTCTCGGAGTTCGGGGGTGACCGCCTTCGACGGGCTCTCCTCGATGATTTTCTGATGGCGCCGCTGAATCGAGCATTCGCGCTCACCCAGATGAATGACGTTCCCGTGTTTATCGGCGAGGATCTGAATCTCCACGTGACGGGGTTTTGCGAGGTATTTTTCCAGATAGACGGCGCCGTTTCCGAAAGCCGTTTGAGCCTCGCTTACAGCCGAGACAAACAGACTCTCGAGCTGATCGGGTGCATGAACGATGCGCATTCCCTTGCCTCCCCCCCCGGCAGCAGCCTTTATGATAACGGGATATCCTATCGTTTCGGCATAACGGGAGATTTCGGCAAAATTCTCTGCAGGTTTATCCATTCCGGGTATAACTGGCACATCTGTGTTTTGCATGATGCGCCTCGCCTCGGTCTTGTCGCCCAGCGATTGAATCACCCCCGACGGAGGCCCGATGAATGCGATTCCCTCTTTCTCGCACCGGAGCGCAAATTGATCGTTTTCGGAAAGGAAACCGTAGCCGGGATGTATCGCCTCGGCGCCGGTTTCTTTCGCGGCCTGGATGATTCTGTCAAAATTGAGATAACTCTCCCGGGGCATGGCAGGCCCAATACATACCGCCTCGTCGGCGCATTTCACATGCAGGGCAAGCTCATCCGCCTCCGAATAAACGGCCACCGTCTCAATCCCCATTTCCCGGCACGTCCGGATGATTCGGACAGCAATCTCGCCCCGATTGGCAATTAAAATCTTTTTGAACATCGTCTCCCCCCTACATCCGGAAAATGCCGAAACCCTGCGGACCGCTGTGAAGAGGAGCGTTGAGCGAGGCGGAAATGGCAAGCCCCAGAACATCACGCGTCTTTGCCGGGTCAATGATGCCGTCGTCCCAGAGATTGGCCGTGGAGTAATACGCATTACTCTCCTTTTCAGACAGCATAATGATCGGATCTTTGATCGCCTTTATCTCTTCCGGCGTAAGCGGAGGTTTCCCTTCCCTTGCCAGCTGGTCGTTCTTGACCGAGACGAGCACGTTGGCCGCCTGCTCGCCGCCCATCACACCGATCTGGGCATTGGGCCAGCTCCACAAGAAACGCGGGGAGTATCCGCGTCCGCACATGCCGTAATTGCCCGCGCCGAAGGAGGCCCCGAGCATAACCGTGAACTTCGGAACCGTCGCGGTCGCGACCGCGTTGACCATCTTATGGCCGTCCTTGGTTATCCCCCTTCGTTCGTACTCCCGACCGACAATGTAGCCGGTGATATTCTGCAAAAATACCAGCGGGATTCCGCGTTTGTCGCATAGCTCAATGAACTGGGTTGCCTTGAGCGAGCTGTCGGAAAACAGAACACCGTTATTGCCCAGAATCCCGACCGGGTAGCCGTGAATGTAAGCCCATCCGCAGACAAGGGTCGGGCCGTAGAGCGCCTTGAATTCGTGAAACTCACTGCCGTCCACAATCCGGGCGATAACCTCCCGCACGTCATAGAGCGTGCTTAAGTTGCGGGGTACGATGCCGTAAATTTCCGTCGGATCATACAGAGGGGGACGGGGGGAAACCGTACTCAGACGGCTTTTCCCCGGGTTCGGAAGGTTTTTTACGATATCCCTGATAATCTGAATCGCATGGGCGTCATCATCCGCCCAGTAATCGGAAACGCCGCTTTCACGGCAATGGAGATCGGCGCCGCCGAGCTCCTCGGAGGTGACGACCTCTCCCGTCGCGGCGCGGACCAGCGGCGGTCCCCCGAGAAAAATGGCCCCGGTTCCCTTCACATGAACAACCTCATCGCTCATCGCCGGCATATAGGCCGCACCCGCGGTGCAGAGCCCCATGACCGCCGCAATCTGCGGGATGCCCATCTTGCTCATGATCGCCTGATTGTAAAAGATCCGGCCGCCGTCGTCGACATCCGGAAAGACCTCCGATTGAAGCGGAAGATAGGCCCCGCCGGAATCGATCAGATTGATGAACGGCAGGTTGTTTTCCATCGCTATCGTTTGGCAGCGCAAACTTTTCTTTACACCCATCGGGTAGATCGTTCCGCCTTTGATCGTCGGATCGCTCGCCATGACAAGAACCTCCCGGCCGTGGACGACGCCGATGACCGCGACGCTTCCCGCCCCGTGAACACCCTTGTCATACATGTCATAGGCGGCAAGCGGGGCTATTTCAAGCATTGGTGTGTCCCTGTCAAGAAGCAATGCCAGCCTCTCACGAACCGACAATTTGTTCTGCTCCCGGAGCCGCTTCATCGCCTTTTCCGACCTCTCCTCGCGCGCAACCCGCAGCGCTTCTCTTAGGCGGGCCACCAGATTCTCCATATGGGCGTAGTTTTCGATATACTGGGCGCTGTGTGTATCAATCTTTGTCTCAATAACTTCCATAATCCCACCTTCTTTTAAAAATCACTCGTTGTTTTTTCGTACGGCGCCTTCAAGAAAGACCTTGGTTATCCCCTGACTGATCCTTCTTTTCCGCGACGGGGTCATTTTTTCGCCGCCGAGAACCATGACCGATAAAAATGTGTCTATCGATCCGAGAAGGACATAGGCAAGATAACGTGCGTGGATATCCGTGCGCAGCGAGCCGTTTTTCTGCCCTTCTTCGAGTATCTCGCGGCACAGATCAAAAAGCCGGTTGAATTTACTCTTGCCCTTTGAATGGGCGTGATAAACAAAACCCCGTGAAACCTCGGTTACAAAAATCGAAATCTGATCGGGCTTGTCTTCATAGACACCGAGGAGATAATAGATGATCCCGACAATCTTTTCGTCGGTCGAAACAAGGCTTTCTTTCAACGATTCGAGTTCGCGATAAAAGCCGGCCCACCAATCCTCGACAATCGCGTCAAACAGTTTTTCTTTGTTTTCGTAATAATGATAAACAAGCCCGTAAGACATGCCAGCCTCGCGGGCGATATCGGCCATGCGGGTCTCCGCATAACCCTTCGTGCTGAAAACCTTCAGGGCGGCATCAACGATTCTTTTTTCCTGTCTCGCTTTATCCATTTCCGCTCTGAGACCCTTCGGAAAAATTGCGTGACCCGATTCAAGAAACCTTTTTCAAGACTTTAATCCTCGTTTAGCAAATATTGATTGATTTGTCAATCAATGTTTCTCGGCTGATTTGCTGCTTTGGATTTTCAAAGCAAGACGGTTCCACAACCTCGAGCGAGACGTTGCGGGGTCTAAAAAGATTTCAACAGCGCGAAAGGCGGCGTTTTGCAAAGTTTTCAAAAAGGAAACGGCCCGCTGAACGCCTGTCGGCGGGCCGTTTGTCTCCTTCGAAAAACAGATGAGAGATGACGGTTATTTGCTTCGTGCTTCGTCCTTGAGTTTCCTGACCATGTCGGTCTTTTCCCATGGGTAATGATCCATAAACAACGTCTTCGGGATGCGGCGGTATGTCTGGCTGTTGAGCAGATCAAATCGCTCGATCATCCCCGCCGGGGTGAGATCAAACAGCCTGTTGACGATTTTCTCCAGTTTTCTGTCCCCGATTTTTGACGTTCCGAACGTGTCAATATAGATCGAAAACGGCCTGGCTATCCCGATCGCATAGGAGAGCTGAACGGAACATTTCGTCGCAAGACCGGCGGCAACGATATTCTTCGCAACATGGCGTGCGCCGAAGGTTGCCGAGCAGTCCACCTTTTCCGGTGTTTTATTGACAACTGCCCCGCCCCCGAGCTGCGCGCCCGGATATCCTCCATACGCCTGCACGACAAGTTTTCTCCCCGTTACTCCGGAGTCGGCGGCACTGCATGAGTTTATCGCCTGCCACTCGCCGGTCGGGTTGAATAAAAATTCGGTACGCCTGTCTACATATTCCTGCAAAACATCAAACGCGATCTTTTTGGCCTTCTTTTCCACCTCGGCCCGTCTCCCCTTTACAAACCTGTAGTCTATCGCATTCGACATGAGGACCTTGGCCAGACGGACCGGTTTGCCGGTCACGTCGTCGTATTCGACCGACACCTGTCCCTTGCCGTCCGGGGCAAAGATAGGATCCTTGCAGTCCTCAAAGGCCCTCATCATCCGGGTTGCAAGAACATATGGCAACGGAAGCAACTCCGGGGTTTCATCGCAGGCAAACCCATACATGATTCCCTGATCCCCCGCCCCCATTTCCTTATACTTCCCTTTATCGGCGCGCGTACCGATGTTGATGTCCGGCGACTGCGGAATGATTGCATTCAAGACACCAACGGAGTTGCCGTTCAGGCCGACGGCAACGTCGTTGTAGCCGATCTCAAGCACGGTTTCCCTGACGATCTTGTCAAGATCAATCCAGGCCCGTGTGCTTACCTCCCCCCCGACCACGCAGAGACCCTTGCCAAGAAAGACCTCCAACCCGCAGTGCGGCATATTGTTGATGTCCATGCCCAGTTTCTTCTCCTGGTCGAGGATGTCGGCAATGACATGCGCGGCAATCGTGTCTGCAACGATATCCGGATGACCAATCTTGATGCTTTCCGATGTAATTTGCATTCGTTTCTCCTTTATAGAATTGTGTGTTAACCGTTCAGATATCCTGACCCTGTAATCGAACCCTCAAGCCTTTTGACACGCCAAAAAAAAACCGCGCCAGAGCGCGGGGTTTCGATGCCTATGCACTTTAGCACATTTATATAGCGGAGCAATTAACATAAATTCCCGCTTGCGGTGGAGCTCCATATGATAGACAATATAAAAAGTCAAGAAAATTATTCGGGTAAAGCAAAAATATCTTGACTGTTCTTGACTTATCGGCCATGAATCCGACTGCGATCGACCCGGGCGGCAAAAAACGCCAGCCCGGGCAAATGGCCCGATGAATCTGCCAGGCAGCGTGGACAAAACCCACCGGGTCTGCAATAAGGAGGGGAGAGCGTATGTGGTCAAAAGAGGTCGAAGAATTACAGAGAAGAAAAGAACTGGCCTACCGGCTTGGAGGCGAAAAGTCTGTCCAGAGACAGCACGAACTCGGGAAAATGACGGTTCGGGAAAGAATCGACGCCCTTCTCGACAGAGGGACATTTCAGGAAACGGGTGTCCTTGCCGGGGAAGCAAAATATGAAAACAACAACCAGGACATGGCTTCATTCACGCCCTGCCCGATCGTCATGGGTACAGGAAAGATCGGTGGCCGCCCTGTTATCGTTCAGGGAGACGATTTTACGATACGCGGGGCATCCGTCGGAAGGATGTACAAGGCAAAACTCGCTTACAACGCCAAGATGGCCTACGAATTGCGCATGCCGCTGGTCCGGCTTCTCGACGGGGCCGGCGGTTCGATCCGCGAAGTCGCGCAGATAGGGTATCTGGAGCTTCCCCAAATAACCGACACGGCACCGGGAATGATGGTTGATTTGATGTCGATGGTTCCGATCGTGGCTCTGGCTCTCGGCCCGGTTTCGGGATTGGGGGCGCTGCTTATGGTTCAATCCCATCTTTCCGTGATGGTCAAAAACAGCAGCCAGGTTTTTGTCGGCGGTCCCCCGCTGGTTGAGTGGGCACAGGGGAAAAAGGTTACAAAGGAAGAACTGGGCGGCTATCGGATACATACCAGAATCAGCGGGGTCGTTGACAATGAGGCACAAAGCGAGGAGGACGCCTTCAACCAGGCGCGCAGATTCCTCGACTACCTTCCCCGGAATGTCTGGGAAATGCCGGAAAGAAAATACGCACAACAAGACGATCCGGAACGTCGAGAGGAAGAACTCCTTTCGATTGTCCCGAAGGATGCGAAAAAAACCTATGACATGCGAAGGATCATCGAGCTAATCTTCGATCACGATTCAGTATTCGAAATCGGCCGGTTCCAGGGACAGCCGCAGATAACCGCCCTGGCCAGGCTGGACGGCTACCCGGTCGGCGTGCTGGCCAACGACGTACGCTTCAAAAGCGGCTCTTTTTCCTGGGATGTCGCGGAAAAATTCCAGCGGTTTATTGACATGTGCGATACGTTTCATATCCCGATCGTCAACCTGATAGACCAGCCGGGATTCTTCATCGGCGTTCGGTCTGAAGAGATGGGGACGATCAGAAAAGGTGTCCGGGCAAGCTTCTCCGTCGTGCAGGCAACAATTCCGTGGGCGTCGATATACATAAGAAAATGCTTCGGGGTTGCCGGCGGCAATCAGAATGATCCCGGAAAGTTGAACTGGCGCTTTGCCTGGCCTTCGGCCTACTGGGGGAACATCCCGATCGAAGGAGGTGTATTTGCGGCCCACAAAGCGGAAATAGAGGCCGCCGAAAACCCGTTTGAACTGCACGAAAAACTGCAGCAGTACTATAAGGGATTTGCACAGCCGTTTCGGGCGGCGGAGCATTTCGGTATTGAAGACATCATCGACCCGCGTGAGACGAGGCCGAAGCTCTGCTGGTGGATCAACGCGGCATTTGACACCGAAAAGACACGCCTCGGCATCAAGAAAAGGGGCATGCGTTGCTGAAGCAAAAGTTCAGTCAATCACAACCGGATTGACACACCATATATTCTCGCAGTATTCCTTAATTGCCCGGTCAGACGAAAATTTGCCCATCCGGGCGACATTTAAGATGCTCATCCGCTGCCATTCTTCCTGCTGAAGCCACGATTCGTTTACCCTCTGCTGTGCTTCAATATAGGAAGGATAATCGGCGCAGAGCATGTAATCATCCCTCTCCCGAAGAGCCCGGGTCAACGGCCTAAAAAGATCACGATCCCCTCCGGAGAAAAATCCATTTTCGATCTGCTCAATCGCCTCGCGCAGCGTATCGCTGGCTTCGATGGCCTTTTGAGGATGCCAGCCCTCACGCCATTTCTGCTCAACCTCGGCGGCGGTGAGGCCGAACAAAAAGAAATTTTCGGGGCCGACCTCTTCGCGTATCTCGATATTGGCTCCGTCCAGCGTTCCTATCGTCAACGCCCCGTTCAGAGAAAATTTCATATTGCCCGTACCAGAGGCCTCCTTGCCGGCCGTCGAGATCTGCTCGGATAAATCCGCCGCCGGGTAGATATGGTGGGCGGTCTTGACATTGAAGTTCGGCAGGAAGGCGACCCGGAGAATCCCCTCTGTCTTCGGATCGGAATGAATCGTCTCCGCAACGGCATGGATAAGTTTGATGATGAGTTTCGCCATGAAATAGCCGGGTGCAGCCTTACCGCCGAAGAGCACCGTCCGGGGCGGTATATCGCCTATCTGCCCGCTCCTGATCCGGTTGTAAAGGGTAATCACGTGCAGAATATTCAGGTGCTGCCGTTTGTATTCATGAATCCGTTTGACCTGTGCATCAAAGAGAGAATCGGGATCCACCAGAACACCCGTACGGTCGAGGATAATCTTTGCCAGAAATTCCTTGCTTGTACGATTGATGTCCCGCCACCGCTCTCGAAAGGCGGCATCGTCGGCAAATTTCTCCAATTCACCAAGAAGAAAGAGATCCTTGATCCAGCCCGTGCCTATGCACTCGGAGATCAGCGACGCAAGCCCCGGATTGGACAGAACGACAAAACGCCGCGGTGTTACACCATTTGTAACATTCAGAAACTTTTCCGGAAATATCCGGTGAAAATCCTTTAGAACCCTTTCCCGAAGCAATGCCGTGTGCAACCGGGCGACGCCGTTAATCCGGCGGCTGCCGACACTGGCCAGGTTGGCCATCCGGACGTATCTTTCTCCTTCTTCATTAATTAGCGAAAGGCGGCGGACGAGTTCCCCGTCACCCGGAAACTCCCTGCGTACTCTATCAAGAAAGCGCCGATTGATCTCATAGATAATTTCAAGGTGCCGCGGAAGAATACACTTGAAGAGCGACACCGGCCACTCCTCGAGCGCTTCCGAAAGGAGCGTATGGTTCGTGTAGTTGAAAACGTTTGTTGTAATCTCCCAGGCCTCTTCCCAGCAGAGACCATGAACATCCACCAACAAACGCATCAATTCGGCAATGCCGATCGCGGGGTGGGTGTCATTGAGCTGAACCGTATATTTCTCCGGGAAGCGGTGAAAGTCATCCTCGCGCTGCAAAAATATTCTGATCATATCCTGCAGCGCACAGGAAACAAAGAAGAATTGCTGCATAAGACGCAGCTGGCGCCCTGCAACAGGTTCATCGTTCGGGTAGAGCACCTTTGTCAGATTCTCCGAGTTGATCTTATCCTCGACGGCGCCATAATAATCGCCGATGTTAAACGAACGAAAATCGAAAGAGGTCGTCGCCTCCGCCTTGAAAAGGCGCAGCATAATCACCGAAGAAGAATGATAGCCGGTGATCATCGTATCAAAAGCAACGCCGCGGATCACGTGATCGGGTGTCCATTGGACATGGTAGGAATTTGTATCGTCATAAATCAGGTCGGTTCTCCCGCCGAAAGGAATCTCGTACGAGATTTCCGGACGCGGCATTTCCCAGGGATTTCCCATACGCAGCCACTGGTCGGCGATTTCTTCCTGCCACCCGTCGCGAATCTCCTGCGTAAATATTCCGAATTCATAGCGTATGCCGTATCCGATCGTCGGAATATTGAGCGTCGCAAGCGAGTCAAGATAACAGGCCGCAAGGCGCCCCAGACCTCCATTTCCCAGGCCCGGTTCCGCCTCCTGATCGATTAGCTCCTGAAAATCAAGCCCCAGCTCCTTTACCGCCTCCTCGAAGTTTTCATAAAGATCAAGATTGATCAGGTGGTTTTCCAGATAGGGACCGAGAAGAAATTCCGCCGAAAGATAACAAACCGTTCGGCTCTCAAGCGCAAAATAGGTATGCGCTGTTTTAGCCCACCGCGCGAAGATGCGATCGCGCACGGTATAAGCAACCGCGAGGTAGTAATCATTTTTTGTCACGACAGGCGCGAAACGCCCTTGAACGCAGACGAGGTTGTCGATGATTGCCTGCTTTATCTCTTCGACGCTGTTCCCCGTCCGGATGCAGAGGTGTTTAGTTTCCAAATCGTCCGATGGTGTTGATTCCGCCATAGGGCTTCCCTCCTATGCCGAGAAGAATTATCCTGGTGCCGCTACCACAAACGCTGAAAAATGCCTCCTGAAGCGCGATTTTAAAGGCTTTCGGGGTACCCGGCCATCGCAGCAAGATTGCAAGATCGTCAGGAACAAGAACAGTCGTGAATGTTTAGTCTTTGAAGCCGTAGCGAGACGTAGCGGGGTCGAAAAGGATTTCATGAGCGAGGTGGTATTTTTCAAAGCTCTCAGTCCGTTTCTCTTTGGATTGGGTATATGTCCATCGGCTGGTGTGCCCCGATAATGCTTATGTCTCAAGAGACTCTCTGATTTTCTGAGCGAGTTCGTCAAACTTAAAGGGCTTCTGGAGAAAACCCCGGCACCCTTTGCTCAAGATTTCTCTTGCCTGACCGTCAATGCTGTAGCCGCTGCAAAGAAGGACGCGAACCTCCGGGTCGATCTCCCGCAAAAGCTCAAAGGTTGTACCTCCTGAAAGTCCGGGCATGATCATGTCGAGAATGATCAAATCTATCTTCTGTTTTTTTTCTTTATAGACGGCGACGGCCTCCTGGCCGCTGCTGGCAATATAAACCTGGTAGCCAAGAGAGGAAACCAATTCTCCGGTCGTTTCGAGGACATCTTTCTCATCATCGACAAGCAAAATCGTTTCCGATCCCCGCGGAACTTGCCCGATTGCTTCGACGTGGTTCTTTTTGATTTCCTTTTCAGTCGCGGGCAAATAAATGTCAAAGGTTGTCCCGCGGCCGGGTTCGCTTTTTACCTCAATTATGCCCTTGTGGCCTTTAACGATCCCGTAAACCATCGCCAGACCCAATCCCGTCCCGCTCCCCATTTTTTTCGTCGTAAAGAACGGGTCGAAAATCTGGGCGATTGTCTTCTGATCCATCCCGACGCCGGTGTCTTTTACGGAAATCTTGATGTATGGGCCGGGTTCTACAGCGTTAGCCCTTGCGGTGTTTTCATCCAGAAAAACATTCGTCGTCTGCAAATAAAGATTACCTCCGGCCGGCATCGCCTGCCATGCGTTTACGTATAAATTCATCAGCATTTGTTCCATCTGTCCCTCATCAACCTCGACCGCAGAAAGATTCTCCGAGAGGTCGAGATCAATGATGATTTCCTTCTTCGTCCGGCCAAATAAAGAAGAGGTTTTGACGATGACCTCATTCATCTGCACCGGTTTTTGCTCATAGCGTCCCTTCTGGGCAAACCCGAGGAGTTGTTTCGTCAAATCGGATCCTTTTGAAATTTGTTCTTCAATGCGCTTCAGGCGTTCAAAATTTGGGTGCGACTTTGGCATCTCAAGCATCATCAGCGAGATATATCCCTGAATTCCCATCAACAGGTTGTTGAAATCATGGGCGACTCCCCCTGCAAGCGTCCCGATCGACTCAAGCCTCTGGGAACGGTTGAGTTTCTCCTCCATCTGTCTGTACTCGGTTAAATCCCTGAACGACCAAAAGAAGCTGATGATTCGTCCCGCGGAGTCTTTCATCGGCGCGCCATGGATATTGAAGATGCGTTCGTTGCCGTCTTTGGTCAGCATGACACCGATGAAGTTGCTTACCGTTTTGCCTTCGTCCCTGACCCTTTTGAAGAGGTTTCTATAGGTTTTATGATCTTCCTTTCTTGTAAAATCGGTGAAATAATGCCCAAGAACCTCCTGTTGCTCGTGCCCCAGAACACGTTTCCACGCCGGGTTCGTGTACGTGATGGTGCCTGTTGTATCCACTGTGGAGATAATGTCCGGCGAGATTTCGCTGAATGCGCGGAAACGCTCTTCGGATTCGCGGCGGGACTCTTCGGCAATTTTTTGCTCGGTTATGTCAATCCCTACCGAAAGGATCTCCTTAACCTTACCGCTTTCGTCATAAACAGGTTTGTTCCTCCATTGCAGCCAGATTCTCTCGCCGTTCTTGCGAATGTTTTCATGAATGCTGTTTGCATAGAGCTCCGGATGACCTATAATATTTGAAACGATCTCCTTCAAATCACGTCCGGTCGATTCGGTCTGGGGCACAATCGTACCGATCAGATTTTTGCCGAGAATCTCTTTTTCGGTGTAGCCGAAAAACTCTTCGGCATACTCATTAAAAAAGGTAACGTTCCCGTTACAGTCAAAACGCAGAATGACGCTGTTTGCGCTTTCGACGAGTTCACGGTATTTCTCTTCGCTCTGCTTAAGTTTCTCAAGAGAGCGGTCCAACTCGGCGGTTTTCGACTTGACTTGTTTGCGCAGCATGAAATTGAAGAACAACATAAGCAAGAATACGGCCAGGACGGATAATAGAACAATGAGAAAATATTTGAAGCCACTTGCAGACAAAAGTTGTTTTCCCATCCATCTCTTTTCGATAGCTTCGTGTTCGGCGCGTGTGATCCTGCCGAATCCGTCCTCAATAACATGCAGCAGATCGGCCCGTCCCTTTTTTACAGCCCGATGAAATTCTCCGGTATAAAGCGTAAAGGCCCGACGGAATTCATTCTCGAGATCCATTTTGTAAAGGTAATAAAGCGCGGGCGGCTCATCCACCGAAAAAACCTTGACGCGGCCGGCTGCAGCGGCTCTGACAATGCTTTCATAGTTCGGATACTCTTCAAGGTCGAGGATCCCATTCTTTTTTAAAAAGTCCACACATGCATCCCCCTCCTTGACCCCAATCCTGTAGCCGTAAAGCGACGAGATATTGACAATGCCGCCGATGTTTTTATGAAAAAAGATAGGGACATCGATCTTCGCATACGCTTTGGTATAATCGTACAGCCTTGACCGCTCTTCCGTAAAAAAAAGCGTGTCGATCACATCGGCTTTCCCCTGGCGCATGAACTCCTGGGCCTTTTTCCAGTCCATGCCGACGAGATTTGCCTTTATCCCGGTCTTTTTCTCCCACAACCGCCATTCGTCGACGAGAATCCCACGGAGCTCGCCCTCAGGACCTCGAAAAATATAGGGGGGGTAATTGTCATCGGATACAATGGTTACGGACTCAAACGGCTTCGCATCGGCACCGGCGCCGAGCAAAAAAAGAAGAAGAATTATCCATCCGCTGAACCGTCTTCTCATATTGTTCCTTTTGGGAATTATCGGTCAAACAAACAATATACTTAAGCCTTTCGTATATCTTTTCTGAATTTGTTGCTTATATTGAACTGCTCAACATCTTGCCATAGATGATACGACCGAGTTTCTTGGACAGCTTCTGGACAGCATCTATCTCTTCGAGAAGAAACATTGTCTTGCCGTCCCTTTTCTCCGCTGTAACCGAAAACCCTCCGGCCGCATTATAACCATGTACCCTCTTGGAATCAGGAAAGCTCCCTTCGGGTGTACCTTGATACTCAAAAGAGGTCGTATCCACAAGATCGTCAATGGACGAAAAAACAATTTCATATCCCGCTTCCCTCAGTTTGGCCAGCAAATCATCAAGTAGACGGGAAACCCTCTCGTAGGAACGAATCTTTTCAAAAGTAAACCACAGCGTTATTCTTTTATTCCCAATCATCCCCTGGGCGTCCGGATCAGAGAACAGCTCGCTGATCCTGCCGAGGTGCCTTACTTCATTATCAATATCACCGTAAAATCTTATTCCATAGGCATCCACTTTATCGCCGCTCGCCCCAAATTTTATCTTTAATACCTTCATAGCGCCGCCGATTTTACAAGTTCCGTATTTGTTTTTTTTTATCCCATTGGATCATAACAGTGCAGCAGACTGATGTTGCATTTAATAAAAAACTCCTGCGAAAGTCAAGCTTTCTCTCGATGGAAGCATCCCTTTTACCGGACAAACCGTTTCTTTGCCCATCACTATGCCTAAATAGAGTCTCCATGAAACACCACAGATGGCCTTCCCCCTGACTTTTGCACGATTTTACTTGACAAATCTGTGATAAAATTTTATCGACACAGCAAAAGTAGATATTTGTGCTGGGTTTTTGATTAAATAATGAAAACTATTAAGAATTTAGAGATCATAATAGGCAGCATCATTATCGGGCCTTGACATAGGGGCCTGAACGGGATCATTTTATCAAGAAAATAAAATCAAGTAATCCGTTGTCAGGCTAAGCCGGCAACGGATTTTTTATTCAAGAAAGGAAGACGCCATGGAATCACCGGATGTTTTCATCTACGACACGACGCTCAGGGACGGGTCACAGGGCGAAAATATCAGCTTTTCTGTCAACGAAAAGCTAAGGATTGCGCATCGTCTTGATGAAATGGGGTTCCACTACATAGAAGGGGGGTGGCCCGGTTCGAATCCGAAGGACGCCCATTTCTTTGAAACCGCAAAACATCAGCCGCTTGCCCGTTCGCGGCTTGTCGCATTCGGAAGCACCCGAAAACCCGGTGTAAAAACAGATAAATGCCCCAACATCCGCTCGCTGCTCGACGCCGGAACAGACGCAATCGCACTTTTCGGAAAAAGCTGGGAGCTACATGTAACGGAGATTTTGGGTACTTCTCTCGAAGAAAACCTCGAATTGATCGCCGATTCGATAACGTACTTCAAACAAAAAGACAAAGAGGTCATTTTCGAAGCGGAACATTTTTTCGACGGTTACAGGGCAAACCCTGCTTACGCACTGTCAACGATCCGCACCGCCCTCGAAGCCGGCGCAGCGTGGATCGCGCTCTGCGATACAAATGGGGGAACGATGCCGCACGATCTGGCAAGAATCATTCGCGATGCCGAGACGGTCATTCCCGGGGAAAAACTTGGAATCCACACGCATAACGACTGTGGGTTGGCCGTCGCCAATACGATCGCCGCCGTCAATGAAGGGGTAAAAATGGTCCAGGGGACAATCAACGGATACGGCGAGAGATGCGGAAACGCCGATCTGATACCTATCATCGCAAATCTTCAGTTGAAAATGGGACTCAAGTGCCTTCCGGAATCATCGATCACGCAATTGACGAACCTATCCTACTTCGTCGGAGAGATCGCCAACGTCCGCCCGCTTCCTTTTCGACCGTATGTCGGTCACAGCGCATTCGCCCATAAGGGAGGGGTTCATGTCAGCGCTGTGGCAAAATTGTCCCGCGCCTACGAACACATACGGCCGGAGCAGGTCGGAAACCGTCGGCGCGTCCTCGTATCCGAACTGTCGGGCAAGAGCAATATCTCTTACAAGGCGAAGGAGCTGGGCGTCAGCCTCGGAAATGACGAGGCCATGACGGCGAAGATCGTCCGGGAAATCAAACAACTGGAAGAAAAGGGGTTCCAATTCGATGCTGCGGATGCGTCCTTATCCGTTTTGATGAAAAAGTTGACGGGCGCCTTCCGGGAACCGTTCAAACTGCACTCGTTTACGGTAACAAACATCAAGACAAAGGACGATCCCCCGCTGTGCCAGGCAAATATTAAAATCTCCGTAGACGGCAAAGAGGAACTGACCGCGGCGGAAGGAAACGGCCCCGTTAACGCGCTCGATAACGCGCTCCGCAAGGCACTGACCAAGTTCTACCCCGAGATCGGCGGCATGCAGCTGGTTGACTTCAAGGTCAGGATAACAGAGGGAAGTCAGGGAACTGCAGCCAGGGTCAAGGTGCTTTTCGACACAAGGGATGAGGATGAGATGTGGAGCACGATCGGTGTTTCGGAAAATATCATCGAGGCGAGCTGGCAGGCGCTCGTGGATAGCATCTATTACAAACTCTGTAAAAGAAACCCGGAGAAATAACGCAAAATCCAACAACCAGCAACAGAAACGTATATTTCATTGCCGATTGCGATCATTTTATGGTAAATGGTTAAATATGATGTTTTGTCCGACCGGAATCAAGCTATGGTGATCGTTATAAACAACAAAAATCCGCAGTTGCGGCTTATCCGCAGAGCTGTTGAAATCATCCGCAAAGGGGGCATCGTCATCTATCCCACCGATACGGTTTATGGGCTCGGATGCGACCTTTTCAACAAAAAAGGGATAGATAGAATTTACGAAATTCAACGGCGAGATCGCAGGAAGCCGTTGAGTTTCGTCTGCGCGGATCTAAAGGACATAAGCCGCTACGCAAAGGTTACCGATAAGGCGTATGAGATCATGAAACGGCTTCTCCCGGGGCCTTTCACGTTCATCCTCGAGGCGTCACGAATCGTTCCGAAAACGATCCTCCCCAAAAGAAAGACAACGGGCATCCGCGTCCCGGACAACAGAATCTGCATGGCTCTCGCCGCCGAGCTCGGCTCTCCGATCATCAGCTCCAGCGTCAAAGACCAGAAAGGGGAGCTGCTCAGCGATCCTAGCATCATCGACGAACTGTTCGGCAAACGGGTCGATGCTATCATCGACGGAGGTATCATCGCGGCGACACCGTCCAGCGTGATAAGCATAGTGGATGACGAGATCGAAATCATACGGGAAGGAAAAGGCGATATCTCGGCCTTTCTATATAAAAGCGCTTTTGCCCCAACATATGGCGTAGCAAAACCATTTTGAAAAAGGAACCTTATGAGTAAAAAAATGCTGATCAACGCGGTTCATTCCGAACAGAAACGGATGGCGGTGGTTGAGGACGGCAAACTTGTTGAATTCAACATACAGATGGCGGTCAGGGAACCGATAACCGGAAATATTTACAAAGGCATTGTGATGAAGGTGGAACGAGGGCTCCAGGCGGCCTTTGTAAATTACGGCGGCAAAAAAGACGGTTTTCTGCCGTTAAAGGATGTCAGTTCGAATTACTTCATAGAAAAAAACGGCGTTCATGATCCGGCAAAGCACGCACTAAAGCCGGGACAGGAGATACTTGTGCAGGTGCTCAGGGAGGTAAGCGAACGTAAAGGAGCATTGCTTACGTCTTACATCTCGCTGCCCGGACGCTACCTTGTGCTGCTTCCCAATAAGGAGAGCAGCGGCATCTCCAGAAAAATAGAAGACCAGGAGGATCGCAAGCGCCTCAAGGAACTGGTCGAACAGATAAAAACAGAGGAAGGGATAGGGTTCATCGTCAGAACGGCGGGGATGAACCGCACGAAACAGGAACTCGCACGCGATTACCACCATCTCTTCAGGCTCTGGACCGAAATCAAGAAAAAGGCGGCAGAGGTTGCCGCGCCGACGTTGATATACCAGGAAACCGCGTTCGGCGTTCGTTCGCTCCGCGACTATTTTGTCCCCGACATAGACGAAATACTCGTTGACGACCCCGAAACCTTCCGTCAGATGCGCATCTACTGGAAGACCGTAGCCCCGCGCAATCTCAGGATGATCAAGCTGGCAAAGGATAAGACACCCCTTTTCGACAAATTCCAACTGGAGGAACAGATCAACGCGATCTATCAAGAACGGGTTGATCTGGGTTCAGGCGGCTACTTGCTTATCAATCCGACCGAGGCGATGATAACGATTGATGTGAATTCCGGCCGTGGCTCCCATAACCGGAATGTCGAAGAAACCGCTTACCAGACAAATCTGGAGGCGGCTGAAGAGATAGCCAGACAGCTCCGCCTGCGCGACCTCGGTGGACTGATCGCGATAGACTTTATCGATATGAAAGACCAAAAACACAATACGGAGGTTGAAAAGGCCTTTAAAAAAGCCCTAGCGATGGATCGCTCGCGGATCCAGCTTTCCCACATATCCAAGTTCGGGATTATGGAACTCTCCAGACAAAAGAAACAATCCACAATCCAGGAAATAAGTTATACCCGCTGCCCGTACTGCAACGGCCGGGGGGTCCGGCCGTCGCTGGAATATACGGCGCTCAACGCCTATCGAAAGATTGAGACCCAGGCCGTAAAAGGTCTGGCCTCCGAGATCAAGGCCCGCCTCCCCTGCGAAGTGGCAGACTATTTGCAGAACCAGAAAAGGGCGGAGCTCAATCGGCTGGAGGCCACCTACGATATATCGATCCATCTCTACGGAAGCGCCGAAATGGCATGGGAAGAATGCAAAATTGAGATTACAAAAAAAGAAGCGCTTGTGCCGCTGCCGGAAACAAATGAGACCCACCCCATACCCATAGAAACGGAAACTTTGGCTCTCACGACTTCGAAAGAACAGCAACAAAATATTCCTGGCGAAGAGGTCGCTCGGGCCAAGACAAACGAAGAAGAACTGCTTCCTGCGATCAACTCTGCCCCTGAAGCTGTGGAACATCAAACACCAAGGAAGAAGGCACACAGACGCCCCCGCCACCGCAGAAAAACACAGGCGGAAGTATCCGTTCCGTCCCCGGCGCCGGCCGCCCCTCCTGCCGCCCAAATTCGTCCGGCCGCACCCGAAAGCAGGGACGAAGCATACGCGGATCCGCTCAAGAAATTAAGAAAGGTCTTCGAAGAGTTTACCGAAGGAGACTAAAAAGAGGATTTACGACAAACATTGAGACCTTTGAAAAATGGCGCCTGAAGCGCAAATTTATTGATTTTTCTTAGGTACCCCGCCGTCGCAGCAAGGCTTTTAAAGGCTTTAAGAACGCGAATGATCCCAGAGCGTTTAGCCTTTGAAGCCGCCGCGAGACGTCGCGGGGTCGAAAAAGATCCGATCAGCGCGAAGGCGGCGTTTTGCAAAGGTCTCCCATTTAGTTTATAGAAAGGATAAAACATGCTGGAAGGAAAAAAAATCGCGATCATCGGAGGCGGGGTCATGGGGAGCGCCATACTACAGGGAATCCTTTCGCTATCCCATGTAAGTCCTGCGTCGCTTACCATCGCAGACGTGGATGAAAAGCGTCTCAGGGAGCTTGCTGGCACGTTCAATGTAAATGTAACAACCGACAACCGCGAGGCGATCCGCGGAACGGACGTGCTTCTACTGGCGGTAAAGCCCCAAAAAATGGAAGAAGTCCTGTCCGGCCTTGACGCCTCGTTGGCGCCGAGGATGACCTGCATAACGATTGCGGCGGGAATAGCCACCTCCTTTATCGAGCAACGTCTGCAAAAAGGGGTGCATGTAATCCGCGTCATGCCGAATATGCCCGCGCAGATCGGTGAAGGGGCGGCTGCCCTTTGCCGGGGCTCGAACGCGACCGACGAAGACATGAAGACGGCAAGAGAAATCTTCGATGCGGTCGGTATAACCGTCGAGGTCAAAGAGGAGATGATGGACGCCGTGACAGCGCTCAGCGGCAGCGGGCCCGGATACGTGTTTTACATTATAGAGGCCTTTGCCGAAGCGGGCGTGCGTATGGGCTTTGATTGGAATGTCGCACTAAAATTGGTTTCGCAGAGTTTTCTCGGCGCGGCGAAACTCTGTCTCAAAGGGGAAAAACATCCGTCCGAGCTCAAAGGAATGGTCGCAACCCCGGGAGGAACAACGCTTGCCGGCCTCAAGGTCATGGAAGACGGCAGGCTCAGGGAGATGGTAGCGTCGGTCGTTGAGGAAGCAACAAAGAGATCGGCTGAGCTCGGCGGCAGAAAATACATTCCTCCGAGTTCCCCCTGAATCCGTCTTCTTCACCCGTAAAAACTAGATATGAGACCTTTGCAAAACGCCGCCTCCGCGCTCATAAGTCTTTTTCGACCCCGCAGCGTCTCGCTTGCGGCGGTAAAGCCTAAACGCTCTCTAATGTTTTGCGTTTTTAACGGCTTCGCCGCCTTGCTCAAGACGGCGGGGTACCTAAGAAAAATCAATGAATTTGCGCTTCAGGCACCGTTTTTCAAAGGTCTCGATATCCCATTGCGACATCGGGGAA
>DYLD01000120.1 GCA_020722315.1 Syntrophus aciditrophicus
AAAAACAAATCAAGGGGAATAAATTACAAGTTAAAAGGGAACCACACCTTCTTGGATTTTTACAATCAATGGGACATCCCCCATCGAACCGGGCATATAATACAGACAGATTCCATCAGTCAAGTTTCTAATAAAACCAAGATTTCCGTCTGCGAATACAAACACTAATGTAAAACATAGTCTACCTGAATCAGAATAACGCGATCCACCTTTTGCTCCTCTAAAACCATAAAACATGAGCCGATTGCAAAATACCAAATCAACGATCTTGAATGTAGTTTACTCTTATATTTCAGTGAATAATTGGGACGCTATATGTATTCCGTTTAGGGCAATTGCCCTTGCTCTAAACGGAAATGGGATGGTGCGGATACAAATTGCATGTTGACACCGCCGACGGGGATATTCCTGTGAGCGCGCAACTGTCATCCGCCCCGTTTCATGGCAGACAACTGGCCATACCGATGGCGCAGATGACAGCGGAACGCGTCGTGAATCTCTATGGCTTGATGGATGCTGCCTACGGCTCGCCTGAAAAGTGTCAAGCCGTGCCAAAAGCGCATTTAAAGGATTTCAAACAACAAAAGCAAGGAATAGCCGCCCCGAGCACCTGTGGTCTCGGGATTTTCAACTCGCTACCCCAAAACTCGAACGGAGTCTTGCAATCGGCTTGATGACCTATGACAACGCTGAAGAGGTCAAGTCTATGGCACAGGCGCATGGCTTCCAGATACGTTTGATCCCTATGAACAATACCAACCATGCAACGATCGAGGAGCTTGTTGTAGGAAAGGATCTTTCATGGATGGATCAATATCCGTCTGTTCGCGAGCCCAGAACTGAATACTCAGAAAAAGACAAAGCAAACCTCCTACCTACGGAAAAACCGCGACTGACTTTATCCGACATCCAACGCCATAACTCTATGCCGGAGGACCAAAGTCCAAGACCAACATATCCGAACTGCTGGCTCGCAACCCGGATATTGATAGAAATAAGCTTCATGCGTCATGCAAGAGCTACCGTCTTGACGGGCTCGGATTGCTATCATGAATCGGAGCGCATTTTTTATCTCTTGCAATCCTCTTGCAATCTTTTCAGATTTGCCGGACAGCTTTTTCCGCGAGGATGCTGTATATTCCCACCAGAACGATGCATTGTCCTTGATGCTGTTGAAAAAAGAGTTTCAAGGTCTTATTTTACCCCCATGATCAAAAAGAGGATTCCACGATGAGAATTTCCCTGGCCCTCCCGCTGGCCGTCCTTGCGATTTTCGCAGCCGTCGTTCCGGGGATGTCCGCCGATCCGGCATCCGACCTTCGTGCGAAAGCCCGGAAGACAATGAACGACGGGAACTACGCCGACGCGCTCGGCATCTTCCAGGAGCTTCTCTCGGGCAAGATCGAAAATGCAAATCCGGAGGACGACTTCTCCTCGGCGATGGATTGCTATGGAAATCTCAACAAGCCGGAGGAGAGGGAGGAGTTCCGGGAGGGGGTGCTGAAGACCTTCAAGGACGACTGGCGTCTGATATGGCGCGTCGCGCAGTCATTCTCGCGGGAGAACAGCTGGGGCGAGATCGTGGACAACAAGTTCATACGCGGCGGCGGGCGGGGACGCAGCGGCAAGCCCGTCAATTCCTTTCAGCGCGACAGGGTTCGTTCTCTGCAGCTTTACGCGGATGCCTACGGCAAGGCCCCGAAGAAGGACAATTCGCCTGACGGCGGATACAGTCTGATCATAGATTTCGCGGACGCGCTCATGAGGCTCAACAATGGCGAGGCGTGGCGCCTGCAAGAGCTCACGGACCTGTCGGCGCTTCCCGACTACGACGAGAATGGCGGATACTACCGCTTCGGGCGGGGCGGGAGCAGAGGGGCGCCTGTTGACCTCGAAGGGAATCCGATCTTCTACCCCGTTCCTGCGAATTTCGCAGAGGCGAAGTCCGATGGGGAGCGCTGGCGATTCCTGCTGGCCCAGGCGGCGGCCCTCGATCCGTCATGGAAGTCCCATGCGGACAAGAGATACGCCGATTTTCTCGTCTCCCAGTTTGGTGTCCAGACCCTCGCCGGATTCGACTTCTACGGGGAGGATGATTCCGACGACGAGACCGCGGCGGACGCGAACCCCTATGCCGTCCACACTCTTGGCGAGGACGAGACGATTGCGAAACTTGCAACGGGGATAAAAAGGTTCAAGCTGCCCGACGAGCACAACTACATCAGGATTTTGAGGGAGATATCCAGGACTGGAAAGCAGCCTGCCGATTCCGCTCTCCACGAACTGTCGGGGATATTCAAGGACCGCAGGCAGTATGTCAAGGCCGCGGAGTGCCTCGAGGCGCTCGTCAAGATGGAGCCAGATGAAGGCTACAAGGAGGAACTCCGGCAGATAGTCGGAGACTGCGGCGAATTCCTCCCCTCCGGACATCTCCCCGCAGGGAGAAATCCATCCCTGCGCATAAGATACAGGAATGCGAAAATCGCAAGTTTCGAGGCGTTCGAACTCAAGGCCGACCAGCTGATCGCCGACGTGAAGAAATACATAAAATCCAATCCGAAGGAGCTCAAATGGGAGAAGCTCGACCTGAACGACATCGGAAGGAGGATAGTCCAGCAGAACGAGAGCAAATACATCGGTGCTAAAGTCGCAGGATGGAAGATCGAACTCAAGCCGAAGAAGGGCCACTGGGACAGGGTCCAGAATGTCGAGATCCCGTTCTCCAAGGGTGGCGCGTATCTCGTGACCGCCAAATTCGGCGATGGGAATCTTTCACGCATCACCCTATGGCTGAACGATGCCGTGATTGTCCGCAAGCCGGGAGACAACACGATGATATACTACTGCGCCGATGCTGTCAGTGGCAGGCCGCTCGCGGGAGCCCTTGTCGAATTCTTCGGCTACAGTTTCGAGCATCTCGACCCAAAGCTCTGGAACCTGGGGAGGCGGCAGAACGTAATAGCGCAATCATTCGAGGCGAAGACCAATGCTGACGGGATCAGTGTCCTCTCCCAGTCCGACACCAAGAGGGGCGAGAGCTGGCTCGTCACGATGAAAAGCGCCTCCGGCGCGATCTCATACATGGGCTTCGACAGCATCTGGTTCATGGGCGGAGGCCGCGACGAGATATACGATGGTGTGAAGACCTACACGATCACCGACAGGCCGGTCTACAGGCCGGACCAGGAGGTCAAATTCAAGGTGTGGACAGGCCGCACCAGATATGAAAATCTAGCCGAGGAAATATCGGAATACGCAGGCCGCCGGGTAAACATCAAGGTGGTGGACTCCTTCAACGAGAAACTCTTCGACGAGACCATCAGCGCGGACCAGTGGGGCGGAGTGGAAGGCAGGTTCAAGCTCAAGAAGGACTGCCATCTGGGCGTTCACAATATCCAGATACGCATTGGCAATCGCCGCCTCGGCAACGGAAGCTTCAGAGTCGAAGAATATAAAAAACCCGAATTCGAGGTTGCAATAGACAAACCATCGGAGCCTGTCGCGCTCGGCGAGAAGATCACGGCGAAGGTGAGGGCGAAATACTACTTCGGCGCGCCTGTCGCGAACGCGAAGGTGAAATACAAGGTCGAACGCTACCAGCACAACGAGGAGTGGTTCTTCCCCTGCCGCTGGGACTGGCTCTACGGCCGGGGCTATTGGTGGAGCCTTCCCGACTACGAATGGTATCCGGGATGGGACTCCTGGGGATCTTGCGCACCGAGATGCTGGTGGATACCGGACAATCCGGCGCCGCCGGAACTCGTCATGGAGAACGAGGTCGCCATCGGCGAGGACGGCACGGTGGACATTGTGATAGACAGTTCCGTCGCGAAGGCGATATACGGCGGCCGCGACCAGAGATACGAGATCACCGCGGAGGTCGTTGACTCCTCGCGCAGGACCATATTCGGAAAGGGATCATGCATCGCGGCGGCGAAGCCGTTCAAGGTCAACTCATGGACCGACGCGGGATGGGCGAAGCCGGGAGACGCGGTGACTGCGAATTTCGCAGTCAGGACGGCCGACGGGAAGGGCCTCGCGGGCGATGGGAAGCTGTCGCTTTTCAGGGTGAAATACGACAAGAGGGGAATTCCGAGCGAGGAGATTCTCGAATCATGGAATCTGAAGACTGACGGCGATGGCTTTGCGACGATGAAGATCAAGGCGGGGGAGAAGGGCCAATATCGTCTATCATACGTTTTCGAGGCGAAGGGCGCGAAAGGGGAGGGCGCGAGCATATTCAGCGTCTTCGGCGACGATTCCGCCGACGCAGGATACCGCTTCAACGAGGTCGAGATAGTCCCCAGGAAAGGGGAATACCGGGATGGCGAGAAGGCTCTCTTGCGCATAAACACCGCAAAAAGGGATTCGACGGTTCTGCTGTTTGTCCGGCCCCGGAACGGGGTCTACGGGGCTCCGGAGATTCTCCCTCTGAAGGACGGCACGGTCGAGCACGGGATCGCGGTCTCCAGGAAGGACATGCCGAATTTCTTCGTCGAGGCAGTGACCGTAGCCGACGGCAAGGTGCACAGCATTGTCAAGGAGATAATCGTGCCACCGGAGAAATGCGCGCTGGACGTGGAGATATTGCCGAGCAAGGAGAAATACAAGCCCGGAGAGAAGGCATACGCCACCTTGAAGATCACGGATGCGAACGGCAAGGCGCTGGCGAACTCGTCGGTGGTCGTCTCCGTCTACGACAAGGCCGTCGAATACATCAGCGGCGGCTCGAATGTGCCGGAGATAAAGGAGTTCTTCTGGAAGTGGCGCAGAAACCACTATGCGAGGACGGAGTCGAGCGTGGACGGAAGCTTCTGGAACATACTCAAGGAAAAGGAGAGCGGACTCGCCAGGCTCGGAATCTTTGAGGACATCGGACTTGCGGAGGAAATCGGCGTCTTAGGCGGCGATGGAGGCATGATGTGCGGCGCAGTGGGATCTGGCGGAGGACGTTCATTCGCCAAGCGTTCCAAGGGAATGATGCCGCCAGCTCCGGCATGTATGAAAGCAGGTGCAATGGTTCTTTGCATGGCCGCTGCTCCGATGGAGGCGGGGGACAAGGCTGATGCGGGCAATGCCCCGGGTGGCGGGGAAGCCTCTGGCGAAAACGTGGCTGTCAGGAGGAATTTTGCCGACACGGCCTTCTGGGTTGCGAATCTCGCGACAAACGAGCGTGGAGAGGCTCTTGTCGAGCTCTCGATGCCGGAGAATCTCACCACATGGAAGCTGAAGGCATGGACAATGGCCTCGGGCACGAGGGTGGGGCAGGGCGAGGCCGAAGTGATCACATCGAAGGACTTCATACTGCGTCTTCAGGCGCCTAGATTCTTCATTGAAAAAGACAAGGTTGCGCTTTCCGCCGTGATACACAACTATCACAATTCGGGCAAGAAGGCTTCCGCTATCATCGAGCTCGACGGGGACTGCCTCGAACTGCTCGATGAGAAGGATAATGCGAAAAGCCGCAAGATCGAGATCGCCGCAGGCGGAGAGGCCAGAGTAGACTGGAAGGTCGCCGCAGTCGCGGAGGGCGAGGCGATAGTCCGCATGAAGGCGATAGCCGACGACGACTCGGACGCCATGGAGATGAAATTCCCAGTATATGTGCATGGAATGACGAAGACCGCCTCTTTTACTTCCGCCATCGCGCCTGACGCGAGGGGAGGGGCGTCGGTCATGAGCGTTCCCGCCGAGCGCAGGGAGGACGAGAGCGTTCTGGAGGTCCGCTATTCGCCGAGTCTCGCGCTTTCGCTCCTCGACGCCCTGCCATACATGTGCGAGTATCCCTACGGATGCACCGAGCAGACCTTGAACAAGTTCGTGCCGCTGGCGATAGTGAGGAAGACGCTCTCGGACATGGGGCTGAACCTGGAGGCCATCGCGAAGAAGAGGACGAATTTCGACTCCCAGCAGATTGGGAGGCCGGGAGAGAATTACGCGAAAACGCTTCGCATGGATCCGGTGTTCGACAGCGGGCAGTTCAACGACATGGTGTCCACGGGGCTGAAGATGCTCGAGGGCATGCAGCTCTCCGACGGCGGCTGGGGATGGTTCTCCGGTTATGGAGAACATTCCTATCCCCACACCACGGCAGTGGTCGTCCACGGGCTGATCACCGCCAGGAACAGCGGCCTGGAGGTCAATCCCACGATCATAAAAAGAGGGCTTGACTGGCTCGCCCGACATCAGGCCCGCGAGCTCGAACGCCTCTGCAAGCATCACTTCGAGCCGGGAGAAACCTGCAAGGAGAAACATCCCGACGGATACAAGCCGCATGCCGACGAGACCGATGCGCTCGTCTACATGGTCCTGGCCGAGGGGGGAGTCTCGGAGGAGGAGATGACCCGCATTCTCTACCGCGACAGGAATGGCCTGCGTGTCTATGCAAAGGCGCTATACGCGCTTGGCCTGCATTTCAACGGCGAGAAGAATAAGCTCGACATGCTTAAGAGAAACATCTCCCAGCATCTCGTGCTGGACGACGAGAATCAGACGGCCTATCTGGATCTTGGCGAGGGCAATTGGTGGTGGTGCTGGCACGGAAGCGAGGTGGAGGCGAATGCATTCTACCTGAAACTTCTCGCGGCGACGGAGCCGAAGTCGGAGACAAGCCCGCGCCTGGTGAAGTATCTGCTCAACAACCGCAGGCATGCGACCTACTGGAACTCCACGCGCGACACGGCATACTGCATAGAGGCGATGGCCGATTTCATAAAGGCCAGCGGGGAGAACATGCCGGACATGGAGCTCGAAGTCCTCTTCGACGGGAAGCAGATCAGGAAGCAGAGGATAACGGCCGACAATCTCTTCATATTCGACAACGCGATCACGCTGAAGGGAAAGGATCTCGGCACTGGCATGCACAAGCTGGAGTTCAGAAAGTCCGGGGAGGGCGCGATATACTACAGTGCTTACCTGAGCTACTTCACGCTGGAGGACTTCATCGAAAAGACAGGCCTTGAAATAAAGGTCGAACGCAGATACTACAAGCTTGTCCGCAGCGAGAAGAAGCGGAGCGCGGCCGACAGACGCGGCCAGGTCGTGAAGCAGAATGTCGAAAAATATGACAGAGTCCCTGTCAAGAATCTCGACATCTTGAAGAGCGGAGACCTCGTCGAGGTCGAACTTGTGGTCGAAAGCAAGAACGACTACGAGTATCTCGTCTTCGAGGACATGAAGCCGGCCGGACTGGAGCCCTGCGAAATTCGCAGCGGATACAATGGCAACGAGATGGGCGCATTTGTGGAGTTCCGTGACGAGAGGGTGCTATTTTTCGCCAGAACTTTGGCCCGCGGCAAGCACAGCGTCTCGTACAGGATGAAGGCCGAGATTCCCGGAATCTTCAGCGCGCTGCCGACAAAAGGCTCGGCGATGTACGCGCCCGAACTCAAGGCCAATTCCGACGAGATCAAGATCGGTGTCGAGGATTAATATTTGAGATTTGAGATTTCAAATTTGAGATTTGAGATATGCTTGCAAGCAGTTGATTTCGGGTGAGGTAATTGCAAAATTGCCGACGGAACGCCGGTCTTATGACCGGCTTAAGAGCCAGCCA
>DYLD01000121.1 GCA_020722315.1 Syntrophus aciditrophicus
CTATGACAACTCAAAAGAAATTGCCCTATGAGCCGCCGATGATTATTGATTTGAGTGGGAATGTTGCCCATGCCGCTCCCGTCGTATGCAAGGCGGGGGCGGAGATAACTGGAATAAGATGCCGATTGGGGGCGGCCGTAAGTGGAATAAATTGTAAAACCGGCGGGTCTCCGGGGCAAGAGTGTTCGGCAGGGGCCACAGCCACCGGCGGAAATTGCTATTCCGGAAGCGTCGCGTCTGGTAAATGTAGCCTGGGCAAAGCTCCGAGCACAAGCGAGTGGTGCCGCTTGGGTTCCTTGGCCAGTGTGGCATGTAAAACAGGTTCTGGTGCATCGCGGTGCCGCCAAGGTTCGCTGGCGATTAGTGCTTGACCGCCGGACCGGGAAGACCCGCTTTAAAGTAGAGAGAGAAAACCGTCGTTTTTCTGGAAATGCAGGTCAAACGACGGAATCGAAGCGCACAGATCACAGCAGAAATTAAAGGCGGAGGTTTTCAATTCCCTGTCCATCAGCGCGAAAGAATGGATGTGCAAAGAAAGCAGCTCGGCGAGCGCTGAATGCCTGTCGCGGGGCTTAAGCGCCAGAGATTCCCCTTTTTTCAGGAAGATGATTCTTTTGAGTACTGCCTTTTTCAGGTGATGGTTCGCCCCTTTTTTTTCGCCGATGTCAACCTGGGAAAACGGCGATGAATAGATTCTGAACAACCCCCCCTTTTTTTCAACGACAGTAGCATCGTCGGAGAGGACATCCTCTTTTTGAACATATCCGGCCACCGTGGTTTTTCCGGCACCCGAAGCTCCGATAAACAGGTTTCCTTGTGATTTTATAAGCAGGCCCGCGCCGTGGACAAGGAGTTTTTTCTGCTGTGCCATCACTATAGCGGTAAAGACAAACAGCAGCTTGTAGAGGCTGCCGATAAGAAGATTCTTTCCCTTCGACCGGAAAAGGAAAATATGGGCTTCGCGGGAATGGACGTTGTATGCCAGTACGCCGTTTAAGAATCCTACCAGCAGGGTCTTTTCCGATATCGGATAGCGCCTGGCAATATGGTTGATGATGCGCGTCGTTTCCCTGTCTTTGTTTGTTGATAGGATAATCGGCTCGGCCTTGAATTTGCGCAGCGCTACAGAATATTCGTAGTAAAGGTTAATAGTGACGGCGTTGTCGTTATGAGAGAGTTTTTTTTTCAGAAAGCCGCTAAATAGATCCCTGAGAGGCGGCAAAAGAAGACCTGCCTCTTGATCCGCCTTGATCATCATCGTTGTTCCGGCAATGACAAGAACCAGTTCTTTCATCTACCGCGGTAAATCGGATTCGGCGACGGCGTCGATGATATTAAGGACGCTGGTTTTTGACATGTCCAGAAGCTCATCCTCAACGGCTCTGTTTCCTAACCCATCGAAGATGACCTTGATAAGAGGCTTCACGGGCTGCGCGTGATTGATTTTCATGACCATGCCGATCGCGCCGTTGTTTAATCTGACATAGCTGCCTACAGGATACAGAGACATCTCTTCGACGAAAACCTTGATAATCCGAGGCGAAAACAGGCGCTCCTTTTCCTCTATCAACTGCCGGACGGAATTGAACTGCAGAAGCGCCTTTTTATGGGGGCGGTTGTGCGTCATGGCCTCATAAGAGTCGCAGATGCCGATGATTTTGGCATATTCAATGATTTGTTCCCCTTTGAGGCCCCGGGGGTAGCCTTGCCCGCTTTCCCTTTCGTGATGTTGGTAAACGGCTTCAATCACGGCGGGAAAATCCTTCTGCATCGGTAGAAGAATATCCCGTCCGGTTTCCGGATGCTTCTTTATCGTTTCAATCTCTTGGTCGGTGAGCTTGCCCGTTTTGTCGACGATATCAGCCGGGATGAGAAACATCCCTACGTTCTGCAAAAGCGCCGCCAGGGCGAGCTCTATGAGCTTTTCACGCTGATAATTCAATCTCAATCCGATTTTGAGGGCGTAGATCATCGTATCCACCGGCTGCCGAATATAATAATCCTCTCCTTCGGCGGCCTTGAACATTGCGGGATAGATGCTGAGGATGATTTCCGGAGAGGCGACGATCTGATTTATCACGGCCAGGATGGGTTCACTGTCAATGATGTTGCGATTCTTTACGTCGTTTCTGATATCTTGCATGCATTGGAGCAATGTGGCATAAAGAGTTTCGTTGTCGGCAGGGATATCACGCTTAGCGGACTTGCCCACGGCGGCGAAATCCGCTGCTTTTTCTATTGGTTGCTCGGGCTCGTGGGCGAGGGACTGTTTAAAGAGTTCGCTGAAGCGAATACCCGACGACCCGCCGTCCTTTTTACCCGGTCCCAATCCCTCTGTATTTTTTGCGATATCCGATAATTTGCTCATAACTGCCGCCTCCGTGATGTCAATACAACTATTCCCCGGAGGTCCCTCGAAAGAATTCTATTTACTTGCCGTTCAGTTTAGTTTAGAAAGCAGAATACCTCAAATCTATTAAACTTTGTCAAAACTAATGACATGAAAACAAAAAGTCAAGAAAAACTTATTGTAAAGGTCCTGGCTTCTTTAACCGATCCCGGACAAGTTGACCAGGCCAAAAAAATAATCGCCGAAATGGATGGATCGGCAAATTGGGATTTTTATATCCGTAAAATGGTCGAAGAAGGGGTCGTGTTTCTGTTTTACTACTATCTGGTGCGGTGCAATCTTACCGACCTCGTGCCCCCTCAAATCCATCGCCTGCTCGCGCATCTGTATTTCGAAAACTTAAATCGTAACAAAATTGCCGCTAAAGCTCTCAAGAGGCTGTTTAACCATCTCAGCGCGCGGCAGATTCCTTTTATCGTGATGAAAGGGATTGCGCTGGCCGAGCTCTTCTACCCGTCCCTGGCGGCAAGAGGTATGTCCGACGCTGATATTCTGGTCAAAAAAGGTGATGTTCGTCGCGTTGACGAGGTGCTGGCCGAGCTCGGATATGCGGCTTCAGACAGCTTCGTCGAGGACGCCCTGCAAAACCCCCCCGGTTATCTCGCCAGTCTTGATTATCGCAAAAGCGATGAGCCGTTTCCCAACATCCATATCCACTGGCATCCCGTCAACACGTCCGTGCCGGCTTACATGTTTTCGGAAAATATCGATCTGGAGCGCCTCTGGCAAATGGCAATGCGGGCAAAAATCGCCGATTCGGATGTTTATGTTTTTTGTCCCGAACATCAAATCATCTATCTGTGCGAGCATGCATTGAGAATCAATCATTCCTTTGATCGTCTTATCTTGATTTATGATATATTTTATGTAATAAATACACGTCAATATAAGATTGACTGGAATCTCGTCATTCACGAAGTCGGGCGCTTCAAGCTGGAAAGGCTGGTTTTTCTAAGTCTTTCCATTGTTAAACATTATACATCGGCTGCGGTTTCAGAGGAACTGATGAGGGACTTGCGAACGGCCTTGGCTTTGAATTCTTTTGATCGCGGTTTTCTTTATCTTCAATTGCAGAATCGCCGTTTGCGCGGAAGCAGCTTTCTGGTATATTTCGGAATGAATAGAGGCATTGGCCGGAAGGCAGCCTTTTTGTTCCGAACGCTTTTCCCGCCGCGCCATATCCTGTTGCAGAGAAGCTACGCCAAAGGCGCGAGGTTTAATACAGGCTGGTATTGGCGGCGTATCCGGGAGGTTTTCTTGCATCCCTTTTTTGTTTTACGCCATTTGTAGAAAGTCGAGAATGCACCCAACCTTCCTAACAGGAGGATGATTGCCGGGAATGAAAACGAGGCTGAAACAAGGTGTTTCGATGAAAAGAGGGTTTCTTTTAATTGCGCTTTTGTTTTTGGCGTCCGGATTTTTTGCCGGGTGCGGCCCTGCCGGGGTCGTGCAGGGCATCCCGGTTACCGACTACAGCCCTCCAAAGGCGGATCTCGAGCGGATGAAAAAGGAAGCCGACGAACAGGCACACGAGATCCGCCGGTTGTCCGAAGTCAAAGAGAACAGCGTCTTCACGGAGAGAAACGGCGTAGCTGAGTATATCATCGGGCCGGGGGACGTGCTTACGTTGACGTACTGGATGCCTTTTTTCTCTTACATGCCCTCCGTGGGGCAGCAGGTTTCGGGTTCGGCCGAGGGGTTCATGCAGACAAAGTTTGATGTGACTGTCAGACCTGACGGCAAGTTGTCGTACAGCTTCGGCGACGACATTCCCGCCGCCGGACACACGGTGAGCGAGTTACGTTCGATCCTGCTTGAGGGAATCAGGAATTATATCAAGACCCCGCGGCTCGATGTAGAGATCAAGGAATATAAAAGCAAGACGGTTCTGGTTTTCGGGCGGATCAACAATCTGCCGAGCGCAAAAGGCATCTCTGGGCCGGGCAGGTATCCGGTGACCGGAAAGATGACGGTTCTCGATATGATCAATATCGCCGGCGGGCCGGTAACGGGGATCTCGCAGGGGAGTGTTTTGGTATCGAATTACTATGGAGGCAACGGAGATCTCAGAAAGGTCGAGCTGATAAGAAAAGGGAAAAGATACACGCTTAATTTATATAAAGCCCTTTTCGGCGGCGATATGAGCCACAATATTATTGTCGATGATGGCGATATGATCACCGTTCCCGAAGAGCCGACGTTTGCCAGACGTGTCTATGTCTTCGGCCAGGTCAACAGCCCCGGCGTGTTCAGCCTGATAGATGCAAACGACCTTTTGACGGCAATTTCGTTAACGGGCGGTACAACACCCGTCGCCGTCAAAAGCGACATCAAGATCGTCCGGGGATACGAGAAAAGAAAAGGAAAGCCGATCGTGCTGTCGGCGAACCTCGACGATATCCTCAAACGCGGCGACATGAGGCAGAATATCAAGCTCGAGGATGGCGATCTGGTCTATGTCCCGAGGATGCTGATCGGCGATATCAACGAATTTATCGCGAACATAAACCCGCTTATGCTGTTCTTAACCACCCAGTCTCCGCCTTCCTATTACCGCGATGCATGGAGAAAAGACCCGAACTGGATGAGGTACTGATTCAGGTTTCTACCAGAGAGGAGAGCGAACCGATATGGCCGTCTATGACTTGAACATCCGGGATTACTGGCGGATCGTAAAAAAGAGAAAAGTCATAATCATCTTCACTTTTCTGGCAATGACAACCTTCAGCTTCATCTCTTCGACGCTTACCAAGCCGGTGCCGATCTATCAGACAAGCGCCACGATCAAGTTTGAACCGGTGCAAACGTTCTCTCAGCAAGGTTATTACAATCCGCAGTTCTCCCTGTATAACCTCGACACCCAGGCCGCGGTGATCAAGAGCTATTTTATCATGGAACTCGTTGCCAAGCGGATGAAGCTGATTCCCGAAGAGAAAAGCGAGGAGGATATCCAAAACAATCCAAATTACATCAACCTTATCCTGGATTTGCAAGCCAAGGTGGATACGCAGCAGGACGGCGTAAGCAACCTGATTGACGTCATCGTGAAGTCCCATGATCCAATGTTCGCAAAGAATCTCGCCAACACCATCGTTCAGGTTTACAAAGAGGAGCGTCTGCTGGCGATGAACCGCAAGGTCATAGAGGAGAAAAAATTTATCGAAGGCCAGCGGAGCGTTCTTTTGGACAAGCTTCATCGCGCGGAGGAGGCTGTCAGGGATTTTCGGGAAAAGAACCAGAGGCTGGTCGCCGATCCGACCGCCGGATCTCTGATGATGCAACAGGACAGGCTTGTGGAGACCTACGAGCAGAAAAAGGCGGTTTTCGAACGGCAGAGACAGATCATGAAGCTGTTGATAAATGCCGAAGACAAGCCGCTGGGGTCCGATAAGGTTTTTTATTACGATGGGATGTCAGGCGGATACAAGGCGATGGCCGACCATCTCGTGCAGTTGCTGCTCCAGAAGGACATGCTCCTTTTGACCTATACGGACAGGTTTCCCCGCGTTGTTGAAATCAAGAATCAAATCCGCGAAGCCGTCAAATCGATGAGGGCACAGCTTTTGTATGAGAGCGGGGTTCTAAAAAGAGACCTGGCGGATCTCAAAAATAAGATCGATAAAAATAAGGCTCTTATTCAGGAAGCGCCGGCAATCGGCCTGGAGATGGCCCGTCTGGAAAGAGACAGGGCGATTGCGCAGGAGCTCTATACGCTGATCGAAAAACGGTATCAGGAGGCGTTGATCGCCGATGTCGAAAAAATAGATGAGGTAAAGATTGTAAAACCGGCGCTGGAGCACAGGATTCCGATTAATCCAACGAAGCTCAAAACCAACGTCTCGTTGGGGATGATCATAGGGCTGGTTCTCGGTATCGTTTTTGCGTTTCTCGTCGAGGCATTCGACACCTCGATCGGAGCGGTTGAAGAGATAGAGGCCTTTCTCGGAACAAGGGTGCTTGGAATGATCCCATACCTCAAGTTTGAGGACGTCCACGACAGCCTTGCGGAACTTGGCGGGGATCAGGAGCGGCTCGATGAAAAAACAGCCTGGAGGTATTTTCAGCTTATTTCTCATTATCTGCCGACATCCACGCTGGCCGAAAATTACCGGGCGCTCCGGACGAACTTTAATTTTCTGATGGGGGAGCAAGAGGCGAAGGTAGTTGTTATGACAAGCACCTACCAGGGGGAAGGGAAAACCAGTGTCGCCGTTAATCTGGCTATCGCCACCGCCCAGCTTGGCCATAAGGTGCTTTTGATAGACGGGGACTTCAGGCGCTCGGTTATCGCCAAGGCGTTTGGTTTGGAACGAAAACCGGGGTTTACCGACGTCATTTTAGGAAATTACAAGTGGCAGGAGGTCGTCCGTTCGATGTCGGATATGATGATGGGAGAAATGGGCGTTGACGGTGTCACAAAAACCCCTGGTCTTGAGA
This sequence comes from Syntrophus aciditrophicus, assembly GCA_020722315.1. Lineage (GTDB taxonomy): Bacteria > Desulfobacterota > Syntrophia > Syntrophales > UBA5619 > DYLD01. The sequence continues at coordinate 6,848 of DYLD01000121.1, forward strand.
ATCTTTTCATTCTGACGTCGGGGACAAAAACGGACAATCCGGCCGAGCTGATAGGCGCGAAGGTTACCGGCGAGATTATGAAAGAGATACGCAGCTCTTACGATATTGTGATTGTGGATGCCCCGCCGGTACTGGCGGCGACGGATGCGACCATCTGGAGCTCGAAGGCAGACGTGGCCATCATCATATACCAGGTCGGCAAGGTCGCCCGCGGCGCGCTAAGAAGGGCCAAGGCTCAGCTTGATCATGTAAACGCCAAGATGCTGGGGATAGTCCTCAATGGGATGAAGGTAGAACTGAGTCCTGATTTTACACCGAGGGATAGGTATAACTATTACTACGGCTACGGTGATAGGCATCGGAGGCGTGCGAACAGGTTAAAATCTCTGGTGCCGGCGGGATGGATAGAAAAATTCAACGGAATTTTGAACCGCATCAGGGGGAAAAAATCCGATGCCGGGGAAGAGATTGCCGCTCATGTCAAAACAGACAAAAACAGGTTAGTATCGTTGAAAGCCGCAATCCTTGTTCTGGCGCTTCTTTTGTTTGCGCTCGGAATCTGGCATCAGTGGCGTTAGTTTTTTCGGCCATACGTTTGCGAACCATTCGAATTTATTAAAGGAGACCTTTGCAAAACGCCGCCCTCGCGCTCATAAATATTTTTCGACCCCGCAGCGTCTCGCTCAAGGCTTCAAAGGC
>DYLD01000390.1 GCA_020722315.1 Syntrophus aciditrophicus
CCTGTGGATTCCGATAAAGATGGACTTCCCGATTACGTTGACAGATGCCCGGACACGCCCGAGGGGGTAAAGGTTGACCAGTACGGTTGTCCTCTGGATTCGGACAGGGACGGGATAGCCGATTACGTTGACAGATGCCCGGACACGCCGCAGGGGGTAAAGGTTGACCAGTACGGTTGTCCTCTGGATTCGGACAGGGACGGGATAGCCGATTACGTTGACAGATGCCCGGACACGCCGCAGGGGGTAAAGGTTGACCAGTACGGATGCCCGACAGATTCGGATAGAGATGGTGTGGCCGATTATCTTGACAGGTGTCCCGGTACGCCGGCCGGTGTAAAAATCGATCCCAATGGATGCCCGACAGATTCAGATAAGGACGGGGCGCCTGATTACGTTGACAAATGCCCGAATACACCTCTCGGTGTGAGAATTGATGAGTACGGATGCCCGACAGATTCGGATGGAGATGGTGTGGCCGATTATCTTGACAGGTGTACGAATACGCCTCAGGGTGTAAAGGTTGATATGGTTGGTTGTCCGTTGGATTCGGATATGGACGGCGCAGCTGATTATCTCGACAAATGCCCCGACACGCCGCAAGGGGCAAAGGTTGATCGAGAGGGCTGTCCTGTTTTGCTAAAGAAACTCGAGGAATCAGCGATAACCTATCGTACCTTGACGGCTAAAAAAGGACTGCCCGTTCTGAGAGTAGAATTCGATCTTAATAAAGCCGCTGTCAAACCACAGTATCTGCAACAGATCAGAGCCGTTGCCGAATTCATGAAGAACAACCGGAATGTTGCAGCAATTCTTAAGGGTTATACCGATGATTTCGGCACCGAAAAATACAACCTCAGGCTATCTGTCAAACGTGCCGATGCGGTACGGACCCTTTTAATCAAAATGGGTGTATCGCCGGATCGTCTCAAGGCCATAGGTTATGGTTATGCAAAGCCTATATCGGATAATTCGACCAGTGAGGGAAGACGACACAACCGGCGTGTTGAGGCGGAACTGCATGACGACGTCAACGAATAGATTTCCGCCGTCAACAGGGGCCGCGATTGCAAGAAATCATGCGGCCCTTTTTTATTTCAAAGAATTATGAGCGGGAAAAATCTGGAAGACAGCCGCATCTATTTTCAGCTGAAGGATACATAAGAGGGGATAAAGGAGGGAC
>DYLD01000007.1:0-30090 GCA_020722315.1 Syntrophus aciditrophicus
CGCTCTCTAACGTTTTGCGTTTTTAACGCCTTTAAAGCCTTGGGCTTCACGGCGGGGTACTTAAGAAAAATCAATAAATTTGCGCTTCAGGCACCATTTTTCAAAGGTCTCCCCCCGAATCCTCGGAAAAAACCGCCGCATTGCACCCATCCGGTTTCTATCGAATACGCACGAAAGAACAACGGCAAGTTCAGTGCCCCCTTCAGAGATGCCGGTGCGATCACTCGATCACCTTGGGTACCTGGAAAAATCCGTTTCGCGACTCCGGTGCGTTGGCCAGAGAATCCCCCACGGAGAGCGATCCCTCGACCACATCCTCCCGAAAGACATTCAGGCCCTGCGTCGCGCTGGACAGAGGCTGTACGTCAGCAGTCTCGACCTTCGCAAGTTTATCAATATAAAGAAGGATGTTATTCAGCTGAAACGTGAATCTGTCCATTTCATTGTCGGTAAACTCAAGCCTTGCCAGATGCGCAACATAGGCAACTTCATCTCTTGTAATCTTGATTTTATCCAATGACAGCCCTCCGTTTTACTCTACAGGACAAAGGATGACTCCCCGGTTTCCATCCGTGATAGCCTACTATCCAGCACGGTTTCATTCGCGCTCGGAAGTTTTTTAAAGCTCTGTCCATTTTTTGGCGCCGTTTCAGAAAGCAGTCCCCAAAAATCCGTTCGGCCTTTTACTCATCGCTACGTTTCTTCACCGCCAGACTATTTCTGTACGGCCAGTACCGGCCAGTATTCCTGCTGGATTGCCCGTACCTTTTCAATTACCGAATCTCTCCGCAAATCGGCCTTTCGGGACAGATCCTCAAGCATTTGGCCGGATATCCTGTTTTCACCGAGAAATTCCATTAAAACAGCGCGGACGGATCTCGTAAGCCCCTGGATGTTATAACCCCCCTCCAGTACAGCGACGACACGCCCGTCGCAGAATTCGTCCGCCAGATCCAGAACGATGCGGGCAAGACAGGCAAATCCTTCCACTGACATCTTCATCCCGCCGATCGGATCGCCGAGATAGGGGTCAAAACCCGCAGATATCAGAATAAGCTCCGGGCGGTAACTACGCGCTACAGGTACCAGAATATCCTCGAATACGCGGACGTAGAGGGCATCGTCTGCACCCACCTTCATCGGAACATTGATTGTATAGCCGAGACCGCGTCCCTCCCCGCTTTCATTTAAGGAACCGCTCCACGGGTATTCAGGGGATTGATGCGTTGAAAAGTACAACACGCTGTCTTCCTTATAAAACGACCCCTGCGTGCCGTTGCCGTGGTGAACATCCCAATCCACGATCAGGATCCTCTTCATCCCCCACCGGGCCATCGCGTGTTTGGCCCCGATCGCGATATTGTTGAAGATGCAAAAGCCGGCAGCATCATTCGCCGTGGCATGATGACCGGGAGGCCTGACCAGCGCAAAGGCATTATTGGTTTCCTTGGAAACGACGCTGTCGATCGCGGCAATGACCCCGCCGGCGGCCAGCCTCGCCGCATCATACGTCTCGGCGGTCGCGATGGTGTCTGAATCCAGTATGGTTCTGTGTTCCCCCTTTGTCTGTGCAATAAGATCTATGTAAGAGGCAGAATGGACAGCTTCGAGTTCTTCCTTCTCGGCGTATCTTGCCTCTATCTCGGTAAATTTCCATGACATATCGGGGTTTTCAAGCATCTCATAGATCGCCTTCAGTCTCTCGGGAGATTCCGGATGCCTAAGACCTTCCCCGTGTTTAAAATACAGTGAATTCTTAATAATTCCCGTTTTGTTCAAAACCCTCATCCCACCTTCAGCGTTTGGGCCCGTCCGCCGGTGCGGCCTTGATAGCTAACATAAAAAATGACGCATGGCAAAAGATTTCGTCCTACTAGAACTTCCCGGTCGGCAAGCTGAGAGGTTTTCGAGTTTTGCAAACCTTGCAAAGATGGCTTCATGAAGCGCGAGCTGAAGGTTTTACTGTCTAAAACGCCAATTTACAAAATGTGACCCCCATCACGACAAAGTGCACCGGGGGAAAAGATATTGACAAAGTACTGTTGCAATTATAAGCTATCAGTCCAGTGAACGGCCGGTAATTTTCTTTGAACGGGAAACTGTTGGGAGACCTTTGAAAAATGGCGCCTGAAGCGCAAATTTATTGATTTTTCTTAGGTACCCCGCCGTCAAAGCCAAGGCTTTTAAAGGCGTCAGGAACGCGAACTATTTAAGAGCGCCTATCCTTTGAAGCCTTGAGCGAGACGTTACGGGATCGAAAAAGATCCGATCAGCGCCAAAGGCAGCGTTTTTTAAAAGGGCTCGTTGGTCGATACACGGGGTGGGATATGTTTGGCATCGGCATGCCGGAGCTTTTAGTTATAGCAGTTGTTGCATTACTTGTGGTCGGGCCCAAGAAGCTGCCAGACATAGCAAAAGCCCTGGGGAAAGGGTTGGCAGAATTCCGCAGGGCTGCCGATGGCGCAACCGAAACGATCAAGGAGACACTCAAAACAGACGAGCTGAAGAAGGATATGGATGGGATTAAAGACGCCCTTTTGCATGAGAAAGATGAGGAAACAACGGACGACGATCAAACCCAAAAAAAGAATGGCAATGATACCTCCCATACGGCCAACCCCGGCTCACATGATTGAATTCCTTTAGGTTCCGCCTTATAAGCCCCATTTTTGATCCATACATGGAAGAAGAAAAATTAGAAGAAGAAAAATTACCTTTGACCTCTCATCTTGAGGAGCTTAAAGCAAGGATAACCAGAATCTTAATAGCGATAGCCATCGGCTTCGGGGTGTGCTACCTGTTTAAGGATTGGTCTTTTCGAATCATAACCAGGCCTCTTGTCGAGACGTTGCCCGCCCATAGTTCGATGATCTTCACCGGACTTCCCGAGGCCTTTTTCATACACATGAAGATCGCCTTTTTCGCATCGCTATTTCTCACCGCCCCTTACACGCTTTTCGAAATCTGGCGTTTCGTCTCCCCCGGTCTCTACAAAAAAGAGAAAAAAGTCGTCGTCCCGTTCGTATTTTTCTCCACGATCCTTTTTTCCGGAGGAATTCTCTTCGGTTACTTTCTTGCTCTGCCCCCGGCATTTCGCTTTTTCGTCAGCTTCTCTACGGACTTTCTGAAACCGATGATCTCGTTTAGAGAATACTTGAGTCTGACATTGAAGTTTCTTCTTGCGTTCGGCCTGAGTTTTGAGATGCCTGTTTTTATCTTTTTCCTTGCAAGGATCGGCGTCGTCAACGCAAAAATGCTAGCGAAACAGAGGCGCTTCGCGATTCTGATCATTTTTATTGCGGCTGCGGTGCTGACTCCTTCTCCGGACGCAGTCACCCAGGTCTTGATGGCGGTGCCCCTGGTTATTCTTTACGAGGTAAGCATCATTCTCGCAAAATTTGCCCGAAGAAAAAAGGCTTCCGGAGAAGATGCATACGAAAAGGAGAGCAAAGAGTTCTCATGACGGCCAATAACCACCCCAGGCAAAAAAAGAAGGGGGCCTCTTCCCGACGCTCCGTTTTGCGGAGTCTTGCTGTAGTGCTGATTGTTGTTTTTATCACTGTCGCGGTCGTGGCAAGCAGTGCCGCTTATTACGTGCTCCTGCAGGGACTTCCCAGTATCGCGGCGCTCAAGGACTACCGGCCGAGCATTACGACCCGGGTTTATGCCGACAACAACGAACTGATCGATGAGTTCTTTCTTGAGGACCGCAAGATCGTCAGATACGAGGACATTCCCAAAATTGTCATTCAGGCCTTTGTAGCCGCCGAAGACTCCCGCTTTTTTCAGCATCATGGCTTCGATACGCAGAGCGTGGTGCGGGCGTTCCTCAAGAACCTGAAGGCCGGGCACATCATCCAGGGAGGGAGCACAATAACCCAGCAGGTTGCTAAGTTGCTTTATCTGTCACCGGAAAAAAGCTATATCAGAAAACTCAAAGAGGCTCTTCTTGCGTACAAGATTGAAAAATATCTGACAAAAGAAGAGATTATAACGCTTTATTTAAACCACATCTATCTCGGGCACGGAACATACGGAGTGGAAGCGGCCGCACAGGGCTATTTCGGTAAAAAGGCAAAAGAGCTGACGCTGCCCGAGGCGGCGATGCTGGCAGGTCTGCCCAAGGCCCCGTCGCTGTATTCCCCTTACAACCACCCGGAAAAGTGCTATCAGAGACAGGCCTATGTGCTGAGCAGAATGGTTGAAGACGGTTATATCACGGAGAAAGAAAGAAAAAGTGCGCTGGCGACGAAACTAAGGCTGCGCTCGATAAAACCAAAGGACAAAATAGCCCCCTATTTCATTGAAAACGTCCGCCGATACATCATCGAAAAATATGGGGGGGATCTCCTCTATAAGGAGGGGCTGGAGGTTTACACGACGCTTAACATCACGATGCAACAAGCGGCGCGTGACGCAGTCGAACAGGGGCTCAAAGAGATCGAGGAAAGGGAAGACTACAAAAAAGGGGAGCTTCAGGGCGCCTTGTACGCGATGAACCCAAAAACGGGCGCCGTGATGGCAATGGTGGGCGGGCGCAACTTTGAGCAAAGCGAATTCAACAGGGCGACACAGTCCCGGCGGCAGCCAGGTTCGGCGTTTAAACCCGTTTTCTACACGGCCGCTTTGGACAGGGGATTGACACCCTCAACAGTGATCGTCGATGCGCCGATCGTCTATCCGGACCCGCAACAGCCGGACGGCGTCTGGATGCCGCAGAACTTTGACAGGAAATTTCTCGGCCCGACGACGCTGCGCAACGCCCTTATCCATTCACGGAATATCGTTTCGATTAAAATCCTCAAAGAGATCGGCGTCGATTATGCCGTATCGTACGCCAAAAACATGGGGATAGCATCTCCCCTTGTGCAAAACCTGTCACTGGCACTCGGCACGTCCGGCGTTACACTGCAAGAACTGGTCGGGGCCTACGGCGTTCTGGCCAACGAAGGTCAGAGGGTAAAACCCTTTTTTATCAAAAAAATCGTCGACCGTACCGGTCAGGTCTTTGAAGCAACGCAACCTGTAGTCGAGCAGGTTATAGATCCGCGGATCGCGTTTATCACGACATCGATCCTGAAGGATGTCGTTGAACGAGGAACCGGCCAGAGGGCAAAAAGGCTCGGAAGGCCCGTGGCCGGGAAAACCGGTACGACGGACGACACCCGGGATGCGTGGTTCATCGGCTTTACTCCCTCTCTCGTCGCCGGCGTCTGGGTGGGCTTTGACCAGGAAAGATCGATGGGGCGACAGGAAGTAGGCGGTCGGGCGGCGGCCCCAATCTGGGTCTATTTTGCCGAACGGGCGCTCCGGGAAACACCTGTGGAGGATTTTCCGATCCCTGACGGCGTCGTCTTCGTTAAGGTTAAGCCGAAGACCGGGTTACCGGCAAAGCCGTCTGACCAGGATGCAATTTATGAATGTTTCCTGGAGGGAACAACACCGGACGACGTGGAGGTCATCTACCCCGAAAATTTACGCCAGGCCGAATCGGCAAAGCAGATAGGCGCCGATTGATGCCTCCCCGATCTTCCAGGAAGAGGCTTTCATAACTCCGAAAGATGGTGCCTGTAGCGCAAATTTATTGATTTTTCTTGAGCTACCCGCCGTCCAAGAGCAAGGCTTAAAAGGCGTTAAGAACGTAAGCGCTCCCAGAGCGTTTAGCCTGTAGACCCTTGTTGCCCAAGGCGCCGTGGGGCCAACAAAGATTTATGAGCGCAAAAGGCTGTGTTTTGCAAAGCCCTTCCAAGGCCGTGCCCTCAAACAAAGGAGCGTAATGATGATCGAGTTCTACAAATGCAGTGGAAGCGGCAACGATTTTATCCTGATTGACAATACGAACGGCTCTCTTCGGGTCAAAAATCCGGCGGAATTAGCAAAAAAAATCTGCCGGCGCAAGGTTTCTGTCGGCGCGGACGGCCTGATCATTATCGAACGTTCCGACAGCGTGGACTTCCGCTGGCGTTTCTTCAACTCCGACGGTTCCGAGCCCGGGATGTGCGGCAACGGGGGCCGTTGCGCCGCCCGTTTCGCGTTCATGCGACGGATCGCGAAAAGGCGGATGTCTTTCGAGACGCTCTCCGGAATCATAGACGCCGAGGTTGACGGGGAAAACGTCAAGATACGCCTGACTGCCCCCCACAGTCTCGTGATGGATGAGTGCATCGTCGTGGGTCGCAAAAAGATCATCGTCGACAGCATCAATACCGGCGTTCCCCACACCGTCTGTTTCGTTGACAATCTTGAAGGCATCGATGTCTTTGCGACGGGCCGGGCGATACGCATGCACAAACATTACCGGCCCGCAGGAACGAACGCAAACTTTGTCTCTGTGTCCGATCCCCATACCATTCATGTAAGAACCTACGAACGAGGGGTTGAGGATGAGACGCTCGCCTGCGGAACCGGCTCCGTCGCGTCGGCACTGATTGCGTCGCGCAGGGGATGGGTGGAATCACCGGTGGATGTCCATGTGCGAAGCGGAGAGGTTCTCAAGATCTACTTCAAAAAAACAAAATCCGGTTTCAAGGACGTATATCTCGAGGGAAAGGTCACCATAGTTTACCGGGGATATCTTCTCGATAAAACGTGCATGGAGGGAGAATAATTGCAGATTGCCGAACGACTCACGAAAATACCGCCCTATCTGTTCATGGAATTGAGGAAAAAGATCGCGAAGGCCAAAGCCGACGGCGTCGATGTTATCAGCCTCGCGATCGGAGATCCGGTCGAGCCCACTCCCGATTCAATTATCGAGGAGCTTTGCATTCAGGCGCGTGACCCAGAAAATCACCGCTACCCGACGGATGAAGAAAAGGGAATGAGGCAATTCCGCGAGGAAATCGCCAAATGGTACAAAAGCCGCTACGGGGTAGGTCTTGATCCGGCCACCGAGGCATTAGGCCTGATCGGCTCCAAGGAGGGCTGCCACCACTTCGTTCTGGCCTGCATCAATCCGGGGGATATTGTATTAATGACAGACCCGGGATATCCAGCGTACCGGGCAAGCATCCTGATGGGAGGGGGTATTCCATACAGTGTCCCGATCCGGCCGGAAAACGGTTATCTGCCCGCGTTCGACGAAATCCCCACCGATGTTGTAGAGAAATCCCGGGGGCTCTTCCTCAACTACCCCAACAATCCTACCGGGGCCTGCGCGACCCCGGCATTTCTCGACAGGGTTGTTGCATTCGCTAAAGACAATAACATTGCCGTATGCTACGACAATCCGTACAGCGAGATCGTTTTCGACGGGCAGAAACGCCTGAGCTTTTTGTCCGCCGACGGGGCCAAAGAAGTCGGCATTGAGCTGAACTCGCTCTCCAAGCCCTACAACATGACCGGCTGGCGGATCGGAATGGCCGTCGGCAACAGGGATCTTATCGCAGCGATCAGCAAGGTAAAGGAGAACACCGACTCGGGGATATTCAACCCGATCCAGTTTGCGGGTATCCAGGCGCTTCGCCGCGAAAACAAAAACATCCCTCGCATGCTCAAGATATATAAAACAAGACGAACAAGGGTGTTGAAGACGCTTGCAAAAATCGGCATAGAATTCGACCCGCCGAAGGGAACCTTCTACCTCTGGGTTCCAACACCGAAGGGAATGAGTTCACTTGAATTTACAAACATCCTCTTCGAAAAGGCCGCCGTAGTGGTCGCCGCAGGCACCGCTTACGGCCGGTACGGAGAAGGTTTTGTCCGCATTTCTTTAACCGTGCCGGATCAGCGCCTTGAAGAGGCGATGGTACGGATCGAAAACGCCTTTATCCAAAGGAAAAAGCAATGGAAATAGGGATCATCGGCCTTCCGCAAAGCGGCAAGAGCACGCTTTTTGAGATCATGACCGGGGTAAAGAGCAGGGATATACATAACGAAACCTGCGTCCGGGGGCTCGCAATTGTACCGGATGCCCGCTTTGATAGGCTTGCCGAGATCTTCCGGCCCGCGAAAATATCTCCTGCAAGAATCCCTTTTTCCGATGTCAACGCCACCGGAGAAAAGGCGTGGAACGCCGTCCGGCAGAATCTCTCCGGCGCGGACGGTCTCGTTCATGTCGTCGATGCGTTCACCGCCGCAAACACCTCGGAAGTGATGAACCGCTACCGCAGACTCGAGGAGGAATTGATCCTTTCCGATCTGCTGGCCGTCGAAAACCGCCTTGAACGCCTCTCTAAAATGGCGAAGAAGCCGATGAGTTCTCAGGACGCTATTCACGCCGCCATTTTACCGCAGTTGAAGGAACAACTGGAAAAGGGCAAACCGCTCAGAGAATTGCCACTTTCCGAAGACGAAAAACACGGGGTTCGGAGTTTTTCGTTCTGGACGATTCGACCCGAACTCGTCGTCGTGAACACGCCGGAGGATGATCCTTCCCTTGGAGACGCATTTCTGAAGGAACTCCCCCCGTATGTTTCCGGCATCGGCATCTGCTGCGAGATCGAGGCGGAACTTCAGACGCTTCCGGAAAAAGAACAGGGGGATTTTCTCAAGTCGCTGGGCATTTCTGAACCGGCGTTCCGGCGTGTGATCAAGGCTTCCTTCTCGCTTCTCGATAGAATCTCGTTCTTCACCGTCGGCGAAGATGAGGTAAAGGCCTGGGTCATCCAGAAGGGGACAAAGGCCCCCGGGGCCGCGGGTGTTATCCATAACGATCTGGAAAGAGGGTTTATCAGGGCCGAAGTCGTAGGATATGACGACTTCATTGCCTGCGGCGGGACTCATGCCGGCGCGAAGGCCGCGGGCAAGTTGCATCTCGAAGGCAAGGATTATGTTGTCCGGGATGGAGACATCATCAATGTTCGCTTCAACGTCTAAAGAAGGGGCATCGTGAATAACACTGACTTGGAAAAACTGAAAAAAACAATGAACTCGATGGCTGAATACGAGCTGCTCCTGTCCGATCCCTATCAAAAATGCGCAGAAACATGGCCAAACGACAGGGATTTCTGGCTCGGCATTGCGATCAGGGGGTTCATCATGCGCAGAACATCAAAATGATGCAGGAAATCATCATAAAGAAGCCGATGCACCCAAACGGTCGTTAATTTACGTCGGTCTTTCGATTTCTGAGGGCTGCTTTGATGAATTCCCTGAAAAGAGGGTGGGGGTTCGTAGGCCGTGACTTGAATTCCGGATGGAACTGGCAGCCGAGAAACCATTTGCGTCCGGGAATCTCCACGATCTCGGCCAGACGTCCGTCAGGGGAAACGCCGGTAATCTCCAATCCTTTGCTGCAGATTTCATCCTTGAACGCATTGTTGAATTCATACCTGTGTCGGTGGCGTTCGCTGACCTCTTTTTTTTGATAAGCTTCCTCCGCGAAAGAACCCTCGGTAATCAAACAGGGATATGCGCCGAGGCGCATCGACGCCCCTTTTTGGGTCACGTTCTTTTGCTCGGGCAGAAGATCAATCACCGGATAGATTGTGTTCGGATCAAACTCTGAGCTGTTCGCCCCGGCCATTCCGCAGACGTTTCTCGCAAATTCGACAACGGCCATCTGCATGCCGAGGCAGATCCCAAAAAACGGGATGTCCTGTTGGCGTGCATATGCGATGGCGGTGATCATCCCTTCGATGCCGCGGCTGCCGAAACCGCCCGGAACAAGGATACCGTCCATGCCTGCAAGGCAGGCTCCGGCCTCCTCTTTTTCGACCTTCTCCGCATCAACGAAACGAAGGTTGACCCGGCAGTCATTCGCAATCCCGCCGTGTGCCAGGGCCTCGTTCAAACTCTTGTAGGAATCAGCCAGGTTTACATACTTCCCGACGATGCCGATTGTCACCTCCTGTTGTGGATGGATAAAACGCTCAACAACATGCTCCCACTGCTCGAGATGGGGCTGCCCCGTCCAGATATTCAGCAGGTCCACGATTTTCTGGTCTAGTCCTTCCCTGTGGAAAATCAGAGGAACCTCATAGATGCAGTCCACGTCCTTCGCAGTAAAAACGGCCGCTATCTCGACGTTGCAAAACAGCGCAATCTTGGCCTTGATTTCCTCGGAGAGAAAATCCTCCGTCCGGCATAAAAGAATATCCGGCTGAATACCTATCTCACGCAGCGCCTTCACGCTGTGCTGTGTCGGTTTAGTCTTGAACTCTCCTGCCGTTTTGATGAACGGCACCCATGTCAGATGGATAAAGACGGCGTTTTCCCTGCCGACTTCGTTGCGGAACTGTCTGATTGCCTCAAGAAATGGAAGGCTCTCGATATCGCCGACCGTGCCGCCGATTTCAACGATCGCAACGTCGAATCCCTCGGCCGTTCTTTTTATAAAGTCCTTGATTTCGTTCGTGATATGGGGAATCACCTGAACCGTCTTGCCGAGATATTCCCCCCTGCGCTCCTTTGTGATTACCGAAAAATAGACCTGCCCCGCGGTCAGGTTGTTCGCCTTTTTCATTGTGGTGCCGGTGAACCGTTCATAGTGCCCGAGATCAAGGTCGGTTTCCGCGCCGTCGTCCGTTACAAAGACCTCTCCATGCTGAAACGGGTTCATCGTTCCCGGATCGACATTGATGTACGGATCAAGCTTCTGATTCGTGACCCTCAGCCCTCTGCATTCCAGAATGGCGGCGATCGAAGCCGCCGCCAGCCCTTTGCCGAGGGAGGAAAGGACACCCCCCGTGACAAAAATAAATTTCATCTTCATAAGGATTTACCTTTTATCGTTGACTGTTCGGTTTTTCCCCGGCTTGAAATTGTCCAGGTTTGTTTTGTTTAATCCAGCCGACGATCACCTCGGCAGGCTCGCCAAGCAGTACCGCGAGCGGAATTTCGGCCAGAAGATTTTCGTCCCACAAAAGGTTGCATTCCTGCATTAGATTTCTGATCTCATTTGTCTTTTCTCTCAGAATATCTTTACGCTCCTTTACAGAAAGGTCTTCATTGAACGTGACGTGAAGCAAAAGGAGGTTCTTAATACGTTCATCATTCCCTAAAAGAGGAACAACAACGATCGGCGCCCCGTCTGATTTCCCCTGCCCCGCATAGACTCTGCCGTCGGCGACTATTCCCCTTTTTGTCCCGACGAGTTTTGGCGATTTTTCGGTTCTCGAAGACATCTTTAAAGAAATCCCGCCCCGGTCCACAATTGTTATGATTGTATCTTCCGATGGTTTCCCGCCATCGCCGAGACGATCAACGGCATAGAGGGTATAGCCGTTTACCGATCGTATCGCCTTTTGCAGGCGTCCAAGGTGAAGGATATTCGTGCCGGTAAGTGAATGAACGCCGAAAGAGAGTTCGCCCAGCAGATCGGCGATGATGCCTTCCTGCAAGGCCTCTTTACGGCTTGTTCCGACAGTTACCGTCTTCGCCTGATGGCGTATCGCGTCGATCGGCCGCGCAAGTTCATCCACAGCACGGCCGAGTGTTTCGTCCAGAAGATCTAACGGAGACACCCCCCTGTGTTCGGGAAAATCACGACCGAAGTCGTCAACGGGCAGTTTCCCTCCGGCATACTTCAAAAGCAAAACCAGATTGGAAACCGTTTTAACGCCGGCGTGGGCAAACCGGCCGCTGTTTTTTTTCTCCAGGAAACTGTTTGTAAAACTTCTCACGGCGAGTTGCAGGTTTTCATCCTCTAGGCTCTCGTAAACAGATAGATTTCTCTTTGCCTGTTCCACCATTATAAAATTCAAACGACTTTTGAATTCTCTCAGGTACAGGGAATCCTCGTCTATGATGCAGGCCGCATAGTATCCGAACAGATGACCCGCAAGGGTATTAAGAATGACACAAAGAGGCTCCGGCACACGGGGAATGGCGACGATTGCGTCGGCAATCTCATCAAAACGGTCATCGTCTTCATCGGCAAACACCACTACAGCCGATTTGTGGGCCTTAAAGATAGCCGTGTCCTTAACGATGTCTCCAACAACGTTTTGAGGGCTTCCCGCTGCACAGACGATAATCAACGGCTCGGCGGACAGATCGATGTGTTTCTTGTTTTCCACAACATCCGAAGAGATCGTCAGATAACAGAGTTCGCTCAGTTTGATTCTGATTTCATCGGCGGCGGACTTGTTCGGTCCGCTTCCGACAACTGCCCAAAAGCGCCTGCTGTTGACCGTTTTTTCGGCGGCTTCTTTGATTTTTTCCCTCTGGGAAAGCACCTTTTCCATAAGCGGAGGCGTCTTTTCCAGCAGACGCAGCTCCGACGCGATTCGCTCCTCGGAGAGAGCCGAAACCAAAGAAGCTATACCAAGGGCAAGGATCCCCCCGGCGATGATCTGGGAGTAAAACGCCTTCGTTGACGCGACAGCCATCTCTATATCCCTGCCGTCCGATGTATAGAAAACACCGTCCGCTTTTGTCGTGAGATCGGACTGCCGGCGGTTGACAATCGCAAGGACCACGGCACCTCTTTCTTTTGCCATCGCGACGGCGCGGTTCGTGTCCGTCGTCGTACCTGACTGAGAAATCGCGACAACGAGAGTGTCGTTGAGGTTATGCTCCATCGAGAAGCCGCTCAGTTCGGACGCAGGGACGGCTCTGGCAACGATACCGCTTCGCTCTAGATACCTATCAAACATGCCGGCCACGGCGCTGGCCGCAACCGCCGCGGTTCCATGACCGATCAGGACTATTTTGTTGATCTTTCGGCTCAGCAGCCCGTCACGAACATGTTTCGGCATGACATCTTCACCGAGACTGAAGTGCACCTTTTGAGCTGTGTCAAATGTTTCAATCCGATATTTTCCGCTGAGCGTCTTCGTGACGGAATGAACCGATTCATTTATTTCCTTCAGAAAGTAATGTGGGTAATCGCCCCGGTCGATGTCTCTGGTGGTGATCTCCGCCTTCCGCATCGCCTTTTCGTCAAGTTTGAGGGGGGTTCGATCATAATAGAACCCGTTGATTCCCGATACCCCGCCGGATGAATTTTGATCGAGGATGAAGATTTGTCCCTTCGCCTCCGGATTGCCTCCTTGGGGTATTTTCTCGCCATCCATTTTGAGGAAAAACGGCGTTGCCTCGACAAGGCCGTAAAGCTCCGAGGAAAAAACATATCTATCCGGGGCAATCCCGACATAGATCGCCTGACCGCTTCCCTTCAAGGCCAAAAAGACCTTGCCCGGCTCGACATTGCTTGTCATCGCCACAGCATGGGAACCTTCGAAATCGCAGACGGCAAGGCGGAATGCCTCGGTAAGATCGTTGCCTTCATAAAGATACTTCTCAATTTGCAGCGGGATGATCTTCGCATCCGTCGTCAATTCCGGGGCGATCACCTGCCCCCGGGCATAAAAAGAATCGATCAGCTGTCTGTAGTTGTCTATATCGCCATTCAGGACTACACTAATCGTCCAGAAACCATTTCCATAAGCGGGATAATCCCTTTCCGAAATTGGTTGACCATCTCGGGACAATGTGAAATTGCCTATCGGGTGACAATTCTGCTCGGTGATCGAACCGACCGAAGCCCATCGTGTGTGGGCCAGGCTGGTTTCAAAGTCCGAAGGAATACCGGCGCAGGCATGAAAAATTGTGTCAGCGGCGATACTTTCCCTCAGCTGTCTGACGTTTCTTCCCAGTTCACCGACGATCTGGGCGGTTTTGTACGTAAAGGATATAGCGCTACCATGCCGGTTTTTCTCTCCGGCGCTTTCGCACGGAAAGGTAATGGAACCGTTCACGCTATCGGCAAAGGCAGCGCGTTTTTTAAACTCCCCGAAAAGGCCCTTTTCGTGCAGAGAGTTTTGGATATCAGAGAGATCCTCATAATCCGAGGGCGTAAACGAGATCTGTAGACCGGCCGAATCCCGGCCGCGCACCTCGAGCCGGTCAAGGCTGTTCAAAAGAAAATTGATTTTATCGTACTTCGAAAGCGCAGCCGGTGGAATTTCGGAGGGATCGGCGGCACCGGCAAGCTCACAAATCTTGTCGATATTCGCGAGGATGTCCTTTTCTATTCCCCATTTCAAATCCCAAACGGCAATCAGTCCTCTGTTGATTTCTTCGAGTTCAGCGGTCGTAAAACGACCAGTTTGTTCTTGAAGGATTTTCTCCTCAGCCAGAAGAAAAGCGCTCATCGCATCGCAGAGCTTCCGGAGCTGCTCTCTCTCGGAGGAAGCGTAGAAGATCCTTTGGCGGGATCGTTCTTCCTTCAATTCGAGCAGCATTGCCTCCATTTCGCTTAGCGCGGTTATGCCGCCCAGGTAGGACGAAGGAGTGACTGAACCGGCGATAATCGATGCGATGTTCATTCCCGCAGCCTCGTGAAAGGCATCGGCCAGTGAACCTTTTACTTGCAAAGAATCCCTGCGGTGGCGAAGCGTGATCATGCCTGCAAAACCACAATGGCAGACGGCAAAAGAAACGGGAAAGATAATGACGGCTGGTGGACAGGCATTCCGGGGGTCTCTGCCGATGAAAATACGACAGCTTTTCAAAAAATCAAAAATGTCCCTGATGCGTGTCGATAACCCGCGTAGGATAGACTTTCCAAGACGGCACAAGGCCCCGGATAATTCTTTGGACAGAGGATCGACCACCAACATTGAAAAGAAGTCTCCGAATTTATGATGAGAACGACAATGTAAGACGTAACACTAAGAAGTTTATCCTGCCGCCCTTTTATTGCTTTCCTTCTTTTATTCCAAGCTTTATGATCTTCTGCTGAAGCGTGTTGCGATTAACTCCGAGATACGCAGCAGCCGCACTTTTCACCTGATTCGTCCGTCGCAGGGAAATGCGCAGCAGGGCCCTTTCGACCATAGCTATCACTTCATTGTAAATATGGCTTTTGTTATTCTCAGGGGCCTCTAACATAACGGTGATATCCTCGAGGTTTTTCTCCAGTATCTTTTCCGCTATTTCTTTTGGGGTGTCGTGTTTCTTTGCACCTGTCAAAATTTCCGCTTTCTTTTGCCTTTCCATACGGGGCATTTCCTTTCGTAAAAGGATGGCAGAACGATTTAAAGCAACCAAGAACACCCTTATTAGATACCGGCAGATAGTTTAAGAAATACCACGCCGATGAGTATAATTGCGGTGGTCCAAGCCAAAGCCGTCTGGGATCTCCCTTCGGGAATGTTCTGAATCCGGGTGCGAAGCCCTTCTTCCAGCTTTTCATTGTCTACACGGGTCAAGATCGCCTCCGACAACGCCGAAAACCGTCGATAGGAACTGGAAATAATAAAAAAACCGATAACGGTTGTCAGCAAAATATAAACCTTGTTATGGATGACCAAACCGCCTACATGCGTGATTGCTTCCCAGCGAAGCGCCTTCTTTCCCCAGAGTTTTCTCAATAAAAGACCCTCTTCGTCAATAGAAATTCTGCGCACAAGCAGTTCCAGAAACAAATAGGCCGCCGGCAGAAAAAAAACTGTAAATACAGTCAGTTCAAGGTTAGACCCCCGATAGAACGCCGAAAACAGCACGAGACAAAGAAGAAGGAATGCATCCAGACCCACCGGAATTAGTAAGGCCTTCTTAATCGTGAAAATTTCCTTAGTCATCCTTTGCTTCAGCGTCGAGAACGCTATGGTTCGGTCCTCACAAAGACGCCGCTCTTGCCGCCCTCTTTTTGCATCAGTTTAATATCGGTCAGTATAATTCCACGGTCGACTGCCTTGCACATATCGTAGATCGTAAGCGCGGCGACGGAAACCGCAGTCATCGCTTCCATTTCAATGCCCGTCCTGCCAACAGTAGCGGTCTTCGCTTCAATGATCACCACTCCTGCCGGTGCGTCACACCAAAATGACAGCTCAATATGCGTTATCTCCAATGGGTGACACATCGGTATAAGCTCCGCCGTCTTCTTGGCCGCCATGATCCCGGCGATCCGCGCCGTTGAAAAAACATCGCCTTTGGGCAAGCCGCCCTCCTCGATCAGCGCCGCTGTTTCGGGTTTCATCAGGACTTTTCCCCTGGCTATAGCCTGACGGTATGTAACAGGCTTGTCGGCTATATCAACCATACGGGCATGACCTTTTTCATCAAGATGGGAAAGCCTTTCCATCATAAACGGCCTTTCTTTGTCTACCACTATCCTCAAACCAGATAAAAACTAACACAGCGCCCTGCATCCGTCAAGAAAGATGAGCGCTACCGCCGGATTGGACAAAACGGATAATATCCGGAACTAGTTAAAGGTGCCTTATGTCGTCCTGATCTTGTTTTTGCTCACCGCCGATCTTATTTTCAAGGTATTTTTTGGCTATATCTTTCCCGCCCAGCCCGAAGGCCAGTGAAACGGCAAACACGATACCGCTGAACAGAACCGCAAATGCGATTTCGATGGTTTCCTTCCCGATACCGACATGTTCCAATGCCATCGTCACGGCGACGATCAAAATCAAATACTTTACAAAGACACCGATGAGACGCGAAAACCTAATCCCTGCATTGACCGAGGCGATCAGGGCTGCCCTGCCGAAAAAATTGCCCAATAACCAGCCTAAAAGCAGAAGCAAGCATGCCACGATAAGATCTGGGAGATAGAAAAGGAATCTTTCGATAAGCTTTTCAACGATGACGATTTCCAATCCCTTCATCGAAAGAAGTGTGAAAATCAAAAATATCAACCCACCCGTAAATTTTGCGAGCAAAACGGAAAGGGAATCCTTGATGCCTCCCTTGATAAGCAATTCATCAAATCCGGAACTTGAGGAAAACCTGTCCAGGCCGATTGCCTTGAAGAATCTCTCCAGAATCACCTTGGCCAGAAACGAAACTATAATACCCACAATAAAAAGTAAAAACGACGTGAGTATGTTAGGCAAAAACACAAGGATATTTTCCAGGCTTTTTCTAACAGGCTCAACAATGATTTTATTTATGATGTTCATAAATCCCTCCTTTCTTACCTACCAGTTTTCGCGGAGGATGTTTTTCTTGTCCTCGAAAAGCCGGCTCAACTCCTCGATTTTCTCTTCCACCTGTTCCGGGGTGCTTTCAGCGGTTTCTTTGACAAAGGAAGCGGTCTTACCGATATAAAGAGGTGTGAGCGCCTTCAAGAGGTGTTCCTTGTTTATCGCCCTTGTATGCGCTGCCAGCGCAAAGCTGTAAATGATTCCGACCCACAATTCGTTGGAAAACACGAAATCGTTCTCGGGAAGCTTAGCGGCGATATTGAGGTATTCTATAACATCCTCCGGAAGAAACTTATCCCAGATAGTTTTAAGTTCCTTCGCCCCGAGCCTGAATCTCTCGATCATTCTCTTGATGTTCACGGAAACCGGCTCCAGGCCGACGGCGTATTTAAACCCAAAGGTCGGAACTGCCTCCGATTTTACGATGGATTTCCATTTATCGCTGTATTGCTCCATAAGATCAAAGGTCGCCCCAACCACCTGAAAGAGCATCGCGCTCAAATCGGCGCCCGGATCTTTCGCGTCATGTATCTTGGCGCCGAGAAAAGACTGACATACCCTGAAATTATTCGCAATGGCAGTTGTTGTCATCCATATGTCGATCCCGTACCTTGCGACGTCGGTATCCCAAACATCCTTGGAAAGATAAAATTCGGCCAAATCTCCGGAAAATCCAAAATCTCCACCGATAGGCTGCCTCACCTGTTTTCCGTACAAAGCACGCGTCAGAGGATAAATAATGCTGTTGGTTATCGTTCCATCGTATTTATGGCGCAAATACAGCGGGCTTACGAAATCAAAGCTCCCTCTCAAAACCGGTTTGATAAGCAGTTCGACCCATTCCGGGGTTATGCTCCTGAGGTCAGAATCGACAACAATGCACGCTCGGGCGCTAAGCATCCTTGCAATATCGAAGATGGTTCGAAACGCGCTTCCTTTACCCGGAATGCCGTGATAAGGCGTTGTAATCTTAAAAACGGGTTTAATGGCATGCTGAACGAAGATAGAATCAAAATCTTCGATAGCCGCATTTTGCACGGTCTCCACCGTGTTGTCCGTCGAACCTCCGTCGGAGTTGACGATCACCGCCTTTCTTTCGGGGAAGTATTTGGTAAGCCCTGCCTGCACGGCCCGAACGACATGCCCTATCGTTTTGGCGTTGTTAAAACTTGGGATCCCGACGAGGATATCGGCCTTTTTTATATCATTGATTTTGTTTAGCACATTGTCGCTGAGAACATTTTTTTGCATCATGAACCGTCCTGGGAAACCTTTACACGACTGCTAAAAAATGCCGCCGCCGGAAGTGCGCTTTTCTCGACTATGATTGAAGCTGCTAACGATTATCCTTTTCGACAACATCGTAAAGCCTTTCGGAAAAGTCAGGCACAGCCGCCCAGACCCTTACCCAGGCAGGAAGCATCGGGCAACCGACAGGATCTCTGACAAATTCTTCCATACCCACCTTTAACGAAACAACAAACGCATCCACTGCCTCAATCTCCACATGTCGATCGTATGTCAGGCCGTTGAGCAATGCCAGCGCGTAGTATTTTTCTATCGCTAAGCGGGACTCCTGAATATACGACGTAAGCAGGGTTCTGAAAAATGCCTCACTCATAACCAGTCCATCTTGGCTCAAAACCCGAAACATCGCGTGGGCGATGTCGGTTGCCATCCTGATAAGCCCCTGAGCGGGATCACTCTTGTCCAACACCTGATGCTTGTGTTCGTATGTCTCGATCACCTCCACCTGACAGATCCGGTTCACGGAAGTTTTTTGGTACACCTCGCTCAACAGCGAAACTTCCAATCCCCAGGTCGGGGATATCTGGATGCCTTTTGCCAGATTGCCGGTAAAGGCAAACTCGCCGGAAAGGGCGTAGCGGAAATTGTCCAGATATTCGATAAACGCATTGTACCCGAGTATCCTTTTGAGTGCTCTAATCAGAGGTGTATAAAACAACCTCATAACCCTGCCGTAGAGTCTGTCGGTCAGGCGGGCGTAATAGCCTTTACTGAACTCGAAGTCCAAACTCGGATGTACAACAGGGTAAATCAACCGCGAAGGTATCTCTCTGGTGTAATTTACAATATCGCAATCGTGCAGAGCTATTGCGTAAACGTCGCGATCGGCAAGGATGTAACCTACCGACATCCACACCGAGCGGCCCTTGCCCGGTTTATCCAGCTTGAAATCGGAATCGAGCAGTTCCTTCAACAGACTCCGCATGCCGGGTCCGTCGTGCCATACGACCCGGACATCCACAGGAAGGGATGCCATCAATTTTTTTACCTGCAAAAACTGGGCTTGATCGGCTCTGTCAAGGGACAACACGATCTTGTAAAGATATCCGACACCTCTAAGGACATCGATGATACGCGGCATTGCAGGCCCTTCGAACTCCGAAAAAAGGGCCGGTAAGAGAAGAACCATTTTTCTGTCGTGCGATATTTTCTTCAAATCACGATCAATATCCTCTATGGGTCTCTCTTTCAGCTTTTGGAGCGTCGTAATCACGCCATTTTGACAGAAATCAGCCATTTTGTCCCCCTTAAGATTCTCTTTACGAGACCTTTGCAAAACGCCACCTTTCGCTCTCATAAATCTTTTTCGACCCCGTGGCGTCTCGCAAAAGGCTTCAAAGGCTAAACGCTCTGGGATCGTTCGCGTTCCTGACGCCTTTAAAAGCCTTGGCTTTGACGGCGGGGTACCCCGAAAAATCAATAAATTTGCGCTTCAGACGGCATTTTTCAAAGGTCTCGCGGCTTGTTGTTTTACAGCTGTGCGTTATAAATTTTATTCAAAATGGATTCAACCGCACTATTCCACCCCAGGGGGCCGGGGGCTTCGGCGCGAACCAGCCCCGGCATATCAATGTTACGATGCCTGCTGTCGGGATTCGGGATCAATACAGGGATATCAACCTGCTCGAGCATCGGCAGGTCGTTTTCGCTGTCTCCTATCCCGATGCTTATAAGTCCCCCCTTCCTTGAATTTTTTTGGTAAAGATCAATAAGCTTTTTGACCGCGAGACCTTTATCCTGCGCAAAATCCATCAAATGATAAAAACGGCCGCCCCTGGCAATCTTGAGTCCGATGGAAAGAGCACAGTCCTCTATAGATTTGATGTCCTGGTTGTTATCCGCAAGAAACGGTTCCGTAAATTGTCTCAGTTTGGCACGTCCGGCCTGGGCTACGGACATACCCGTTAAAACAGCGATTTCCTCTGAGGTCATATCTCCAAAACCTCTGATCCCAAACCGCGATGCGATCTTGCCGAATAATTCCCTGATATAGCTATAGGATTTTCCTAAACGGATAAGCGTATAGCCGTTATGTTTTTCGCCGTCTTTAATCTCTTTCAACCTTGAAGAACCCGGAATAAAGATACCCCCGCCGTTTTCCACAATAAAAGGATCAATTATTCCGATTTCTCTTTGCACCCATTCGACCTCTATTCTGGTTTTGCTCGTCGTGATGATTAACGGTATCCGCGCCTTTCTTATCCTTTCGAGCGAAGGCAGGGCTGCTTCGTACGAGTAATCGCTGTGACCCAGGAGACTTCCGTCAAGGTCGGTAAAAATAATACTAAGCAATCGAAACGATTCCTTTCGATAATTGATGAAATATGGAAGATAACCGGTTAGAAACAAGAAGTTTGAGCCGGGCCGAAAACTATTGCGGCCTTTTCACAGAGCCGGCCGTTTTCTTAACACAAACAATCCCCGGATTCAACCGTTCTTTTCCTGGGCCAAATAAAATCATATTGATTCCGGCAAGAGATTTTTATAATGACCTGCGGACAATGAACCACTCGCCCGGACACACAGCAATGGTAAAGATTGTAACATAAACGTGACCGCGAAAGGACACGATAGATATGAAAGCAAAACCACGCTTATCAACAGAACTCGAAAATGCGCTGGAAAAATGGGCAGAGGAAAGCCTCGCAGGGATCGGTGTCTTCAGGGCCAAAACACCCGATTTCGAAAAATGGAAAGAAAAAACGATCGAAAGCCTCAGATCCGTCTATTCGGATGAAACAATTGCAATGTTTTTAAGCACGAAAGACGACAGGAAAATTGAAAAACCTGACGGTTTTGCAAGAATCACCGGTTCCTGCGGCGATACAATGGAAATATTTCTTAAAATAGACAACGGCATAATCACGGATTGTTCTTTCCAAACCGACGGCTGCAACCCTTCCAAAGCAGCCGGGGGCATGGTCGCAAAAATCGTTAAGGGGGAAAAAATCAACGAAAGTAAAAAATTAACCCCGCAGGTTCTTCTCAACGCACTTGGAGGTCTACCTAAAGAACACGAGCACTGCGCGGCGCTTGCGATCGATACGCTGAAGAAAGCATTGAAGAGCCTGGAAAAAAGCCGGCGTAGAAAAGACAGTCACACCTCTGTCGATGACGGCATTGATTATCGTTGAGCCGACGTCAAAGCTGGCTCACTTTCTTGACCCTTCGTATATTTTTACAGCGCAGACCTTTAGTTCCGGCGTTTTGGCAAACGGATCCAAAAGCCGCATGCGTCCGGGCGTTGGTCGGGCTTTCGTAAAAATGGAAAATCATATAGACCCTTCAGGGCTGACATCGGTAAGCTTTACGCTTAGCGGTTATGCTGCCGCGTCGAGAAGAAATCCTGACCATCTCGGCATTTTTAATATTCAGTTTATCGGCATCGGCAGGATGCATTTTTTACGAACTCTTCGCCTTTGGCGGACAAAATACGCATGCTCGGATTGAAAATTGATTTGACTTTCTCCGGGATTTCTTATAGCCTTTCAATAAGGTGTTGGTTTCAGAAAGCCTCATAAGGTATGATAAAGCTCATAAATAACTTATAAGAAGGAGGAAGATATGAAAAGACTTTTTTTGGTCGCGATTGCAGCGCTTTTCCTTGCCGGTTGCGGGGCAGCAGCAAGAGAATCCGGATACTACCAGCACAATACCCACTTTAAGAGCTGGGAACATATGAAATTCAGCATCTGGGGTTACCGGAATATTGACCAAAAAGACTGTCAAGAATCAAAAGAAGGTAACTGGTGGGGTCTAGATGCTGGATGTTGCGGGCAAGGCAAATAAATAAACCCATCAACGGTCTGCGACGGCCGGAGCTTTACAGAACTTCCGAAAATGGTTTCATGAAGCGTGATTTGAAGGTTTTGCGGGTTAAAATGCTTCCCGAACGCGCACGGAACCTCAGCGGACAGTTCTGCAAAGCTCTTAAAAGAGGTTAATCGCATTTCAGCAGTTGGGTAAAGGAGGGCCACTGTAATGAATATTAAGACACTGGTCTTGTTCTTGATTTTACTGGCGGTAGGCCTTTTCGCGGCAATCAACTGGAATTCGTTCATGACCCCGACAAATCTGTGGCTTCTGGTTACCAGTGTCAATGCCCCTTTAGGCATCGTAATGCTGGGGGTCACTGCCTTTCTCACGGCGGTGTTTCTTGTATTTATCGCCTACCTCCAGGCCTCGATGCTTACCGAAACCAGACGCTTCGAAAAAGAGCTTCATGCCCAGAGAAAACTGGCCGAGGAGGCGGAAACGTCAAGAATTACAGAACTGCATACCTTTCTTAAAACAGAACTGGCAAAAATGGAGCAAAGATCGGCGGCAGTCGAATCAACACTGCAGATGCGCGTGGATCAGCTCGAGCGGGACTTACGTGCGTTTATTGAACAGACGGGAAACACACTATCCGCTTATATAGGCGAATTAGAGGATCGCCTTGAAAAAAATTAATGTTTTTTGATAGACTGCCCCGTGCATGCTGAGCCTTCCTGAAAGCTCCCTCGAAAAGCAGTTTCCCTTTTTCAAACCTTTTTGATACAATGAAAGCCGCCCCTTAAATAAGATTCCGCTCACTAAAAAGGCAAAGAGAATGATCGTCAAAGCTCTCAGTGCGGCTGCAATCGGGATTGATCCTTTTGCCGTCGAAGTAGAGGTGGACATAACCACGGGTCTGCCGCAATTTTCAACCGTGGGGCTTCCCGACGCATCGGTGCGGGAAAGCAAGGACCGAATCAGGGCCGCAATCAAGAATTCGGGCTATTCATTTCCGAATCACCATGTCACAATAAATCTCGCCCCTGCCGACACAAAAAAGGAAGGCACATCGTTCGATCTACCGATAGCAATAGCCATTCTCGCGTCCGAAGGCCTTTTACCGACAAAACCCCTGTCCGAATACCTCCTTTTAGGGGAACTGTCACTTGACGGAGGTGTGAAAGGGATCCACGGCGCGCTGCTTGCCGCCTTCACCGCAAAAGCCCTCGGCATTAAAGGCATCGTGCTTCCCAAAGAAAATGCCCCGGAAGCCGCACTGGTCGGGGAGATCGATGTCATCCCGGTTGAGCATCTGTCGGATGTTGTCGAATTCTTAGGCGGGCGCGCGGAAATAGGGCCGTTTCATGCCGATATCAACAAAATCTTTCAACAGAATCGCGATTATCCGTTTGATTTTAGCGATATTAAGGGACAGGAACAGGCCAAAAGGGCTATCGAGGTTGCGGTTGCCGGCGGGCACAATATCCTGATGATCGGTCCTCCCGGTTCGGGGAAGAGCATGCTAGCCCAGAGAATCGTAACCATTATCCCGGAGTTTTCTTTGTCCGAAGCGATTGAAACCACAAAGATATATTCGGTCTCCGGGCTGCTGGAGCGCAATAAAGCGCTCGTGGCAACAAGACCGTTTCGCGCCGTTCATCACACGATATCCGATGCCGGGCTGGTCGGGGGAGGCAACATGCCGCGCCCCGGTGAAATCAGCCTGGCCCATAACGGGGTCCTGTTTCTTGATGAACTTCCGGAATTCAGAAAAAATATCCTCGAAACGCTTCGCCAGCCGTTAGAAGACGGTAAAATTACGATAACACGCTCGGCGCAATCGGCAACCTATCCGGCCCGCTTCATGCTGGTTGCAGCCATGAACCCGTGCCCGTGCGGCTATTACGGCGACCGGAGCAATCGCTGCCGCTGCTCGCTGCAACAGATACGACAGTATCAGGGGCGTGTGTCGGGTCCCCTTCTCGACAGGATAGACATCCACATCGAGGTTCCCTCTGTCCGTTACAGCGATCTGACGTCACAAAAAATCGGCGAGTCGTCATCTGTTATCCGCGAAAGGGTCCGAAATGCACGCAGGATTCAGGAGATGCGTTTCGGTGGGGATGGAACCATCTGCAACGCGAGGATGACCGATGCCGATCTGCGGAAATTCTGCCGCATTGACGAGGAATCACAGAGACTTATCGAGATGGCGATAGACAAACTGGGGCTAAGCGCCCGCGCCCATAGCAGGATATTGAAGGTAGCCAGAACCATTGCGGATCTTGATGGCAGCGATTTTTTGACCTCGTCCCATGTTGCCGAAGCTATTCAGTATAGAAGTCTTGATCGGCGTCTTGTTTAGTGATAAAGGAAAAATATAGATTCTTTTGTAAAGGAGACCTGTTATGCAAATCAACGTAATTGAGGCTGCACCGGAAAAGAGGAATAAAAAACCACAAGACGAGTCACAATTGGGTTTCGGAAGGATATTTACCGATCATATGTTCACAATGATATGGACCGCACAGGAAGGATGGCATAATGCTGTTGTGGAACCATATCACCCTCTCTCCATCGACCCTGCCGCGATGGCCCTTCATTACGGACAGGAAATCTTCGAAGGAATGAAGGCCTATCCGGGACGGGATGGCGGCGTCTTTCTATTCCGACCGACCGAAAACATCCGCAGAATGAATGCCTCAGCCCAGAGGCTCTGCATGCCGCAGATCGATGAAAACCTCTTTCTTGATGCCATCAAGAGTCTTATCCGGATTGATAAAGACTGGATACCCCACGCTGAAGGGGCGTCGTTGTACATCAGGCCGACGATGATTGCTACCGAAAAGGCTCTGGGGGTTCATCCGGCAAACGAGTATCTGTTTTTCATCATCCTGAGCCCGGTCGGCGCATATTACGCCGAAGGCTTCAGCCCGACGAAGATATATGTGACCGAAGAATACACACGTTCAGCACCCGGCGGCATAGGGGCCGCCAAAGCGGCAGGCAACTACGCTGCAAGCCTGTACGCCGGTGAAATTGCAAAAAAAATGGGTTACACTCAGGTGCTCTGGCTCGATGCTGTCGAACGAAAATACGTCGAAGAGGTCGGGACAAGCAATATCTTTTTCCTGATAGAGGATGAACTGATCACACCGCCGCTTGCAGGAACCATTCTACCAGGCGTGACACGCAATTCCGTGCTCCGGCTTGCTGAAAAATGGGGCATAAAAACCTCTGAACGAAGGCTCTCGATCGACGAAGTCCTTCAGGCGATTCATGACGGAAGGCTCAAAGAGGCGTTCGCATCAGGAACCGCGGCGGTCGTCTCCCCTATTGGATGGCTCTACCACCGCCAGAAGGAATACACGATAGCCGGCGGAAAAATCGGCTCTCTGACCCGGAGACTTTATGATGAGATACTCCAGATCCAGTACGGAATCAAGGAGGATCCGTTTGGATGGCGTGTCAAAATATTAAATTAATTGGTTATGCCGGTGAAGAAAGACCCCCGGGGGGATTTTTGAAAAATACTGCCTGAAGCGCAAATTTATTGGTTTTTCGGGTCGAAAAAGATCCGATCAGCGGAAAAGGCGGCCTTTTTTAAAAGGTCTCGGAATTTGATCCCGGAAGAAATAAACACATCTGTTGAAATGGCTGTGGATAAAGCTGTGGATAAAAAACACAAGCCTTTAAAAATTACACTTTTTTAGCTCTTTGCATAGAGATTAAGCACGACATATAACTAATAAATCCAATATGTTACAAAAAGTCTTCCCTATCACTGATATTTACATGCCCTCCCCCGGACAGGACGAAAGACCCCAAAGAGCGGTATCGCTTTGGCGTGTTCTTTTTGCCTCGTTCCTCCGCCCTCGCAAGGTCCGCCTGTTCTACCGATTTTTAGCACTGTTTCTTCTAAACATCCTCGTGGGATGCGGCCTGCCACAAATTGCTGTCGCAGAAACCCTTTCTATCGAAGAACTCACGGCCAGAACGCAAAATGCCTATGAAAAGACCAAAGACCTCAAAGCATTTTTTGTTCAGGAGGTAACGATAAAGGCAATGCAGAAGACCGAGAGGGAGGAGGGGGTTGTCTGGCTCAAAAATCCCAGAAGGATGTACTGGGACTATCGAAAGCCCGGAAAAAAGAAACTAGTAATCAATCCGACACAGGCCTGGCTCTATGTTCCGGAAGACGGGATTGTCTATATTCAAAAATCCGAGGACATTTTTCGCTCCCGTCTGGCCGTGAAATTTTTATCGGGTCTTGGTAAGCTTGCCGAGGATTTTTTGCTCAACTTTTCCGAAAACGGCCATCTGGATCAGAACGGAAATTATCTGGTTACACTGCTAGCGAAGGACAACGAGGCTGAAATCAAGAAGATCCATCTTTCGCTCGATCAAAAAACGTTTCTGGTGAGAGGTCTTAGCTTTGCCGACAGTTACGGAAATACGACCCGGCTGAGTTTTCATGATATCAAAATAAACACAGGGGTCCCGGACAGTTTTTTTGTCTTCACCCCTCCTGCAGACGTAGAAATAGTTCACCCTTAATTAAAACGCGAATCGGCAAACGAAGAATCATTGCCTTGAGGAAAGGAGGCGTTATGATGATCCACATTGGCCTCGAAGCGGCAAGAAATGAAGCACTATCACCGGAATGGACCGAAACCGACCGCCGGGGCGGTTATGCATCAAGCACAGTGGAAAATATGCATACGCGAAAATACCACGGTCTGTTCATCGCCAATTTAGCAAACCCCGAAGGACGACATGTCCTCCTTTCGAAGCTGGAAGATTCGCTTTTGATCAAAGAAAACGAATATTTTTTTTCGTCCCATATGTATCCTGGCGTTATTTTCCCGGCCGAGGGCCAGCCTTTTAGTGATTTCACGTACGACCATTTCCCGGTATTTCATTACCGGTTAGGTAGCACGATCGTAAAGAAGGCGATTATGATGCCGCAGGGAAGGGATGCCGTTCTTATCCGTTATGACATCGACAGATGTCCGAAGGACAGCCTTTTTCGGTTAAAACCCCTGCTGGCCTTCCGCGATTACCACGAACTATCCCATGAAAACAATCATCTGCAAAGCCGGACAACACCGGTTGAAAACGGGTTTAGGATCTCCCCTTATCCGGGCATGCCGGCCATCGAGATGCAAACATCGAGGTTGTCCCGGTTTTTACCAAAAGGTGTATGGTACAGGCGATTCCAGTACGTTGAAGAGCTCCGTCGCGGCTATGGATGGGAAGAAGATCTCTATCTTCCCGGCTGGATCGAGATACCAGTCGAAAGGAAGGTAACTTTTATCCTTTCCGTCTTTCTTGTGGGGCCGATGAAAAACCCCAACGCAATCTGGCAGACCGAAGTCATCAGACGCGGCCGCGAAAGAACCGCCGACAGAAAACTCATCCACGGCCTCGGGGATGAAGACAGTAATCTTTACCTCGCCCTGCTGCAGGACTCGCACAAATTTTTGATCACGACCCCGTCCGGCAGGCCCGGGATCATAGCGGGATACCCATGGTACGGAAGCTGGGGGAGAGACACGCTGATCTCTATCCCCGGGCTTTGTTTTCACACCCAAAGATCGGCCGAGGGCATCGCGATTCTCAACGAGATAAGCCGTTATGAAAAAGACGGTTACCTTCCGAACTTCTTTTCCGCTAACGGTGAACCCGCGGCCTACAACGCCGTCGATCCTTCCCTCTGGTATTTCTGGGCTGTCCAGGAACTTCTCGCAACAACAGGCGACAAAGAACTGATCCGCGAAAACTTCTGGCCGATCATGAAGAGAATCCTGCGCGCCTTTCTCGCAGGGACGATCTTTGAAACAGGCGTGGATAGTTTTGGCCTTCTTCACGCCGGCAACGAAAAAACCGCCCTTACCTGGATGGATGCCGTAATCGAGGGCAACCCAGTAACATCCCGTCACGGCTGCCCGGTCGAAATTAACGCACTGTGGTACAATGCGTTGTGTTTCTCAAGGGATCTCGCCGCTGCCTTCGGGGAACCGGGGCCGTTCGACGACGATCTTATCGAGCGCCTGAGAAGCTCGTTTCAGGAAATCTTCTGGAATGCCGATGACAACTGCCTCGGGGACGTGTTCTGCAAGGGCGTACTCGATCGTTCGATACGTCCCAACCAGATCTTCGCCGTATCGCTTCCGTTTTCCCCGCTGGATGAAGATAGAAAAAAGGCTGTTGTAAAGACCGTCAGAGAGCATCTGCTGACCCCGGTCGGTTTGCGCACGCTTTCTCCTTCGGACTCCCGATACCGTGGCCACTATCAGGGCGGTCCGTACGAAAGGGACAACGCCTACCATCAGGGCACCGTATGGCCATGGCTCCTCGGAGCATTTGGTCAGGCGGCGATACTTTCAGCCGAGAATCCGCAAAAAGAGAAGGAAGACTTGAGACGGTTTCTGAGAACCTTCCTTGAAAACCATCTTTCAGAGGCGGGAATCGGCAGCGTTTCCGAGGTGTTCGATGGAGATTACCCCCATCATCCAGGCGGATGTGTTGCCCAGGCGATCAGTGTCGCCGAACTGATAAGGCTCTATTCGCTCCTCAAAGAGAACGAATAATTCCCCGCTCAGGCCCTTCCGGAGAGTTCCGTCATGTCCCGGAGCTCTTCGGCGATTGCCGGCGTGAGCTGCCCCGGTAAGAGCCTCCACTGCCAGTTTCCCTCCGTTGTCGAAGGCCTGTTCATACGGCCGCCGGCGCCGAGACCGAGAATATCCTGGAGCGGGAGGATGGCCGTGTCGGCGACAGACAGCAAGGCAAGCCGGATCAGCTCCCAGGAAAAGTCGTCCGGGGAGACCTCGCGGCCCAGGTAGCGCCGCAGTTTTTCCTTCGTTTCTTGAGAAGCCTCGTTTTCGAACCATCCCCTGGCGGTATTGTTGTCATGGGTCCCTGTGTATACGATGCAATTTCTTGCAAGATTATAGGGAATATACGGATTTTCAGCGAGATTCCCATCGAACGCAAAAAGGAGTATCTTCATTCCGGGAAAATCAAAACGGCGCATGATTTCTCTGACATCGGGCGTAATGAGACCCAGATCCTCGGCAACAAGCAAAAGTGACGGGAGCCTTCTGGAAAGTTCATGAAAAAAGTCCTCGGCCGGCGCCTTGACCCAGTGGCCGTGCACGGCGTTTCTTTCCGCCGCGGGGACTTCCCAGTAAGCGATCAGTCCCCGGAAGTGATCGATCCTCAGGATATCGAAAAGCCGTGAGTTGTGTTTCATCCTCCTGATCCACCAATCATAGCGGTTTTTCTCGAGAATTTCCCACCGGTAAAGCGGATTCCCCCAGAGCTGTCCCGTTTCGCTGAAGTAGTCCGGCGGCACGCCGGCAACGGCATAAGGCCTCTTCTGCTCGTCAAGCTTGAACAGGTCCGGGTTGCCCCAGACGTCCGCACTGTTATGGATGACATAAATGGGGACGTCGCCGAATATCTGGATGCCGAGTTCGTTGCAATAGCACTTCAACGAAGTCCACTGCTTAAAAAACAGATACTGCAGAAACTTCTCAAACTGAATCCGGTCCGCGAACTCATCCTTCCATGCACCCAACGTGCGCGGGTTTCTGTCACGAAAATCCCCGGGCCAGTCGGTCCATACCTTTCCGCGAAAGTACCCGTGCAATGTCCTGAAAAGCGCGTAATCATCCAGCCAGTTGCTGTTTTCAGAACAAAACTTTTCATAATTACCGTCGGGTCCGCGCTGCTGAAAACGGCTGAATGCCAATTCGAAAAGCCCGTTTTTGAAGGCCGCTACGGCCCCATAGTCCACCCGTTCATCCGAAAATGGCGGGACCGTTTCGAGGTCGGCCTTTTTCAGCCACCCGTCCTTGACTAAAAGATCAGGACTTATAAGAAGCGGATTGCCCGCGAAGGCCGACATGCTCTGGTAAGGCGAATTGCCGAAGGCCGTATCGGTTGGATTGAGCGGAAGAATCTGCCAGATGCTCTGTTTTGTTGCGGCAACAAAATCCGCCCATCGATACGCCTCAGCACCGAAATCACCGATCCCGTAACGGGACGGCAGGGATGTTATAGGAAGAAGTATACCGCTCACCCGCCTTTTCATTGAACCTCCTTGTTTTATCTGCCTTCAAAAACCTCTAGGTTAATTCATTCGCTCTCGACCCCGAGAATCCGGGCAACCCTGCTGAAGAGATCGAGCCAT
>DYLD01000007.1:30190-39179 GCA_020722315.1 Syntrophus aciditrophicus
TCATTCGCTCTCGACCCCGAGAATCCGGGCAACCCTGCTGAAGAGATCGAGCCATTCGCGTGTTTGTCTCTGATTCTTATTGGCCTTGTTTTCCCCGACATCATGCCTCTTTTTAGCAAGCGAAAAAAAGATGTTCTGCGCCTCCCAGAGGTCTACCTCGAGGTTCAAATCTCCCAACATGGTAAAAATACGTTCAATCTCCTCAAGAAGCACCACACAGTCCGGATCGGCGGAAAAATCCCGCACAAGCGAGTTGATCCTTTTGCTCACTGCAAAGCCGAGGTTTTTTTTATCCAGATCGAGAGAAAATCTATTCACCTCTTCAACCAGCCTGCCGATCTTTTCGAAGTCGGGTTTATCCTTCCGGATCTCGCGGATGATATCGTTGGACGTAACAAATTCGGCGGCAATTGCAAACGGCCTGGGCAACGGTATCTTCATCTCCTTCATCGCCTGCATCGCGGGAAAGTGGCGCTCATAGATCTGGCGAAAGGCCGCTTCGGTTTCCGCGAGCGTCGTCTCGAGTACCTTGTTCAACACCCTGCGCTGTTCGTCCTTGAACAGATGCCACAGCGAGTAGTTGTCCGCAGCGAAATGAATATCCAGCAAACGGATAACCTCCGCTATATCGCTTTTCGAAAAGGCCTTTTTTATTTTCCGCGACAGACCGGCGAAGGACTGATCATCGCCGCACCGGCGAGCCCCGCCGATAAAGTTGTGATCGCCCAGGTGCAGGGCCGCGAATTCTATCTGGGCCTGCTCGCCGGTTATAGCGTGGTAAAGAATCGCGCAGCCTACTGCAAGCTTCTGGATGCCCGCCTCGGCCAGGTCATAGGACTTTCTGGTCACTCGGTAGCTGTAGATCATCGTCGTGGGTTCGTAGTCCTCAAACAATGACGAAATGGCGTAATGGGCGCCTACCCTGAGAAAGTCGATCGTTGCAGGCTTCACGAACGCATCCCAGATCTCCTTACCGCTGTGAAAGCCCGGCCGATTGCTCGGCGCCTCCTTGAGAATCTCCAGATACCTCTGCTCAAATTCCTCCGCACCGACCTCTTGGGCCAGCTGCATCGCCCTGAGGGCGTACTGCATGACCTGCAGGCCTTCGATGTCGGAGATTTCGTCAAAAAACCAGGCACAGCTCGTGAACATCAAAAGTGCATGGCGCTGCATCTCCAAAAGTTTCAGGAGCTTTACCTTTTGTTCTTCCTGAAGATTCCCGGATGCGTGACGCAACAGAAACGAATCAACATTCTGCGGAGATCTATCCAGAATCACCGAAATGTAATCGTTTCTTGCCTGCCATGGATCGGCTGTATACGGCTTCATTTCTCTTTCATAGACGACCGCAAGATTATCACCGAGCCAGTTCATCGCGTTGCGGAGCGGCGCCCGCCATGCCTGACTCCAGCCGGGATGTGCCCCGGTGTTGCACCCGCAATTGTTTCTCCACCGCTCGATCCCGTGCGCGCAGCTCCACGAGGTGTTCTCGAAAATTTCGACCTGCTGTGTCGGAGGATAAAGTTCCAGGTATTCGGCATAGTTCGTAATTCTTGCGAGCTTCTGGGATTCTATCCTGTGGAGCGCATACGAAAGCGCCATCTCTCCGAAGCGGTGATGATGGCCGTAGGATTCGCCGTCCGTTGCAATATGAACAATCTGCGGGACCTTTTTGTCGGAAAAGAGGCCGACGAGCCGCGATGCGAAATCCTCGCCGCTTCTCAAAAGCCCGCCGAATGCGACATCCCGCGAGGCCGGCCCATCATAGAAGAAAAGTGCAATCGTCCGGCCTGACGGAAGACAGCACAGATAGGGCATCTTTGGATCAACAAGGCCGCCGCTGACGTCTTTCCACTCTTTCTCGTTTAATCCCTTCACGCGTCTTGCCTGATGAGGCGCAAGGATCGTAAACAGGATTCCATTTTCCGCCAAGATTTCCAGCGATTCGATATCAACGGCTGTTTCGGCAAGCCACATCCCTTCCGGCCTCCTTTTAAAACGGTGCTCAAAATCCGCAATCCCCCAGACAACCTGTGTGCGTTTATCCCTTGCAGTAGCAAGCGGCATGATGATGTGGTTGTAAACCTGGGCGATCGCCGAGCCGTGACCGGAGAACCGTTCGCGGCTGCTGCGGTCGGCTTCGATGATCGCCTCGTACACGGCAGGGTTTTTCCGTTCCATCCAGGAAAGCAGCGTGGGGCCGAAGTCGAAGCTAATCTTCGCATAGTTGTTGACAATATCCGCGATCCGTTTCTTCCCGTCGAGGATTCGAGAGGCGGTGTTCGGCGCATAACACTCCGCCGTGATCTTCTCGTTCCAGTCGTGGTAAGGGTAAGCGGAATCCTGAAGTTCAATCTCCTCCAGCCACGGATTTTCCCTCGGCGGCTGATAAAAATGACAGTGGATGCAAATATAACGAGTCATTCGGCTTTCTCCGTTTAAGACCGATGAAAAATGGTCAGGTTTCATTTTTGATAGACGCTAAAGCTCCACGGGTTTATCTCTATCCATTGATCCCCCGAAAGCAACCGGGGCATGAGCGAACCCGGCCCCACCCATCTTGTTTCCGAGGAATCCAGTATTTTTTGCCATTTTCCCTGTCCCAAATCGACACGAGACGCAGTTGCGCCCGCGTGGAAATTCATCAGCAGGCATACGCTGCTCTTTCGATGCCATCTTCTTACGATAAGCAGATGCTCCTGGGATTTCGATACCGCCATGTCCCGTTTGTTTAAATGACACAGGGCCGGGATCTCTTTTCTCAAACGGATCAGTTGCCGATAGAAAGAGAGCAAGACACGGGAGTATCTTTTCTGTCTGTCTTTCCATTGGAGCCTGCATGGATCAAACGTCCTTAACGCGTGCGGATCCGGCGGATTTGCCGGCCAGTGAAACGCGGCAAATTCCTCTTTTCTTCCTCTCTTGACCGCCTCGACAAGGTCAGGATCAGAGTGATCGATAAAATAAAGAAAGGGCGAAACCTCTCCCGATTCCTCCCCCATAAAGAGAAGCGGGATATACGGCGAAAGCAGCACCGTCCCGGCAGCCAGCTTCAGGGCCTCGTAGGAAACCAGCGAGGACAGCCTTTCTCCGAGCATCCGGTTGCCCACCTGATCATGGTTCTGCGAGAAAACGACGAGGCGATGGCCGGGAATCTCCCGGGATGACGCGCCATGGCGGGCCTTCCGGAATGTTGAATAATCACCTGAATAGACGAAACCCTCTCGAAAGGCCTTTGCAAGATCATCGAGGCTTCCGAAGTCAACATAGTAGCCTGTCTGCTCGCCGGTAAGAAGCGCATGCAACGCGTGGTGAAAGTCGTCGTTCCACTGCGCATCGAGCCCCCATCCGCCCTGATCTTTCGGACTGATGACTTTTGTGTCGTTCAGCACGCTCTCGGCGATAAGAAAGACCCGCCTTTTTGTTCTTTTCGCGTCCCGATGAACAAACGAGGCAAGATCCGCGAGAAACGGCCGGGCGGAGGTGTCTGTTATCGCATGGACCGCATCGAGCCGCAGCGCGTCAATGTGGAATTCCGTGATCCAGTACAGCGCATTTTCAATAAAAAACCACCGGACATCCCCGCTTGACATACCGTCGAAATTGACCGCAGGTCCCCATCGCGTCCTGCGGTCGGTAAAATAGGGACCGTAATCGGCAAGATAATTTCCCTCCGGACCGACGTGATTATAAACGACGTCGAGGATCACGGCCATTTGATTCCGGTGGCAGACATCCACCAGTTTTTTAAATGAAGCGGGATTCCCGTACGAGTTCTGAACCGCAAACGGATAGACGCCGTCGTACCCCCAGTTCCTCCTCCCGGGAAACTGGGCCACCGGCATCAGCTCGATGGCCGTCACCCCTAGTTTCTTTAAAAAACCGATGCGACGAATTACTCCGTCGAACGTTCCCTCCGGAGAAAAAAGACCGACATGCAACTCGTAGATGATGTATTGCTGAAGGGGAAGGCCGTGCCAGCCTTCGTCATTCCATTTGAAATACGGATTGACCACCTCGGAAGGCCCGTGAACGCCCTGCGGCTGGAACCGGGAAGAGGGATCGGGCCGTTCCTTCTTCCCGTCGAGACGGTACTTATACAGAGTGCCGAACGGGATATTTTCGACCGTTCTTTCGTAATAACCCCCCTTTTGCGCCCTCAGCGGGATGATCCGTTCCTCTGGTGACAGAACATGCAATTCCACTTTTCCGGCAAACGGGGCCCAGACGCAAAACCGGCAGCGGCCGTTGCCGAGACGGGTAATCCCCTGGGCGGGCCGTTTTTTCATCTCGCCTCACCTTCGCCCTTGAAAAATACAGCCGCAAGAGGCGGCAATGTCAGAACGAGCGAGCAAGGGCGTCCGTGAAAAGGAATCCCCGAGGCGGCGACACCGCCGAGATTACCCTGATTGCTGCCCCCGTAATCACCGGAGTCGCTGTTCAAAACCTCTCTCCAGTATCCCAAACGGGGAACGCCGACACGGTAGTTGAAACGGGCGACAGGGGTGAAATTCAGCGCTACGAGAATCACGTCTTCTGGCGAGAGGCCTTTGCGAAGAAAAACCAGAACGCTTTCCTCGGAATCACTGCAGTCGATCCATTCAAAACCGCCGGGATCAAAATCCATTTCGTGCAACGCCTTCTCGCGGGCATAGAGATGATTGAGATCACCCACCAGACGTTTGAGACCGGCATGAAACGGGTACTCAAGAAGATGCCAGTCCAGGCTGACTTCATGATACCACTCATTCCACTGGCCGAATTCCCCGCCCATAAACAACAGCTTCTTTCCCGGCTGGGCAAACATATAGCAGAACAAAAGCCTGAGGTTGGCGAACTGTTCCCAGTCGTTTCCGGGCATCTTTCTGAGCAGTGACCCCTTTCCATGCACGACCTCGTCATGCGAAAGAGACAGAACAAAATTCTCCTGAAACGCGTACAGCATCCGGAACGTGAGCTGGTTGTGGTGAAACTTCCGGTGTATCGGATTTTTTGACATATAAAACAGCGTATCGTGCATCCATCCCATATCCCATTTCATCCCGAAGCCCAGCCCCCCGATGTAGGTCGGCTTAGAAACCATCGGCCAGGCCGTCGACTCCTCGGCAATCGTCTGGATGCCGGGAAAGGCCCGGTAAACCTCTTCATTGAACCGGCGCAAAAAAGAAACGGCTTCAAGGTTTTCTCTTCCGCCATATTTGTTCGGAATCCACTCTCCCTCTTTCCGCGAATAATCCAGATAAATCATCGACGCGACCGCATCCACCCGGAGTCCATCCGCATGGTATTTATCGAGCCAGTAAAAAGCACTGCTGATCAGAAAGCTTTGGACCTCTTTTCGGCCGTAATTAAAGATCGCGCTGTCCCAGTCCGGATGAATCCCCTGCCGGGGATCGGCATGCTCGAAGAGGTGGGTACCATCAAAGAAGCCCAGACCGTGCCCGTCCGTCGGAAAATGCGAAGGAACCCAGTCCAGGATCACCCCTATATTATGACGGTGAAGATAGTCGATCAGATACATGAAATCCTGCGGTTCACCGTAACGGCTCGTAGGGGAGAAGAACCCCACTGTCTGGTATCCCCAGGAGCCGTAAAAGGGGTGCTCCATGACCGGCATTAACTCGACATGGGTGAAGCCCATATCAGAAACGTAGTCGGCAAGCCTGGCGGCATAGTCCCTGTAGTTGAGGGGCTTGTTGTCAGGCGTGCGCATCCACGAACCGAGATGCACCTCGTAGATTGAAACCGGCATCTCAACGGGGTTGTGCCTCTGTCTTTTTGCCATCCATTCGCCGTCCTGCCAGACATACTCCAGATCCCAGATGATCGAACCGGTCAGGGGCGGCACCTCACTGTAAAACCCAAACGGGTCGGTCTTGTCGACCACGTATCCGTCATGGCGGGATACAATATGATATTTGTAGATCATTCCTTTGGCGGCGCCGGGAACGAAACCATGCCAGATTCCGGATTGACCGACCGGCTCCAGAGGGTGGCTTCCGGCATCCCAACGATTGAAATCGCCGATCACGGACACCTTCTGTGCCTCGGGCGCCCAGACATTAAAACAGGCCCCGTCTGCGCCGTCAATTCTGGCCGGATGTGCACCCATTTTCTCGTACAGACGAAAATGACTTCCTTCATTAAACAAATACTGGTCGTACTTTGTAAGACGAAAGTCTTTCCCGGATGTTTTGCCGGCTACTGTTGAACGTGAAGGGGGCTTCCCTGCCCGGGTAGATTTTTTATCTGCCATGATACCCTCCATGAATAAAAATCGATTGGTGCCCCTGCGGGGACAACATAACCAAAAGCTGACCTCTTTCCTTAAACGTTCGACGAAGCGCTCCTGCCGATAATCTTTTGATAAAGCTCCCTGTACTGTGCGGCTGAGCGGTCCCAGGAGAAATCTTCTTTCATGCCGTTTGCGATAACCCGGGCCCATACCAGGGGCCTGTCGAATGTCTCAACGGCCCGGCTGACAGCGGAAAGAAACGCGTCAGGTTCATAAGGTCCGAACTTGAACCCGTTTCCGTCTTGGTTTTCCGCATCGAAGGCAGTAACGGTGTCTTCCAGGCCACCCGTTGCCCGTACGACGGGAACCGTTCCGTACTTAAGGGCATACATCTGCGTAAGCCCGCAGGGTTCGTAGCGCGACGGAAGCAAAAAAATGTCCGCGCCGGCGATGATGCGGCGGGCAAGCGGCTCGTCGAAACCTATCACCAGCCCGACGCGTCCCGCATGACTCCGGACAGCTTCCTTGAGATTTTTTTCAATACCCTCATCACCGGATCCCAACACGACAAGGCCGACGTCCAGCGCCAAAAGATCATCGAGGACCTGCAAAAGAAGGTCGAGACCCTTCTGGGCGTCAAGGCGGGAGATCATAGCCAAGAGAGGCCGTTTTACAAGAAAAGGATCCAGATTCATCTCTTTGAGCAGGGACCTCTTGCATGCCTTTTTCCCGGCCATCGAGCCGGGGGAGTATTGAACCGGAATTTCCGGATCCCGCGCGGGGTTCCATAATTCATAATCCACGCCGTTGAGAATTCCAAAAAGAGACGCCCGTCTGTATCTGAGGATGCCCTCCATCCCCATGCCGTATTCAGGGGTCTGTATCTCGTTGGCATACGTGGGACTTACCGTCGTAACCGCATCGG
This sequence comes from Syntrophus aciditrophicus, assembly GCA_020722315.1. GTDB lineage: Bacteria > Desulfobacterota > Syntrophia > Syntrophales > UBA5619 > DYLD01. The sequence goes on from DYLD01000007.1 coordinate 37,351, forward strand.
AATAGACAATCCCTGCCTTGAGAAGGCAGATTTTCCCGTAATACTCGAGCCCGTCCGGGCGGTAAAATACCTCCCTAGGGAGGTTCGCAAGCGAAAGCTTGTCTGCAGGGAAAAGCCCCTGATATCCGACATTGTGGATCGTAAAGACCGACGGAAGCCTGCTTTGCGTCTTAGAATCTCTGAACCGTTCGCTGAGCATCGCTGGAAGAAGTCCTGTATGCCAGTCATGACAGTGAATCAGATCCGGCGATATCCCAATCGTGTCGGCCATTGAAAGAACCGCACGGGAAAAAAACGCAAACCGCTCGAAATTGTCGTCGTAATCGCCGGAGGGTCCGCCATAGATGCCGGACCGGTCGTACATCTCATCGCGTTCGATCAGGTATACAGGGATGCTCTTGTGTATCCTGGTTTCCCAGATGCGTGCCGCAAGTTTTCCGTTCCCAAACGGGACCTCAAGCTTATCCAGAAGCAGGCGGCGTCCGAAATTTTTCTCTCTGATAATCCGGTAAAAAGGAAGCGCCAGGCAGACGTCAACCCCGAGCCGTCTCAACGCAACCGGCAACGATCCGACGACATCACCCAGACCTCCGGTTTTGGCAAAGGGAGTTGCCTCGGCCGAAACAAATAAAACCTTCATAGACCCATCCCCTGACAAAATGCCCGGAATCCGAATTGAACCTGTCTTCTAACCTATCAAGAACGCCCCTCCGGCATCACAAGAGATTACAATTATATTTAACCCTCCTGAACGCACGAATGCAAGCAAAATTATCCCGAAATTCCGCTGCAAGACTCGAAAAGTCCTCCGGAAATCCGTTCACCCCCCATTGAATACAAGGACTGGTTTTATCCTGAACACTTTATCGCATATCGAAGTTTTTCCCAATAATTCAGAGGATCTTTTTGAAAGAAGCGCCATCTTTTGCTAAGATTTAAATAATGAAGGAAGACAGTTCCATCCGAGAAGGGAGGATACGAATATGAAGGTTCTTGTAGAAAAAAAGGGCTCGGTCTGTACGGTTATCATCAATAGGCCCGAGTGTAGAAATGCTGTAGATCGGGAAACCGCTACAAAACTTTTCGAGGCGTTCGAAGATTTTGAGCGGGAAAACAGTCTCCTTGTGGCTGTATTATACGGTGAAGGGGGAAATTTTTGCGCCGGGGCTGATCTCAAAGCCATCTCTCAAGGCGATCTGAAGTCTGTCAACAGCCTGGACTACGACATGTCCAGGCCAGGGCCGATGGGTCCGACTCGAATGAAGCTCTCCAAGCCTGTTATCGCTGCCGTAGCCGGTTATGCCGTAGCCGGAGGGTTAGAGCTGGCATGCTGGTGCGACCTGCGGGTCGTGGAGCGGGACGCAGTTTTCGGCGTCTTTTGCCGACGCTACGGCGTTCCTCTCATTGACGGCGGAACGCAACGCCTCCCCCGATTGATCGGAATGAGCCGTGCGCTGGACATGATCATCACGGGGCGCCCAGTGAATGGTGAGGAAGCCTTTGCGATGGGGCTCGCCAACCGGCTCGTTGAAAGAGGAAAAGCGAGAGAGGAGGCGGAGGCATTGGCCCTTGAGATCGCCGCTTACCCCCAGTCATGTATGCGCAGTGATCGTCTGTCCGTATATAGAGGTTTTGATTTGCCGATGGATGAGGCAATGGATCAGGAATTTCGCCTGGGCATGGAAGTGGTTGCCGGTGGCGAGCTGCAGGCAGGGGCAAAACAGTTTTCGCAGGGAATAGGGAAACACGGTCGTTTCTAAAATAATCCATCATCATCCCCTGAACCGGTATCACCGAGCGCGATAGAGAACTGACAGGCGGTTCTGTCC
>DYLD01000122.1 GCA_020722315.1 Syntrophus aciditrophicus
AACCGATAAGGGTTGGGTTTTTGGTAAATGGTGGTGGAACACGGAACCGAACCCGCGTCCGCTTTCAGAATCAGATAGTAACGCATAGCTCCTGAGTCCGTCGATTCGACGACTTGGACAAATGCGCGTAGGCATAGAGCAAACCCATGACAAACGGAACTTCAAGCTCGTTCTACCCAAGGGGTAGGCGTGGCGACTTGGACGACTAAGGAGCGCAACTTGGCCACTGCATCGACGGGATCATGGGGCAATGTGGCGAAGCCGATCTTCTTTCTGTCATCAAGGCTCCAAGGGCTGTTCTGCTCGGCGTGGGGCGTGTCAGGTTTTGATGGATCGAAGGGATACGCCAAGAGGCCCCAGGTTTCCATTCCGACGGGTGCTTGAAAGCGTCCCAGGTAGGAGGCCATCTGGTACAGGTCGTCGCGCTGCGGCCCATTTGGTGAGCTGGCAGACGGATGAAGGGACTTGTACTTGGCATCAACAACGCCCCTGATGGTGGAGCCTGAAAGCAGGATGGCGTCGGGTATCAATGTGCCCAGACCTCGGCCCGAGACTTCGCTGTGGAGCAGCTTCTTGGTGGCAGACTTATCTCGGGTGCCATGAGTCACGGTCAACGGTGCAGCAGCTTTCCGCAAAATGCTGAGCACATACATTTCCCACAGCTCGGCAACGTCGAGCAGCACCCCCTTCGTTTCGCCACTGGCATCAATATCAGCAGCAAGCCCCCTTCGGTTTGCAATCTGCCGCGACAACTCAGCGACAGGCGCAAAGCCTGCGGTGATCGGCGTGTAGCGAATCCGATCCAGTTCAGCCTTCGTCGGCACGCGTGGTCGCGCCCCGGTGACAGCCATCAGATGGGGAAGGAATTCCTTGGCACGCTTCGGAAGCCATTTTTCGTCCGGCACCCCAAGCCACCGTCGCAGAACTTCGTAGGCAGCGACGATGGCATCAGATGCTGCGTGATCTAGCGTTCGCTCTGAACGGATGGAAACAACCTGCCCACCGCCAGTGGCGATCAAGCGTAGAGACGCCGGGACATCAAGCCGCCCCCTAACCGTCGCGCCTCTCGTCGCCACTTCACGGCGAAGCGCAGGCAGCCCATGCCGAGCCGCCTCGATGAAGCCATGGGCCCAAACGGACGCGAGGAGTTGGGCAATAAACGATTCGTCCTCCCTGAGCTTCCCGGGCGCGTCGATCAGCACGACCGACGTTGCTTCAAAAAGCCAATTCCGAAGCGTGGCCAGGCCAAAACGTGGCTCGATGGTCAGGCTGTGCCCCTCGAAGGAAATTGAGCCAACGTACCGACCAGCCCACCAAGTGCCGTCCCATGCGCAGTAGACGATCGGTTCGTCCTCGTCCCTTTCGCCGGAAATGGGCACGACAAGGCTCGAGGCTTGGACATTGGTTGCAAGCTTACGGAGCCAGTTCGCCTCCGTCGCTGTCGGTTGCGGGACAAGCGGCGAGCAGTCACGCGCAACTAGTTTCACTCTGCCACCGACGGCTTGAGCAAGACCTTGGATAGCCGGTCGAGCTCGGTATTGCGTGCGTTCGCGTCCAGTCCAGCGAGGTACTGCTCCAATAGTGGGCGAAGGGATAGGTTCCACACCTGCACGACGGGCTCCAGCGCTTCACCCTTCTTGTTCCAAAGGTAGTTCTGCTTGCGTGTAGGCCGAGCACCGAGGAAATTGCGCAGGAACACGACTACGTCGAGCAGGTAGGTATGTCCGATCTCGTACTGCGACCCAAGCAGTGGGCTATCGTGGATCTGCCTGTTCAAAGCCGCCGCTGCTGCCGCCAATTTGCGGAAGTCCGGTTCGATACGATCCCACTCCAAGCCCGATTCCAGATCCTTCCACTTCGATTCGGCGGCACCCACCAGAGCCTCGGCGTCAAACGGACACAGTAGCCACAGGAAGCGGCGGCGCAGCGCGAAGTCGATCTGCTCAATGGACTGGTCGATCAGGTTCATGGTGCCGATCACGTACAGATCGTCCGGGATGCGCAGCTTCATTGATGCCCCGTCGCCATTGCGTGCCGGAAGCTCAATTGTCTGATTGCGATCTTCAAGCAAGGAGAAGCACTCGCCGAGCATCCGACTCAGATCCGTCCGGTTCATTTCATCCAGGATCAGGATGTGCGGCAGACGTTCTGCGCGTGGCTGTCGCTCGATGTCCTCAATCAATTTCGGAAGGTAGCCAGCTCGATATTCCGTGCCGCCGCTATTCGAAATGTGGAGTGCGCGAATGAAGTCCTCGTAGCTGTAGGCCGGGTGCAGCTGTAGCCGATGCACGTTGTCGCGGATCGCGGATTCGATAGCAGATTGCGACTGGAAGTAGCGAGCCGGGCCCATCTGGCTCAGTGCCGCAGATCGAATGACCCGCTCAGCCAGCTTCTTTGCGCGGAAAGTCTTGCCAGTACCCGGCGGTCCATAGAGAACGATCTGCTTCTTGTGCTGGATGATCTCCAGCGGCGCGCCTTCAGATGCGCCCTCGCTATCGTCGTACCAAGCCTCGACCAGCGGTGACCAGTAAAAGTCCAGCTCCAGGTTGGGGAGCAGCTTTTCGAGCTCCTGGCGGACGGCCAAGATCGCCCGGTCATCATCCTCTGCTTCGGCAGTGACCAGCCCCGAGAAAGCCTTGATGACTCTGCGCTTGTGATTTCCACTTGCGATGCGCTCGAAGTGCTCGGGGAACAGGAGATGAAGAAGCATGTGCCGGAGCTGCTTCGACTCTGCATCACCAATGCTGTCCACGACCTCTTGAAAGAGCCACGGATCGGCCGCCACCTCTACCTGCCGATCTTGCGGCAGATTCTTCCACGCGATGGCGAGTTCGATCAGAAAAGCGATCTCGAACGGGCGGCGGGTGTTGTAGCCCTGACCGCCACTGCCGATCCCGTTAGCGAAGGCTGCCGAAACAGGGTGTGATTCCGGCAGGCTGTCGCCGCCCCAGCCGAGCACCTCGTTCACGACCTGCCGCTTGCGTACGCCTCCGACACTGGAGGGGAACAGGAAGTACACGCTCAAGAGCTCTGCAGCAAGGCGTGACACATCCTGCCCGGCCTTGCCCACCTGGTCTCTGAACTTGTCGATGAACGTGCGGTCGCCTTCGTCTGGGGTCGCAACGAAGGCCTTGTGGATGCGATCCAATATGTCAAGACGCCAAACGGAAGCGTCGGCAAACAGCAGCGAGCCGTCGCTCAGGAGGCAGTTGGTCCGGAAGGCATCAGCCGCTTGGTAGATCTTGGTTGTGTCGTGTTCTGAATAGCGTGCCATTCACTTTTTCCCGATGTTGAAAACTAACCAGCTGCTGAACAATAACTTTTTAAGATCGATCTAACTAAACCGCTGACGCCGCCGAACCTTACGGCTTTGCGTTGTAAATCAGCATAAATATTTTCATCTAGTTTCATGCTGACACGTTTATCCTTCGGCGATGATGTGCTGGCCTCAATCTGAAACTTCTCAGGCTCAAATACTACTTTTCCGGTCAGAAAGTTCTCGAAGCCGTTACGAATAATCTTGCTAAGGCCGCCCTGGGGCGACGCCATTTGTGATGCTTTTGCATGTAGCTTTTCCTCGACCCGAAAGGTCACATGTGTCTTCTCGGCGGTGTTCTTCATTGTTGCGTCCGTCAAAGCTTGCCTCCGGTGCGGCATGTTAGTGGTCTGGTGCGAGCGCCTCAGGATTCGTGCGTCTGCTCCTGCCTGGCCATGCAGGACCTCGTTGCGAGGTCCTCTCTTAGATGGCACAATGGAAATAATTCTAACGCACCTTTGGAAAAAGTTCTATGGATACAAAGACGCTTGCCTCTATCTACAGAGAAGCGCACAACATGATGCGCAACATTGACGGCTTGCAGCCGCAGGAGTCGTTTGATGAGCTTCTCAAGTTCTTGTTTTTCAAGGAAAACGACGAAAGCTTGCAGGGCCGTCAGCATGATCTAGTCGCAAGTGTTGACCCCAAAGGACGTTTCTCTCTGCCGCCAGCTGCTTTGGCGAAACAAATTCGGTCCAACTTCAAAGCCTACGTAAAGGATGCTCCGCAAGCGATCAGGCAAATCTGGCCAGAGGCGAAGCTTAAGTTGAGCGATGAGTGCCTAGCCAGTGTTGCGTCTATCTTTGCAGATGTGAGCATTACCGCAATCGGACTTGATATCAGAAGTGCTGCGCTCAGAGAGTTCGTGCCACCAGAAATCCGCAAAGGGCTTGGGATCTATTTAACTCCAGACGAGGTTGTTCGAGCGGCAGTTGAAATCGTAGCCCCAGGCCCTGAGCAAAGAGTCCTTGATCCGGCTTGTGGTTCAGGCACATTCCTTCTCGAGGTTGCGCGTCTTTGGGGTGAAAGTGCAGGCCAGCATCCGCAGGTATGGGGCGTCGACAAAAATCCTCGCATGCTTGCACTTGCTGACTTGAATCTCGGGCACGTTCCGTGGCTGGATTTCAATGGGCTCTTGCAAGATTCACTTTTTGATGTTGGCAGAAACGAAACGGCTAGTTGGTTTAATTCATTTGATTGTATTTTTACCAATCCGCCGTTTGGGGTTTATATCGACCCAGATAAACAAGACTCAGCGACTTTTAATACCTGTGTCGGCAGCGACGGTCGCGTATATCCACGACAGCAGAGCGAGATTATTTTTATCGAGCAATGCTTTCGACTCTTAAAGCCGGGAGGGCGACTTGCAATCGTATTACCCCGAAGTGTCGTAAAAAACAACAGTGAGCGTGTTGATTGGCCACGCAGGTACTTTGGTACCCAAGGCTATGTTGAAGGGGTAATGACCCTGCCGCCGGAGACGTTTTATGCAACAGGAACACAAACAAATACGGTTGTGTTGTTTGCTAGAAAATATAGGCAAGCAACAGAGTCAAATGAGCAAAACCGGATTTGGCTTGCGGATGTTACGAACTGTGGGTACGACTCAACTGGCCGAGCCAAAGCAGGTGGGCAACTTTCAACGATTGCTGATGATGTTCGTCGGTTTATTGAAAGTGCAGAGTGCGTATCAACTTGCAGATGGTTAAGCGAACATAAGAAGCAGGATTCATTTACGCTTTTGCCTTCGCTCCTAGCATCTGACAAGGAGGTCGAGATAGATGGTGTGCCCCTGCATGAGCTTGCCGATGTCATCACGACAGGTAGAACTCCAGGAAGGAGTCTGTACTCAGATGATGGCTTGTTTCTTGTTAAGGTCGGGAACTTGTCTGGCAAGGGAATCGAGTGGGCCGCTCGAGATAGGAATTTTATTCCTCTGACTGAGCGCGAAAAACGAAGGAAAGCAAATTTGTTGCTGCGAGTTGGAGATATTCTGATGACTTCATCTGCGCATAGCCCAGTTTACATCGCCAAAAAAGTTGATCTCATCACGGAAATTCCAGATTGGGTTGGCGGGGAGGCTTCCTTTGTTGGCGAAGTAATGCTTATCAGGCCAAAGGCAGACCGCATTGATCCTTTTGTGCTTTTGGCTTTTTTGAGGAGTCCTGCGGTCATGAATCAGATACAAGGTATGGTTCGCGGTCAGACCGCGCATTTGCATTCGAAGGATCTGGCGACATTGAAGATTCCCCATCGACTGCTCGACAATAACTCGCCAGCCGTTGAAATTGCTGAGATTCTGAAAGAAGAAGCGCGACTTGCTCGAGAGTCAAGTCATCTTCAATGGAAGCTCGAATCAAAGCTCGCAGCAATGAAAATTGCGTGAGGCTGTTTCAGTATTGAGTTGACAGCGATTTCGATGGCGAATTAAATGGGATTGGCCACGTATTACGCGGCCTCTTCCATAAGCAAAATTTCGACATCCAATGCATTTCGCTCTTCTAATCCGGACTCGACAATTGCTTCGACGAGCTCCCGATCTGATAATGTCGAGAAACCTTGGAAGCCTGAGCTCAACATCTCAAGCAAACGATCAGCCCCATCCGAATCTGATAAAAGACTATCAGCAAGATCACGCGACAACGCTGAACACAGTCGTTGCCTTGCAATGAAACGCTGATCGTTTACTTTTGTGCAGCACATGTCAATTCGCTGAGCTCTACGTGAGTGGGTCTTTGCTCTTGTAATTAGGCTTGGTTTTTTCGCTTGTACTCTGATTTCGATGTTGAAATTTTGTCTGTATCGCGGAGCTCTAGACGGTCTCTTAGCTTTTCGCTTACATGAGTCATTTTCGAAATCAAAGTCTTTGGGGTGGCTCCCTCCGGGGGGACGAACCCTGCCGGAAGAGAGGCCAAGAGTTCATCAAGGGGTGCGGACTCAAGTACGATCAGCTCATCTTTCTTGAGGACATCCTTGGGCATCGGTAAAGAGGGTAGCTCCTCCCGGTTTGCGCTCGGCTCAACATATTCAAGAATCTCAAGCTTTGGGTCAGTGTTAGCGTTTCTGACCTCACAAAGGAATGTTCGGATCGGATTACAAAGATAAAACTGATACTGATCCGGCCAAAAATTTTTTGGTGCGGGGGTTTTGTTAGGGTCTTTTTTCTTGTGCTCTAGGTAGATCTTGTTATAGTAATTGGTCATGATCTCGCCAAAACGACGATTTCTCGCGTGTTCAGGCCAAATCTCGAATGCTTGAAACCGTAGTGTCTCGAAGTTTCCAGATTCGAACTCTGGGTAGTCGCCAAGGACCAATACGACACGACCGACACGCTTAAGTAGTGTCGTCAAGTCGTCCTCTGTTCGAATCGTGAAGAGCCATTTTGAATCATTGTTTCGCTTGATGTCTTTTGAATTGCATTCTGCACATGCATCTTCAAGACGTGCGACAGCGGCCCCGCACGCGTTGCACTTATCAAGTTGATCTATGCGCGAGCACGACTTAACTTCGGAGCCGTCTGTCAAATCATTGCCGCGAGCACCGGTTTTCTCCCCAGCCATCCCTGTGATCAACGATGCCAAGTGCTGGCCTGGATAGCCGATTTTTATATTAGGGGTCTGTTTCGTTATTTTTGACCACTCAATGGCTTTTAATCGTGGATTCAATACCAACTCAAACAGCAGCTTCTCAATTTGAGCCTTATTATTGGTTAAAGTTACAAGGTTTTGTTTGGGTTGCATGCTTGTTTTCTTATTCAGTGCAGCTTGACTTTTTGGGGCAAGAGCGTTATCGGAAAAGATGATTATATTTCCGGTAGGCTTTGATGTATAGAGCCGCAATCAAGACGCTTCAGTGGACGGCACGCAGGTTGAGTGGCCGGTGGTCGTCAAGTGCGATGGTTACCAGAAGGGATTACAGTCTGTTGTATGAGCAAGGCTGCTTCGGATGTGCGTCTTGAAACCAGCCCCGGCAAGACCCTCCCGCCGCCATAGACCCATCGGCACAGCTCTTGCCCGGCAGCAGTCCAGTCCCGCTGATTGATCCGCTGACGTAGTGTCGACGTCTGGAGCCGTCCCGCGCCAAGGTTGAACGTGAAGTCCACGATGGCAGCGAGCCGTTCCTCGGGCTCCGTCGCCAGCACCGGACAGTAGCGCAGTGTGGCGG
>DYLD01000008.1 GCA_020722315.1 Syntrophus aciditrophicus
GATGGATAGTTCTTGACATCCCCTTTTCCGGTAGCCTATAGAACCTAACAAACCAATCCCTGTCAGGATTGAAAAGAAGCAAATGGTGATATGACTATGAATTATTCTTTGGGTTTGGATATAGGTTCGGTTAACGCGAAGGCGGTTCTTGTAGATGAAAAAAAGGACGTCGTTTACCAGGAAAGAGAACGGATCGTAACAACTCCGAGGGCCGCAGTCATCTCGCTTTTGACCAGATTATCCGCACGGTTCGGCCTCGATGATATCTCTTCTGTCGGCGTGTCCGGCGCCGGAGCGGATGCGATCCCGAGGGAATTCAATTACAGCCGATACAGCAGCCCGCTTGCGATCATCTTCGGCCTTCTTCAATCGCATCCCGATGCAAAAACCATCATCCAGATCGGCGGCCAGAACTCTTTTGTTATTGAGCTCGAGGACGGGCTCCGGAAACCGTGGACGGTTCACACGAATTCACTCTGTGCCGCCGGAACCGGAAGATTCATAGAGCAACAGGCATACCGTCTGGATATCACTCTTGAGGATTTCTCCCGCCTCGCTCTTCAGGCCGGCGGTAAACCGCCGCGGATTGCCGGAAGGTGCAGCGTCTTTGCGAAAACGGACATGATTCACCTCCAGCAGAAGGGTCTTCCGAGCGAATCGATTCTGTATGCCCTATCGAACAGCGTCGCGCAGATGGTCTGTTCGTTTAAAAAGGGAAAATTTATCGAACCGATATACTTCACCGGCGGCGTGGCTGCAGGTCCGATCGTTCTCAAGTCGCTGAAGGAGACGATTTCAGCAAGAAATGGGGTTGAAACAACGGTGTTTGTTCCCGACCGGTGCGAGTATATCGAACCGATCGGGGCGGCGCTGCTGGCCAGGGAAGCAAAGAAACGGCCGAAAATCTTTATACCCGAGCACGAGGATGCCGGAAAACAGTACCTGAGGATGCCCAAACTACAGCGGGTTTCTCAGGGAGACTACGCATGGCGCCCCCGAAAGATAGACCGTCCGATGAAAGGTTATCTCGGGATCGATGTCGGTTCAACAAGTACAAAGGCGGTAATCCTCGATGAATCAGGCGTTGAAATAGCGGCGAAACATTACCTGATGACGGAGGGCAGGCCCCTTGAGGCGGTCAAAAAACTCTTTCCGTACCTTATCGACTGGGGCGCGGAGAATGTAGAGGTAGCAGGCGTTGGCGTGACCGGATCCGGCCGGTATTTGATCGGCAGCTTTGTAGGGGCCGATGTCGTCAGGAACGAGATCACCGCGCAGACAAGAGCTGCCGAGGAGCTGGATAGGGAGGCCGACATCATCGAGATCGGCGGACAGGATTCCAAACTGGTCATCAAACGTAACGGGGTGGTTGTCGATTACCAGATGAACAAGGCCTGCGCGGCCGGCACCGGAAGTTTCATCGACGAGATGGCGGAGTTGCTCAACGTTTCGGTCAAGAACGGTCAATTCGCCGAGCTGGCCTTTCAGGCTCCGTATCTGGTTGATCTCGGCTCGCGGTGCGCCTCGTTTATGGGGCAGGCGGTAGCCTCCGCGCAGCAGCAGGGTATACCGATCGAAATTATCGCCGCAAGTCTCTGCAGTTCCATCGCACGAAACTATATTTCCCAGATCCTCGAAGGGAGGAAACTGGGCGATAAAGTCATTCTTACCGGCGCGCTGTTTTTTAATGAAGCGGTCATATCCGCATTTCAGCAGGAACTCGGGGATAGAAAGATCATTATTCCGGAGCACAGAGAGGTCAGCGGCGCGATCGGGGCGGCTCTCTTGGCCAGAGACAGGGTCTTTGGCAACAAATCCAGATTCAAGGGATTTCGCAGCGTCGTCGAGCAAAAATACAAGGTCAAGACGTTCACCTGCCACAGGTGCGAAAATTACTGCACGATCAGCCGCCTGCAGCTTCCGGGGGAACCTGCTACGTTCTACGGGAGCCGCTGCGACCTGTTTGACAGCACAGCCGGCACCGAAAAAAAGGAAACGGCCTTCGATGAGCGCGAGAAGCTTCTTTTTGCTGGTTATTCCGAAAATTCGGGTTCGGGACTAACGGTCGGCATTCCGCGGTCGCTTCTGATCTACGATTATGCACCCCTCGTCATAGGTTTTTTAAATGCGCTCGGCGTTAAAATCCTCATTTCCGACCGTACCAGCCCGCGGACCGTCGATCGGGCCGTGGAGTTGAGCTACTCGGATCTCTGCTTTCCGATGAAGTTGATCTACGCGCATGCCGAAAGTCTTAAAGGCCGTGTTGACTACGTCCTCTTTCCTTCGTGTATCCGGCTAGGTCTGAAAGATGGAGAGGAGAATCAAAAATATTCCTGCCCGTTGAATCAGGCGGCCCCTTTCATTGTCCGTGAGAATCTGAACCTCGGAGAGAAGATGCTGATCCCGTTTGTCGATTTCAGCAACGGGGACGAAGACGTCATTGAAAACCTCACCAGGGTCGCGGTTGAAATGGGTTTTCAAAAAAGACACGGAAGGGCCGCCGCGGTTGCCGGGGTCGAATCGCTGCGGGCTTTTGAAAAGGCGCTCCAGGATAAAGGCCGACAACTGCTGCAGCATATCCATCAAACAGGCCAGATAGGCGTCGTTGTCATATCCCGCTCGTATATGTTTCAGGATCCGGGTGCAAACCAGAACATCGCGAACGAACTGGCGAAACTCGGCGTCGTCCCGGTTCCTATAGATTATCTTCCCCTGTCCTCGGTAGATCCGAAGAAATACAGCGACAGGCCGTACTGGATGTACGAGAGCAAGTTCATACAGGCCGCGGATATCATTCACACCGATCCCCAGCTCTACGGCCTCGTGCTGACCAATTTCGGCTGCGGTCCGAATTCATTCATATTGCCGGTTGTGCACGACATCATGGGCAGTAAACCCCTTACGGAGCTTGAGGTTGACGAGCATGCCGCCGAAGCGGGGATCATTACAAGGCTCGAGGCCTTTGTCGATACAATAAAGGGTTTCTACAACTCCAAAAACATGGTGCAAAGGCTCAAAAAGGATATCTATCGCGGGGCACCGTCGGTCACTCACTCAAAGGGAACGCTTCTGGTGCCCAGAATGGCGCCCCATGCCGAGATTCTCAGCGCCGCGTTTCGGGCATTCGGGATCAACGCAATGACGCTGCCGCCGTCCGATGAGACAAGTCTGCTTTACAGCAACAAACTATCAACCGGAAAGGAATGTCTGCCTTTTCGGATCACGATTGGAGATTTTCTGAGGTTTTTCTACGAGGATGGAAGCCATGGAGTAGACCTCAGCGACGTGGAGGCATTTATGGCAGGCGCTTACGGTGCCTGCCGCTTCGGGAAGTATGCCCCGGAGCAGGCCCGTGTCCTCCGAGATGTCGGTTTTGATATCCCCGTGCTGACCAGTGTCGCCAACAACGGCTACCGGGACACCGGCCTCGGAGCGGAATTTGAACGGCTGGCCTGGAGAGGGATTGTAACGATGGATTATTTGCAGAAGATGCTGTGGCAGACGAGACCGTACGAAAAATCTCAGGGGAGTGCCGACCGGCTTTTTAGCGAACTCGGGGACAGGGTCGCCCGGCGCGTCGAGTCCAAACGGGATTCCAATGATATCCTGAAAGAGGCGGGTCCGATGTTCAACGAGCTTGTGGATCCTTCCAAACCGAAAAGACCCCTGGTGGGAATTAATGGGGAGATCTTTCTCAGATCCAATGAATTCAGCAACCAGAATTTGGTCCGGAACTGCGAGGCCGCCGGGCTGGAGGTGGTTGTTTCTCCAATCATAGAATGGTTCAATTACGTATCGCTCAGAGAGGTTGAAGACGGGATCCGGGATCGAAACGTCAGAAAGACAATCTACGCCTATATCAAAAAGATGATACAGAAGCTGGACGAAAGATCGGTTGCCCGAAACGGGAAATCCTTCATCCGTGTTCATGATACGACGATAGAGGAGCTCTACTCCTTTACCAAACCTTATCTCTCGCCAAAATGCGGCAGTGAGGCGATTCTGACGATAGGCAGCGGTGTCGAATGGCTCAAAAATCCGGCCTTTGCGGGCGTTATCACGGTTATGCCTCATGGGTGCATGCCCGGGGGGATCGGAGCCGCACTCGCCGACAGCCTGAGTGCAAGATACGGCAAACCCTGGACAACCCTGACATATGACGGTACGCCTGAGAGTAATAATTTGACCCGCATCAACAATTTTGCCGAGATGCTTAGGTTTTCAGAGAAGTAGAGATCTATTCTTCATGGGGGGGTTGAATCGTCAGCACCGGACACGGGGAAAAGCGTACCACCTTTTCGGCAACCGAACCAAAGATAAACCGTCGCCAGCCTGTTCTTCCATTCGTGGCTATTACGATAAGATCGATCGTGTGTTTCTCTACGGCATCGATGATCTGATCGGAAGCCTCCCCCTGGATGACAATCGGATGAACATTGAGACCCTTGGAAATCCTCTCCTCGACAACTTTTTCGAGGGATTTCCTGGAAAGATCTTCGAGTTCCTGGCGGTACAAAGAGATGTTGAATCCCTTGGATGAGGCTGATCCCGTAGGAGGTGGCGATACATTTGCCGTAGGGATAGGCGCAATCACGTGCAGAAGAAACAGCTCCGAGGAGAAGTGGAGCGCCAGTTCATTTGCGACGTTTAGCGCCTCGTAAGATGGTTCACTGAAATCCGTGGGACAGAGGATTTTTTTAAAGGGCAGCATTGCTACATCTCCTTGCGTTCTTTGGGGAAACTCCACATTCCTTTTGACCCTGTTTACAGCCTATTTATAAGCAACGCGGCAGATATATGTCAAGGAAATAGTAGCCATCCTGGGTATAATGCCCTGCCGGAAATAGTCTTGACATCCGGAGGGGCGAAGTTTATGGTTTTAGGCAACCGAGAGAATACACTATGGTTGAAATCCGCATAGATGATCGTATATTCGTTGACTAGCCGTCTTTCCGCAGGGGATTGCCATCGCGCAAGAGATGGATAATCGGGGGCTCTCTACAGAACTAGAAACGATGCTCCCGCAGGCTGTTGAGGAAGCGGCAGAAAATCCGATAGACCTGAAATCCGATCCGCATGCGGCGGTATGGAATGGAGCATACAGGAGATTTAGTTCCAACCCGAAGCCGTCCGAGACGACGATGCCCGATTTTATGCCTTTATCCCGCACTGCTCAAGAATGGTTGGAACATTCCGGTACGATGTGATGATGATTGGCCGGCTCGGGAGTAATGTCTATGTCCTGTATTTGTCTGTAGACTTTGACACCGTGCACGGTATTTGCCGACGGATGAAAAGGGTAAATTTGCCCCTGATACCCCCCGTCGAGAAGATCCCTCTTTGAAACCTTTGAAAAATGCTGCCTGTAGCGCAAATTTATTGATTTTTCTTAGGTACCCCGCCGTCGTAGCCAAGGCTCTAAAAGGCGTGAAAAACGCGAACTATCCCAGAGCGTTTAGCCTTTAGAGCCGAGTCCCGAGACGCCACGGGGTCGAAAAAGATCCGATCAGCGCGAAAGGCGGCGTTTTTTAAAAGGTCTCTCTTTTGACTGACCTCCTCTGTATTTTTCCCGTCCCGCCGGTTTGCCGTCAGATTTCGATTATCTTCCCGGCGCCTCCTTCAATGTATTGTTGAGGATACAGTTTTTTAAGTTCCGCCTTGTGCTGGGTGCAATGGGTAGGGCAGATCAGTTTCAAGTCTTTAAATAACGCAAATTCCCTGAATCCATGCAATCCCCCGATGATCCCGTAAACTTCCCCGAACTGACGGACCGCATCAAGAATGTGGCCCATATAGGGATGAGAGCAACCGTCGATCACGACGATCCCGTTGTCGGTTATCACGCCCATTGATTGTTCTATCCCGTCAAGTTCGCCCGTCGAAACCACGTTTTCATGGATTCGGGTCGGTTCGGCTATCGGTGTGACCTCTCTGTCAGACGGCCCCGGAAAAGACGGCGGTACGTAAAATCTGGCCTTCTGATTGAATTTTAAAAACTCGGATATTCCCCCGGTATGGTCAAAATGGTAATGGGAAATAAACACCTCGTCGATTGTAGCCGGATTTATGTCCAGCCTTTTCATGTTGCTAATCAGTATCCGTCCGTCGGTGCCTGTGTCAAATAAGATTCTGGGGGTATTTTCCACCTCAACCAGTGCGGAAAACCCCCAATCGGACTGCAGGTCTTTCCTGAAAGAGGTATTGTCGTAAATGATCGTAACCTTCATAAACACCTCCTTTATATCTTCGCGATGGTGGGAATTAGGTTGAAAATTCATCGCTTGGAGTCGGCTCTTTTCAATAGAGGGAATGCAAAGCGCTATAGCTCATTTAAAGTTAAAAGGTGCTTTGTTGTCAAGAAAAAAACCGGCCAAAGGAAATCTGAACGGAGTTTAGTACCGCAGATAACAGGTCAGGGGTTTGATCTTTCCCTTTTTGATCGTGTATATTTTTGCCGAAACGTTCGGCTTTCGCAGGTTGGGTTTATATTGCACGTCTGCGCTGAGACCCATCATGTTGAATTTGTTTGATTCGAAGACCTTCTTGATGTTCTGCCCCGTTAGATGATTGTCCGCTTTATGCAGCGCCTGAACAAGCAGATAGGCGTTGATAAATCCCTGGGTGTATTGAACCGGCTGGGGATCGTTGTTGCCTGTTATCTTTTTGTGAACCTTGTGCATGAACTGGACGCCTTTGAGATTTGTTTCGGTCCAGAACGCAACAGGCATCGTTGCCATGAAGCCTTCAGCGGCGTTACCGGCCAGCGGGATCAAATTTTCGGATAAGCTCCAGACCAGCCCGATGAACGTTGTTTTCAAACGAAGTTTCCTGGCGTCCTTGAGTATTGCCGCCGTTGCCGTCAGCGTGTGCTGGTTGATTGCGTAATCGGGCTTTTTCGTTTGCATCGCGAGAAGCTGTGATGTGGCATCGAGATCCTGCAGGCCGATAATTTCGTGGTCAACGATATCTACGCCAATTTTTTTTGCGAATACCTCCGCATCGCGGATCGGCGAAAGTCCGAAACCGGTGTTACTGTACAGCAACGCGACTCTCGGCGGCCTGCCTTTCTCCCTCCAGTTGTCCTTGATCCATTGCAGCGCAAGTCTCGCCTGATCGGAATAGGTCGTCGCCCCGACAAAATTATACGGGGTTTTCTCGAAAACAAGCTGTTCCGCGTACGAGGCCGAGATATACGGTATTTTGTCTTTTGCGACCCTGGACGTCAGTGCCTCGGTGTCATCCGTCCCCCAGCCTATGATTGCGATGACTCCTTTTGCCGTCATTTCTTCGTAGGCAGATATGGCTTTAGGGACTTTGTAGGCGTAATCAAAAGAGATTAATTCAATTTTTTTTCCGTGCACTCCGCCATGATTATTAACATACTGAATGTACTCTTTAACTCCGTTCGCATAGGGCGTGCCGACGTCGCTCGTAATGCCCGTTATGTCAAAGATGCCCCCGATCTTTATAGACTCCTGTGCAAGTGCCGGGCCGCCGAACGATAAAAGCAACAAAAAGACCGGGACCAACTTTTTTATTGCCGGTGTCGAGAGACCTTTGAAAAATGCTGCCTGAAGCGCGATTTTAAAGATTTTTCTTAGGTACACCCCGCCGTCGCAGAAAGGCTCTAAAGGCGTTAAGAACGCAAGCGTTACAGAGCGTTTAGGCTTTAGAGCCTTTTGCGAGACGTTGCGGGGTCGAAAAAGCGGCGTTTTGCAAAGGTCTCGTCGAAAGAGTCTGTTTTTGTAAGGAAAACATTCGGTTAGGCTTACGTAATCGGATATAACCTTACAGATTATTCGTTGTTTACGGTGATGTACTGACATGGTTGCGCATGCAGAGAGTGACCATTGAAAAATGGTGCCTTAAGCGCTATTGATTTTTCTTAGGTACCCCGCCGTCCTCAGAGCAAGGTTCTAAAGGCGTTAAGAGCGCAAACTTATAAGAGCGTTTAGCCCCCTAGAGCCTTTTAGCAGAGACGCCGCGGGGCCGAAAAAAGATTTCATCAGCGCGAAATGCGGCGTTTTGCAAAGGTTTTTGAGAGAGTACATTCGGCAAATGCGATAGCAGGCGGATTACATTCCGAAAAGGATGCAAGTCCTGGACGGATATTATCCAAGCCACCTTTTCCGGCGTTTGTAATGCTTAACATCCCGGTAGCTTCTCTTGCTTCCGGCTCCGGTAAAACCGAGATAAAATTCTTTAACGTCCTCGTTGTTCTTCAATTTGTCCGAAGGACCGTCCAGGACGATCCTGCCGTTTTCCATCACGTATCCATATTGTGATAGTTCCAGCGCGATATTCGCGTTTTGCTCAACCAAAAGGATTGAGACTTTTGTCTCAACGTTTATTTTCTTAATAATATCAGCTATTTCTCTAACGAGTAGAGGGGAAAGCCCCATCGAGGGTTCATCGAGGAGCATAATCTTCGGATGGCCCATCAGGCAGCGGGCCATCGCGACCATCTGTTGCTCGCCTCCCGAAGTGTAACCTGCCGTGTTGTTCCGGATATCCTTGAGTCTCGGGAAATAGTGATAAACCATCTCCATGTCCCGCTTCGTCTGTGCGCTGCTCTGTTTTATGATCAGTCCGCCTGCCCGCACATTTTCTTCCACGGTGAGGTGTTCCGCCAAACGTCTTCCCTCGAGTACCTGGAGGATTCCCATCCGTGCGATATCCTCGGGGTAAAATTTGTGGATAGGCTTGCCATCGTAAAAGACGCCTCCATCCGTCACTGCTCCCTCCTCGGTCCGCAGCAGTCCGGAGATGGCCTTCAACGTCGTCGTTTTCCCGGCGCCATTAGCCCCTAAAATGCAGGAAAATCCCCCCTCTTCGAGTTGGATATTGACCCCTTTCAAAACCAAAATCGTATTGAGGTATTTAACCTCAACGTTCTTCAATTCCAACATGGAAATTCCTCTCTTAGCAAAGGAACAAGGATAATAACGGAAAGGGTTTACACCCCCCCGCTAAGGGCGGCCGAAGCCGCCCTTTTTGGAAGGAACGAATTTTTTACTTCTTCACAGGGACGTAATTGATATTGATCTTCTCGTCCTTGAACAGTCCCTTTGCCACCATATTATCAGGGATGAGCCTGGGCACCTTGTACCAGGGGGAAAGAACGGTCACCTTGCCGTTTTTGATGCCGACGAGGCGGTCGTGATTTGCGAGACGACGGTCGTCCTTGCCCGCGGGCGCGCTCTGATATTTGGATGTTGTGCCGTGAGCCGTATAGCCTGCCAGGGTTTGAATCCCCAGCTCTTTCACGTCTTTTCCGGTAATTTTTTTGCAGGCTGTCGCTAAATCGACTTTATCCCTTTTCATAATGCCGACCAGGGCTCTTTTCACGGATTCCAGTATATTCGCCTTCATCCGAATGCCCCGCATATATTGGATGTTGGGCAGGGACGGGTCTTTGCGGTATTTGTCGTTCAGCATTTTTGCAAATTGGACGCCGGGTTCGTTCGGTTCTGCGGCGGGGATAAAGACCGGCTGCGGACACATATACCCTTCGGCAGCTTTGGGGCCGACAATGTCGAGCAGCTGATCGGCAGGCGCCCAGAGGTTGGCCATAAGGACCATCTTATTCGCCAGACCGAGCTTCTGGATGCCTTTCTGAATAACGGCAGGAGTCTGCACAATAGAATTGGACCAGATGATGTCGACACCCTGTTTCTCAAAGTCGGAGAGAAACCCCATAATTTCGGGATCGGTCGGCATAAACGTGCAGAACCGCTCGGCCACGACTTCGTACTTTCCTGTTTTCTTGGCGTGCATTTTCGTCGGTTCATTGGCGCCCCGACCATACGCGGTATCCCAGGTAAGATGGGCGACCTTGGCCTTTATCCCCTTTCCTCTTTTGGGCCAGAGGTTGTCGATATAATATTCTATGGCGCCGGCCGCTGATTCTCCATAGCTCCAGCAGTCCATGTAGTTCCAGGCTGGCGGATAGAGCTGGGGATCGCTGAACCCGATTCCGTAGCAAACAATCTGGTCCCTTTCCACAATGGGTTTGATCATTTCCTGGTTGGGGGAAGACCACATCTCTATGATTGTTGGTTTTGGTTTTCCCATTCTGAACCTTTTGTACGCGGACATGAAACGGGCGTCAATGTTTCCGAATTCTGCCCACTTGTAATTAACCTCGACATCACCCTTGCCATCGCCGTCAACATCCAGACCGCCCTGTTCCTTGATCCACGCAAGGTAATCCTTGCCTCCCTTTTCAGAGGGGATCGCGATGGGTGCGTAGGCACCCGTCAGGTCGATTATATTGTGGATGGTTATTGATGGTTTCGCATCAGCATTGAACGAAAAAAGGAAAATACCTACCGCCAATGCCCCCAGCACAAAAAGAAGTTTGCTTTTCTTTTGCATTTTTTCTCCCTCCTTGTTTTTTTGATGAAACCTATTTGGCTCCCTTTTTACTATATATGTTTTCTCCTTAATAGGGAAATGGGTGAAGACGGTAAGATCTTTTAATCATTTCCCAACGATGTGAAATCCCGCGAGGTTCAAAGACAAGAAAGGTGATGATGATCAGCGAGTAAAAGAGCAGCGAGAAGGCGGCCGACGCATAGAACGCAGCGCCGCCCAGCAATGCCTCCGTGAGCGGGGTAACGAGGGTACTGAGCTCATCCATTACTTTCCATACGACCGCCCCGGCTATGGCTCCGAATATGCTGCCGAAACCACCGACTACGAGAAATCCGAGATACCAGATGGAATCGTCCAGACCGAACCACTCCACGTTCACATATTCGTAGTAGGCCCCTCCAATCGCTCCTGAAACTCCGGCAAAGAAACAGCCGATTCCGAAGGCTAGGACTTTGGTTGTACCGACGTTAATTCCCATGAGTTCCGCCGCGATATCGTTATCCCTGACGGCAACCAGTGCCCGTCCCAGCTTTGTCCTGGCCAGGTTTGTGGCCAGGTACGTCATGATAGCGGTTACTGTCAGGGCAAGGAAATAGTAGTTGCGATCGTCGGTGAAATCGATACCGAACAAGACGCCGGGCCGACTCATATACATGCCGTCCGTTCCGTTGGTCACGGAGCGCCAGTTGCTGATGACGTAAACGATGACGAAATGGGCTGCCAGCGTTGCAAACGCAAGGTACAATCCCTTCATCCGCAGCGCCGGTATGCCGAATATGATACCAACCGCCATTGCAACCAGACCGGAGAAGGGCAGGGCGAGCCAAAAGCTGAAACCAAAATATTTCTGTAGAATGGCCACCGTATACATCCCTATGCCCATAAACGCCGCATGTCCGATGGATATCTGACCGGCATAGCCGGTGATAATCTGCAGACCCAACATGCCGATCGTAAACGCACAGATCGGGGTGAGAATAGAGATCCCGTACTCCCCGACAACAAACGGAATAACGTACATTGCGATGATGAAGAGTGCCAGAAGGGTTTTTCGCAGCGGTGTCCGGTAGAGTTCCTTGGCTTGAAAGTAATTCCGGTCAAATGTACCGCAGGGTCTGTTGATGTTCATTTATAACCTCTCTATTCTTACCAGGCCGAAAAGGCCGTATGGTTTGATGAAAAGAACCAGCAGCAGAAAAACGAAAGGGACCATCATCGTCGTTTCTCCCGGCAGAAGCGGCGCTATATAAGCGATAGTCAACATCTGAAGAATTCCTATTGTTAGTCCGGCAACGATAGCGCCCGAAAAGGATTCCAGGCCTCCGAACAGCACCGCGGCAATGGCAACGATGCCGTTGGCATCCAGCGCAAGTCCCACCCCTTGAATATTCCCCAGCAACATGCCCGCGATTGAGGCAATAATGCAGGAAATGATCCAGCTATACTGAAAGATCCGCTTGACGTTGATTCCCAAATTTTGCGCCACAACATGGTCTTCATGGACAACCCTCATTCCCAGACCGGTCCTTGTTTTCTGGTAAAACAATATCAGCGCTGCAATAATCACCGCGCATAATAGGAAGGCATAGATTTGAATCTTCGGAAGGTGGAGAAAACCGAATTGCCATGCACCGACCGGCAGGAATGATTCACCGAAGCCCTGCACATCGCCTTTCCCCATCAGAATGCCGACGCCCCTTAGAAAAAGCATCAGCGACAGCGTAACGACGATAGGCGCCAGGATGGGTTGCCCGACCAGAGGCCGCATGAAAGCCCTTTCGACAAACATCCCCAATATCGCACCCCCGGCGCAGGTGATAACAAATCCCAGCCATATCGGGATATGCCAGGCGATCGTGCAATACCACATAATATACGCGCCGATGATCAGAACCGCAGCCTGTGAAAAGGGAAAGACACGGGTGGATTTATAGATGACGACATAACTGACCGCTATCAACGCATAAATTCCACCGCTGCAAATACCCAACACAATCGATTTGATGATTTCTTCCATTCCAAACTCCTAGTAAAGGCTGTAAATCGGGTGTCTCTGATTCTTTTTTATCCGGTCCCTAAGTAGGCCGAGATAACTTTCTGGTTTTGTTTAATCTCCTCGGGGGAACCTTCAGCGATCGGGTTGCCGAAATCGAGGACGAAAATCCTGTCGGCGATATCCATGACGACACCCATATCATGCTCAATCAGGACGATCGGTATCTTCAAAAACTCGTTGATGTCTATGATAAAGCGGGCCATGTCTTCCTTTTCATCAACATTCATCCCCGCCATGGGTTCATCGAGAAGAAGAATTCTCGGCTCCAGCGCAAGGGCGCGTCCCAGCTCGACCCGTTTTCTCAATCCGTAGGCAAGCATTCCGACGACCGATCCTCTGACGTGCTCCAATTCCAGAAAATCTATAATGTCCTCTGCGATGGCCCGTTGATAAGCCTCTTCCCTGTTGGCCCACGGAAAGTAGATCATCCCGGTGAGGAAATTATAATTGATGTGGGGATGCCTTCCTGCGATGATGTTGTCGGTTACCGTCAAGCCGCTGTACAGGGCGATGTTCTGAAAGGTCCGGCAGATGCCGCGTTCGGCGATTTTATGGGACGAAAAACGGGTGATTTTTTCCTCGTTGAAATAGATGTCACCCCGTTGCGCCCTGTAAAAGCCGCTTATCACATTGAGAAGAGAGGTTTTTCCTGCGCCGTTAGGGCCGATGATCGCCAGAATTTCGTGTCCCCTTACGTCAACGCTGACGTTGTTTAAAGCCCGCAGGTCGCCAAAGCTCAAATCAATGTTCTCCACCCTGAGTACAGCCTTTTTTTCGTCTTCGTTATTTGTCCATAGCCGTTTTTTTTCGATGCATTCGCGCAGAAGCGCCAACCCGTAACTGTATCTTTGTTCCCTTTTCTTTGTAATATCACGCATGTGTTTTACCCTTGGATTGACTCTATAAAAATTGGGAGTCTCATCGTCGATTTTCTGCCGTCCCGGTAGGTGATCGTCGTTTCGATATCAACAACATCCTTTCCCTGATACATGGCTTCAACGATGTTTTCATACCGTTTTTCGACAAAATCCCGACGTAATTTGCGGGTTCGGGTCAGTTCCGCTTCATCCGGGTCAAAATCTTTGTGAAGGACAATAAATCTTTTGACCCGCGTTGTTTCAGGAAGGGTTGTATTGGTCTTCTGGATGATGCCGGATAGCAGTTTTCGTACTTCGGGCTTCTGCGAGAACTCTGTCAGAGAGGTGTAGGCGATATGATTCCTCTCCGCCCACCTGCCCGTGTTCTCAAAATCCATATTGAGGATCGCGGTCACAAAATCTTTATTGTTGCCGATGACCATAGCATCCTTAATAAAGGGACTGAATTTGAGACGGCCTTCAATATAGGTGGGTGAAAACTTCTCGCCGCTTTTCAACTTCTGCATGTCTCTCACCCTGTCGATGACGTAGAGTTCCCCCTCTTCATCCATGTAGCCGCCATCGCCGGTATAGAAGTAGCCGTTTTTAAAACTTTTCTCGGTGTCTTCAGGCCGTTTATAATATCCCTGCACTACCCCGACGCCGCCGAGCAGTATCTCGCCATCCTCGGTAATTCTTACCTCGACGCCGGGGAAGGGCTGCCCCGATCCTTCGGAGCGGTAATAGTCGTTTTCCAACTGGAGGACATCAAGGCCGGAAACCTCCGTGGAACCATAGCCCTGGACAATCGGGACGCCGATGGCCCTCAGAAGTTTAAAATTATCCGGGCTGAGGGCGGTTCCGGCGGTTATCGGAATTTTGACTTTTGTCATGCCGATTTTGTCCTGTAAGTGTCTGAACACGACCCAATAACCAACGAAAGACAGAAAACGCAAAATCCAGCTTACCGGCTTTCTTTCTTCCTGTCTTTGCGCGATTTTGTATCCTACAGGAAGAAACAGGTTATAAAGAGATCTTTTCCAGAGAGGGGCGTCTATCATTTTAGCCTGGATTTCGGAGCAGATCATTTCCCATTGTCTTGCCCCGAGGAGGATTACCCCCGGGGCTATTTCTCGCAGGTCGGAGCGAACCGTCTCCGCTTTTTCTATAAAGTTGACCACGACCCCCCTTGACAGATTGGGTGCAACGGTAAAGATCTGCTCACCTATCCATGCCGGCGGCAGAAAGGAGAGATTTTCAGCCTTTTCACTCCAGGGGATTGCTGCGTCCCATCCCTTGAACAAACTAAGAAGATTCTTGTAGGTAACCATCGAGCCCTTGGGCTGGCCCGTTGTCCCCGATGTGTAAAGAAGAACCGCTATATCGTCTTCTCTGGTTTTATCAATGTATTCTTCAAAAAAATTGGGATGAGATGCTTCATACTCTTTCCCCGCTTCCATCAAATCATCGAAGCCAATCAAATAAGGGTCGTCGTAGTTCCACATCCCCTTTGCGATCCAGTAGATGACCTTCTCCACTTTGGGGATTTGCTCTTTGATGGAGAGAATTTTATCCACCTGTTCCTGATCGTCGACCATGACGATTTTTGCATCGGAATGTTCGATGATAAACTGAAGTTCACTAGGGGTGGCGTCCGTGTATAAACCGACGGAAGCGCCTCCCAGACTCTGGGCGGCCGTCTGTCCCCAAAACCATTCTGGAGCGTTCTCTCCGCAGATAGCAATCCTGTCGCCATGTCCAAAACCAAGACTTGCCAACCCTCCGGCAAACCACTTGGTTCGCTCATAGAAATCCTTCCAGGTGAGTTCCCGCCAGTATCCGTAATCCTTATACCGGTACGCAACCCTCTTGTCTCCCCATTTGTGATAGTTGCGTTTTAACAATTTGGGAAAGGTGTTCTCATCCGGAGGGGACTGAAACCTGCTCCATGTCTCGTCGGTGATTGATTGAGCCATTATCTTGTCACCATTTGTCGGTTTATAAACCCGGAACCTTGAACTCGGACTTGAACTGGTTGTAAACCGGTTTTAACTCCGGGTAATCGGGTGCGGACGTTGAACTGTTTCCATCAATATAAAATTTTCTTTTATCTTTTCCCAGATCAGCCCAGAGTTCGACAACCTTGCCGACGACCCCTTTAAGACCCGCCGCACCGCCAACGCCCCGCAGTGCGTAAGAACCGATGATACCTCCATAGATGTACGGCACGGTGGAATTCCATGTCATTTCCCCCCCGGCCGGAAGCCAGGCGCTTGGCATCGTACCTGCGCCGATAATTGTTTTGTCGGCGGTGCCGTCGTCCACCTTTACTTCAAAGTAGAGATCATCGACCTTCACAAGGACATTGTTGGGGTTGGTCAGTTTGAAATTGACCCCGTACACGAGCGTATCCCATTTCTGGTAAGGGGGTTTCGGCGCTATGTCGTTTAGCCTCTCAACACTTTCGACGCTGACCACAATAGGTTGAATTTTAGTAACCGCAGGTTTCGTTTGGATTCCGGCGCACGAGACCAGCATCAGTCCTGTGGCGAAAAACATTAAACTTAACAACGAAATTTTAGCTCTGCTCTTCATATTCCCCTCCTTTATTTTGTTTGCATATGGCTCGCATGAGTGGAAAACCAAAACGGTTGATCTGTTTATTCCCTATTCCTTGCGGGAAAAAACATCATCTTTATAGGCCTTGCATAATTCGCATTCCTGTGGCCCCCGGCATGGAAATGCGCCCGACCAGTCTTTCGTAACAACCTGATGTCTGTAGTAATAGCCGCAATGGGTCTTCCCATCGCCGTAAACGATGATCGGAACCCACTTATTTACCTTGTCGCAAAACAAACTCGTCGCCGTCAATTTCCAATTCATTGAAAGCTGTCCTTTTGGGAATGTCCTTTGCAGGCCTCGATATGATAGTATAATTCTCGTCTACTTAACTTGTTGCAGGGTATAGATACGCCTTGGAGCCTACGCGGCACTGCCCTAACAAAACGATACTTCTTTGTCAAGTATTAATCGCAAAAAAATCGCTCACTTCCGACAGAGCTGCGGGCTCCCCAACCCACTTTGGGTCTCAAAAGTCTCAGCAAACACGGGTTTTTTATCCCTTCCCCTTTAACAAAAAAGGGGGAGGGATAAAGAGATTATTTTATTTCACGGCTTTGGCAGCGAAGGGAATGACCTTCTGCACGCCGTCGGCGGTAAAGGTGGCCGATCCTTTATAAACCTCTATCGGAACAGTGTTGTTTGGTATCCCTGTCCACCATTTTTCGAGAAGGGCCCACGGGTTCGTTTTCCGCTGCTTGACCTTTTCGGCATTGGGAAGCAGGAGACCCAAAAGACCCTGATGGACGTCAAGGATCGACATCACGGTAAGCTGATTGGTCTTGCCCGGTGGAATCCACTGCGTGTCAAAGGAATTGACCATGTTGACGTCAAAACCGTCAAAAACAACGGTGAAGGAGAAGCCCTCCAGTTTAATCGGATAATCGTTGGGATTGGTTATGTCGAAAAGGAAAGCCAGGGGCAGCACCGCGCTGTTTGCGCCCGCCTTGCCTTTTGTCGGTTTTATCGCCGCCGCGTAATACCAGTATCCATTGTACTGCGTAACCTGCGCAGATTTGAGGGTTATTACGGGCGCCTTGAAATTGGCCTCGGTAGGTTTTGTCGGTATCCCCGCGCATGAAACCAGAAACAATCCTATCGCAAAAACATAGGCAATCATTGATGCTCTTTTCATTATAAAACCTCCTTCCGTTGCTGATAAAGACGTGACTGTCTCGTATGTCACGCGTACGTTTTATCGCTGATTGCACCTGTTAACGAAAGGCAACAGGTGCACAGGGATCATGTCAGCCATCTTTTCCTTCTTTTGTAATGTTTGACATTGCGAAAACTTTTTCTCTCCCCGACGTCGGAGAGACCTAAATAGAAATCCCTGATATCCGGGTTTTCTTTCAATTTCTCCGAGGTGTCGTGCATGACAAGCCGTCCGTTTTCGAGGACATAGGCGTAAGGCGCAACGGTCAGCGCGAGCTTTACGTTCTGTTCAACGAGCAGGATCGGTATCTTTTCCTCATGGTTGAGCTTCGTGATAATATCGAAAATTTCTTTGATCAGAAGAGGGGCGAGCCCCATGGACGGCTCATCGAGCAGCATCAATTTAGGCTGGGCCATCAAAGCCCTCCCGATAACCGTCATCTGCTGTTCACCTCCACTGATATAGCCGGCCACTTCGTTTCGTTTCTGCTTCAGACGCGGGAAATAATGGTAGACCATTTCGAGGCCATCCTTCGTCGATCCTGTTTTCCTCAGGTGAGCCCCGACTTTAAGATTCTCTTCGACGGTCAGATGTTCAAAAACCTTGCGGCCTTCGATGACCTGGATGATACCCCGCTTAGAAATCTCCATCGCAGATTTTTTGTGGATCCGTTCCCCTTGAAACTCGATGGAGCCATCGGTGACCTCCCCGACCTCGACTTTCAGAAGACCCGAGATCGCCTTCAGCGTCGTGCTCTTGCCTGCGCCGTTTGCGCCCAGAAGGGCGATGATCCCTCCTTCAGGGATTTCCAACGAAACCCCTTTCAGGACAAGGATCACCTCCTGGTATTTGACCTCGACATTATTCAACTTCAGAATCGGTTCCACTTTTTCCATCACGTTACCCCTTTTTACCAGCCGAGCCACTCCTTCGCCCATTTTTCAGGCCAGCGTGCTTTGAGATCTATCGTTTTAACATAGTTGAAGTTTCCGCTTCTGAGTTCATAGACCGGGACGATGCTGGTTGTGCGGTGGTCGGTGGATGTGAACGTAACCGGGCTGGTGCCAAGTCCTCCGTCAAGAATCTTGAAATCCCTCATTGTCTCAAAGCCCTTGTGCAGGATGCCGGGACCGGTCAGATCTCCCGCCTTGTCCGCCCTGGTAAGCGCCTCCCGGAGCAAAAGGACATTCGACCATGCCGTCACGGTAAATTTGAGGCGGTCCTTCGCAGGGATTCCAGGGTTGTACTTTGCCGCGTACTCGTGAACAATTTTCATCTGTCCCTTGTTGTCGCCGAAGAAGTAAGCAGGTCCTGCGCACATCGCCCCTTCGGCGGCCTTGCCCGCCAATTTATAGAGATTTTCGTCATATCCCCAGTAGTTTACGAGCCAGTCGGCGCCCAGACCGAGGGCGTAGGCGTCCCTCAACGTAGCCGTGACGCACATTGTTGTGTTTCCGTGCCATACAACATCGGGCTTGAATTTTTGGAGCGCCATGATCTGGCTCTTCGAATCCATCGAGGTAAGGGCGACATCCTGATCATCGCCTATCTCGAAGCCGAGCAGCTTGGCCTGGTCCTTGATCGCCTTTATCGGGGCGCTGGCGTAAGGAGCGGGGAACGCATAGACGCAGGCAAACCGCGGCTTTCTCTTGCCGTAATCCTTGTTTTTTGGCCATCTTGTCTCAAACCAGGCCGTCAAAACGGAGCGCGCCTGCGTGGAATAGTCCGGGGCGAAAAATAGATTATAGGGGGTCTTGGCCGGATTGGTTAGATGCGCCGAAAAAGATGCGGAGACATAGGGGATTTTATCTTTAAAAACCGTTGGTGAAAGGGCCTCTGTATCGCCCGTTCCCCATCCTTCGATCGCGATTACGCCCATCCGTTTCAGGAAGTTATACTTGGTAATAGCCTCCGGGATGCGATAGCCGTAATCAAACCATGTGTACTTGATCTTTTTCCCGTTGATTCCGCCCGTGTTGTTGACATAATTGAAGGCCTCCGCCAGACCCAGTGCGTAGTCCCTGCCGACGTCCGACGTCGCGCCGGTGCAATCCGTCAGACCGCCGATTTTTATTTCCGCGGCCGACGCGGATGAAACAAAAATGCCGATCGTCAAAAACGCCAAAACAACCGTAAAGAACTTGTTTCTCATCGCTCACCTCCATAAATGTAGTTTGGAAACAATCACAATAGCCCCCTGTTTTTTTTCCTAATAGGAAAACGGCCACAGGTTAAAATAATTTTTTATCTGCCACCAGCGGTAACTGAGACCCCTTGGTTCGAAGATCAAAAAGACGCAAATGACTAAGCCAAAGACCGATTCCTTGATATAGAGAAATTTAATCATGAGATCCGGATAAACATCACTTAACAGCATCACACCGTACTGGATCAACTCCATGACTATCACCATGAATATCGAACCGAAAATAACCCCGTGAATGGAGCCGATGCCGCCGATGAGGATAACGCCTACCAGCCAGAGGGACCAGAACCACGGAAAATGTTCCGGACTCAGGGCGGCCGTATTGCTGATCCAGAATGCCCCGGCAAGACCGGCAATAAATCCTGCGACAAAAAAATTCAGCAGCTTGTACCAGATGATGTTTATTCCTATCGTTTCGGCGGCGATATCGTTATCCCGTATCGCAATCCAGGCCCTGCCGACCTTTGAACGAAGGAGGTTGGCGACGACCGTGACGCTAAGGGTCAGAAGAACGGCCATTAAAAGATAGGTCTTTAGTTCGCCGTCGATAATCCACGGCCCGATCTTGATCGTCCCCGGAGGCAGCGAGAAGGCCTGTCCCCGTCCGCCGATCTGGCTGATGTACTGCGTGATGAGGAAATCAACGGTGATAAACTGTGCCGCCATTGTCGTCAGTATCAGGTAGAACCCCTTGACCTTGGCCGAGGGAAGGCCGAACAGTACGCTCCAGATGCCGGCCAGAATACCTGAGATGATAATGCTGATCGGATACGCAAGCCCCCAGTCGATAAGGAACCGGGGCCACGGAAAATGGAGAATCATTAGGGCGCTTGTGTAGGCGCCCACCGCAATGAAGGCGGCATGTCCGAGAGTGACGAGACCAGCATAACCGATAAGTAGCTGCACGCCGAGGGCGCCCATGGCCGTATAGCCTATCATGTTCGCCACGCCGAACCAGTATCCGGTCAGAGTAAACGGAAAGACAATAAAGACAAGCACGAGAAGGAGGATCATTTTTCCCTTGATCACCGGAGTCTGCCACCAACCATGATCCTCCGAATATTTTTGATGGTAAAGGCCGCACGGCAGCCAGACGTTAGACATAAGAAAGCCTCCTGTGTAGCAAAGTAGTTATCTACATCCTTTCAATGCGTTCCCAGCCCCAGAATCCATACGGTTTAAACAACATAAAGACCACCATGAAGGCAAAGGGAAAAACCTCTTTTACTCCTCCGGGGAAATACTGATCGAGATAGGTGCCGGATAGGTTTTGGAGAATGCCGATCGTAATCCCTCCTACAATCGCGCCGGGAATAGAGTTAAGCCCCCCCAGGACGACGGCCGGCAGCACAAGCAGCCCCAGGTAACCGACGGAGATGTTGATCCCGTTGATGTTCCCCAGAAGTGCACCTCCGACTCCAGCGGACATAAAAGCGATCGCCCATGCCGCCGCATAGACGAACCGGGCGCTTACGCCGACCGAAAGCGCGGCCGTTTCGTCATCGGCTGTGGCCTGCATGGCCAGGCCCCAGTGTGTGTATTTGAAGAATGCGGAAAACAGAAGAAACAGCACAATCGCCAGGATAAATGACCAGAGGTAAACGCGGGAGATTTTTATAAAGCCTATCTCGATGGGCTCAAGAGAAAAGATGGGAGGTTGAAAAGCCTGTGTCTGCACCCCCCAGATGAATTCTATGATCCCTTTAAAGAAGAAGGAGAGCCCTACGGTTACCATAAGCACGGCCAAGATGGGTTCCCCGATCAGTCTGTCAAGGAAGATTCGCTCCACGAGGATGCCGAGGATAACGCCGATGATGAGAGTGATGATGATAGACATGATGAAGGGGACGCCTATCTGATAAAAGGTCAACGTAACGTAGGCGCCGATAAGCGTCAATTCGCCCATGGCCAGGTTCAAAACGCCGGAACATTTATAGATGAGGACCCACCCTAATGCGACCAGGGCGTAAACACCCCCTACCATGATGCCGTTGATCAGACTCATCACAAAAAGCTCCATAGAAAACCTCCGTCTTGATTAAGGTCCTGACCATCAAGCTTCCACGGCCTAAATCTCTTTTGTGATCTTTACAGGCCTTGCGTCTGGATACCCGTCGCTCATTGCACATCCAGTGCTTTAAGGTCGGTCTTTATATGAATAACCCGTCCGTCTTCATACGTGATGTCGGTGTCCATATGAATATTTTCTAGATCTGAATAGAGGCCGTTCACGATGACCTTGTATCTTTCCTCTACAAACTCGCGTCGAAGCTTGCTTGTCCGCGTTAATTCATCGTCGTCGGCATCAAATTCCTTGTAGAGATTGACGAACTTTTTTATCTTCGCGACGGGCGGCAAATCCTGGTTCGCCTTAATGATCTCCCTTTTTATCAGTTCATAAACGTCGGGCAACTGCGAAAGCTCCGGGTAGCTCGTGTAGGTCAGATTTCTATCCTCCGCCCATTTGCCCACAACGCCGTAGTCAATGCAGACGACGGCTGTCACATAAGGCTTTTTGTCGCCGATCGCCCAGACATTCTTGATATAAGGGCTGAATTTTAAGCGCGTTTCAAGGTACTGCGGAGAAAATTTTGTTCCGTCGTTCAGGATCATCACATCCTTTGTGCGATCGAAGACGACCAGATGGCCGTCCGCATCAATGAACCCGGTATCCCCGGAATGAAGCCAGCCGTCTTTCAGTGTTTTCTCCGTTGCCTCCGGGTTTTTGTAGTATCCCTGAAAAACCGAAGACCCCTTGGAAATGATCTCGCCATCCGGCGTGATTTTCACTTCAATTCCTGGAATCGGGATGCCCACCGTGTCGAATTTGATATCGCCGTCGCGGTGCACGACCGAAATACCGGCGATTTCGGTCTGGCCGTAGATCTGTTTCAGGTTGACGCCGATCGCATGGAAGAACCGGAAATGGTCGGGACCCATAGCTGCCCCCCCGGTGTACGCATCACGTATCCTGGAGAGTCCGAGGTGGTCTTTCAACTTTTTATGGACGCTCCAATAGGCAAGCTTAGCAAGGATTTTCCACTGCAACGGAATGGGCTTTTTCAAGAACTTCAACTCGGCGACGTAGTAGCCGATTTTCATCGCCCATTCGTAAAGCTTCCTTTTCGAAAAGGTAGCATCGAGATACTTGACCTGGACGTTTCGGACCATCTGTTCGTAGATCCGGGGCGGGGCGAACATCATATGGGGGCCGATTTCACGGATGTTTTCCTGGGCTGTTTCCGGCTCCTCGGGAAAATTCAGCGTGAATCCGGCCTGGATACCGCACGAGATCGACATCATCTGCTCACCGATCCATGCAAAGGGGAGATAAGAGACAAAGTCGTCGGATTCAAAATACGGGTCCACCTTCATCAGGTTCTTACCCATCGTCAGCATATTGTAATGGCTCAGAAGCGCGCCTTTGGGGAGGGATGTCGTTCCCGAGGTGTAAAACAGAAGGCAGGTGTCATCGGCCTTTCCCTTTGAGATTAAATCCTCAAAGAGATTCGGCTCCTTTTTGTCCATCTCCTCTCCGATTTTCATAACCTCTCTGAGATTGATCAGAATCGGATCATCGTAATTCCTCATCCCTTTCGGGTCGTCCCAGAGGACCTTCATGACCTTGGGGCATTTGTCCTTGATCATCAGGGACTTATCGACCTCTTCCTGGCCTTCCCCGACAATCAGCTTGGCGTCGGAATGGTCAATGATATACTGGACCTCATCAATCAGCGAATCCTGGAACAGCCATACGCCTACCCCCCCGACGCACATCGTTGCTATTTCCGCCCAGAGTGCCTCCGGGCGGTTATCGCCGATGATTGCAACCTTATCCCCTCTCTCGAGCCCCAAAGAGAGCATGCCCAGCGCGATGTGCTTCACGTTTTCGTAGTATTCCTTCCACGTAACCGGAATCCAGATCCCGAATTCTTTTTCGCGCATCGCGACCTTTTTGTCCCAGTATTTCTTTGCCGTTTCCAGCCAGAACTTGGGAATGGTATCCTCTTTCGTGATTTCTCTTTGTTTAAAACTATCGGCGTGTAGCATAGAGATCCTCCACTTCACCGAGATAGGCCTTAATGACGCTGGGGTTGGACTGTATCTCGGCGGGGGTTCCCTCGGCGATTTTCTCGCCGAAGTTTAATGATATGACGCGATGGGAAATATCCATTACGACCCCCATGTCGTGTTCGACCAAAACGCATGTCGTCTTCCAGCGTTCCTCTTCGTTGATATCCAAAATAAAGCGGGCCATATCCTCGACTTCTTCGAGGTTAAGCCCGGCAAGGGGCTCGTCCAGGAGAATGATCTTTGGATTGAGAGCCAGCGCCCTTGCGAGCTCAACCCGCTTCTGAAGCCCGTACGGCAGCATTCCCACCACCTTATCTCTGATATGCTCGATTTCAAGCAGGTCGATGATTTCCCGTTCTATGAAATCACGATGCTCGATTTCCTCCCGCGCCGTTTTTCCGGCATAGATGGATCCGCTGATCAGCCCCGATTTCAGATGGATATGACGGCCGAGGCGGATATTGTCCAGGACTGTTGTACCTTTGAAGAGTTCGATTTTCTGAAAAGTCCGGGAAATCCCCATTTCGGCTCGTTTGTGGGGCTTTAGCTTCGAGATGGGTTGACCTTCAAAGTAGATTTCCCCTTTCTGGGGGTGGTAAAGGCCGTTGATGCAATTCAGTAAGACGGTCTTTCCCGCGCCGTTCGGGCCGATAATCGAAAAGATTTCCCCTTTTTTGACTCCGAAGCTTATGTTCGACAATGCCTGAACACCGCCGAAGGCCATCGAGATGTTATCTACTTGCAGTTGAAAACCATTGCTAACGGCCATGTCAGAAATCTCCCTTTGAACTGTTCGGATTTATATAAAGAAGCTATATTCATAAACTGTTACGGCACGCACAAAACCCTTCGTGGCGCCGGACATATCACTGGGGAATAATTTGCCGCAAGCTGCAATCTACTTACTGAATAAATTCTTCGGATATCTCTTACTTTGTGCAGGGGATAACAGAACCCTTTTTTTTTGTCAAGCCAATTTTTTTACTTTTTATAAACATCAAATAATTACAGAGCGGTTACCCACACTGTTCATTACTGAGCCTGTCGACTTGATAGATTCTACTCATAATTCGCGCTGCATCATCTTTGACACCTCCTTTAGCAGTATCATGATCGCTTCAGCCTTTTGGGGGTTTAGACTCCCCATTCCGCACGAAGGGGTGATCAGACTCTGCCGTAAAATGGTTTTTCGCTCCATGCCGTTCTTTTGCAGATTCTCTATGCCTTCTTCCATCTGCGAGATGAGTTGTGCGGCGGTTTCATTCCCTGTGAACCTGCTTGTGGGAACGATGCCCCACGCAAGCGCCCCGCCCCGGGCAAGAAAATTTTTTATTTCTGCGGGATAGAGCAGTATCTTTTCCATGTATTCAAATGCATCAAAGCTTACAATGTCGATCGGTGCGTTAAATATCATCGCCCAGTCCGCGTTTCCGCAGCAGTGTATGCCGGCGATTCCGCCGGCCTGATGGATTGCATCGGCAATCTCGGTGAGCTTTTCCGAAACAAGTCCGGCCGAGACTGCCGAGAAGGCCGAGCCAAGCGATTCCATCGAAGGTTCATCCATAAAAACAATGACGGGTTTGCCGAATGGCTTTAGCTTTTCAATTTGCCAGACGGCCTTCATCACAAGCCCTTTGACGAGGGCGTCAAAGAGTGTGTCGTTATGGATGATATCGCGACCGGTCTCGTCTTTCAAGGAAGTTCCCGCGGTGAGAGGGCCTGTTATTTGGCCCTTTAGATACAACGCGTTTTCTCCGGCGCCGTTTTTCAGGGCCTTGACGAAGAAATGGAAGCCGGGCGCGTATTGCTCGGAAATCCGGAAAAATTCATAATCATTTTCCAGATAGTGTTCAAAGAATTGCGTGAGTGCATGCGCGAGATCCAGAGATGTGTCAAATGACGCCCTTTTTTTGTGTTCATCTATCATGAGGCCGGGGAGGGGTTCGCTGTACTGGATATCCATCCTCTCCCTGAAATCCCTTTGCGGAAGCTGAGGCCATGCCGGTGCCTCCGGGAAGTATTTGAAGGCCAGTTCCACCGCCTCGTTCGGGTCGTTATGGGGCAGACTGCCGATCGCTGTTCTTATGCAGTTGAAGTTATTCGTCATCGTGATGCCATTCCTTTCTTGTAGGAGTGTTGAAAAAATCCGGAGGTTTACTCAATTGACTTTCGTTTCGCCCGGAGGTCTTGCTGTCGATAGAAAAGATCTCCTGTTCATGCTCCCTGTTTGATAGCCATGCAAATCCAGCGTTACGTAAATGTATCCCAGTTTCCGGAAGCTCGATACAATTTTTGTCCGTGTCCCGGGAGCGGCAATTCTTTCTATCTCGGCCTTTTTTACCTCGATGCGGGCAATATCCCCGTGGTGTCTGACCCGTACATCGTGAAATCCCAAGCCTTTAAGAAATTGCTCCGCGGCGTTGATTCGCTGAAGAAGGGATTGTTCAATCCGCGTCCCGTAAGGGATACGCGACGCCAGGCACGAGAAGGAAGGCCTGTTTGCTGTCGGCAATTTCAATATACGCGACAGCTTTCTTATATCCCTTTTTGACAATCCCGCTTCGATCAACGGGCTTCTTACGTCCAGCTCGGATGCGGCACGCATGCCGGGCCGTTCTTCGTTCAGATCGTCCGTGTTTGAGCCGTCCGCGATAAAGTTAGCCCTGTGTTGCCGGGCTATTTCGGACAGGCGGCTGAAGAACTTTTTTTTGCAAAAGTAGCAACGCTGTGGTGTGTTGGCGCTGAAATTTTCATCTTTTAGCATCTTTTCACGAATCCATAGGAGCGACAGTCCCAATGCATCCGCTGTTTTAACGGCTTCATCCGTTTCGGTTTCAGGGAACGCCTCGAATGACCACAGAGCGCAAATGGCATGTTCCCCCAGTTGCTCTTTCGCAATAAACGCCAGCATCGTACTGTCGCAGCCGCCGGAATAGCTTATCACGGCACTCCCCATCTCTTTGAATATCGAACGGAGCCGCTGGAGTTTTTCATTGATGTTTTCCATATCACCCGTCGTTTTTTATCATTTTATTGCTGTTCGTGTCAGGTTGTCGTTTCGGCGCCCTCGTTTCCGCCCCCTCGCCGACGCCGAAGGCGACCGGGATAATCCCGAAGACCATTGCAAATGTCGTAATCTTCGTTCAAATCGTTCATCGCTTTAGTAGAGTGCCGCAATATATCTCAGCAAATAGTCTTCCCGCAGCGCTTCGACGTCCAATCGGCTGCTGGCGACAGACTGCTGGGACAGATCCGCTGCCTTGAACTCGCGTCCGCTTAAAGAAAGTGTCTCATCCGCTCTGAGGCCCCGCAGAGACAGAGTCCGGCTGAAGAATGCCCCCTGTCCCCGTGTATTTTCTTTCCGAATAGTGAGTTCTGCCGCCGGTTACGGTCAGGCTCGGATACAGGTAGGCCAGCGCCTGGTCAGTTTTTGCTTCCGCGAGCGCAATGTTCTGCTCGGCAAGCTTAAGTTTTTCCGAGGAGGTCAGAGCTATTTTACAAAGGTTTTCCAGCGAGTAAGAGTCGGCACCCAGCGCGGCGGGCAGTACTGCTAGTCCCAGTATAACGAGGCAGGCGGAAAGGACCTGCCGGATTTGCTTTGGTGTATGAGGCATAAACGATAAATGCCCATTCTTTAGGCGATGAGACCTTGGCAAAACGCCGCCTTTCATGCTCATAAATCTTTTTCGACCCCGCGGCGTCTCTAAAAAAGGCTCTAGAAGGCTAGACGCTCTTTTAAGCTTGCGTTCTTAAGCCTTTAGAGCCTTGCTGCGACGACGGGATACCTAAGAAAAATCAATAAATTTGCGCTTCGGGCAGCATTTTTCAAAGGTCTCGCGATGCAAGAGCCTGAAGAGTCGATTTTTCAATGGCCCTGATTTATGGCGGGGCGGATGATATGAATGATTTTCCCGGTTGTCAAGCAAGGATTTACGGAGGTTAGCAAGCCGGCGAATGGTTTCATCTTGACAGCCGGAAGGATTTTGTTTATGGAAAAAGCGGTTATCATTACCGCATTTGCGGCGTTTGGTAAATTTTTCGACAATACAAGGAGGGAAATTGGTATTATGAGGAAGAATTCGTTTTTGAGCATGGCACTGGGGTTAGTGGCGTTCCTGTTTCTTTCGGGGGCGTCAGGTTTTGCCGCGGAGAAGGTCTATATCAACGGGATTGACGCTAATTTTCCGCCTTTTTCCTATGTTAACAAAAAGGGTGTTCCCGATGGTTTTGACGTGAAGGCCCTTGATTGGATCGCCAAGGAGATGCAATTCAAGGTCAAGCATCAGCCGATGGATTGGGACAGCATCATTCCAAGTCTTAAGGCAAAAAAGATTGATGTTGTGGCTTCGGGTCTGAGCATGAATGAGGAGCGAAAAAAACAGGTCAATTTTACAATCCCGTACTGGGTTATAAAACAGGTCATTGTTGTCAAGAAGGATGCAAATTTGACGGTTGAGAAGGTCCTTGCCGATGGAAACAAAATCGGTGTCCAGCGCGGGACCACCGAAGCGAAATGGATGGACGAAAATCTGTTGAAGAAGGGCGGTAAGAAGTTTCAGCTCGTGCAGTATGATTCAGCCCCTCTTGCGGTTGAAGACGTTTTGAACGGAAGGATTATTGGCGCCGCGATGGATGATGCCCCGGCCCTTGATGCGGTACGGAAGAAGCCTGTCAAGATCATCGGGGGATTCGGCATGCCGGATGAGGAATTCGGTTATGCGGTGCGCAAGGAGGACACGGAGTTTCTCAAAAAACTTAACGAAGGTCTCAAGAAGCTGATGAACTCGCCTCACTGGGCCGAGCTTCAGAAAACCTATAAGTTGCAAAAATAGCTGGTTGTTCCAGACTGCATTTTGAGAAGCTGTTTTCCTCTCAACGTAACGTATTTGTTGCCGCTGTCAGGAGATCTCCAAGATAAACAGGGGCGCCGATTTCGTTAGATATCTGTGAAGGCCCCGGAAAAGGGGCCTTCCATTTTTTTTTAGGGTGTTGAAGTAAATGCCCGAAAGCCTTACCGCCATTGTTGATGCACTACCCTATCTTCTTGGAGGGTCACTTGTAACGATTAGCGTTGTAGCAGCGGCGATGGGCCTGGGTTTTGTTGTCGGGCTGCCTCTAGCAGTCGGGCAGGTTTACGGAGGTGTGGTAGTTCGTGCTATTGTCACTGTTTATGTCTGGTTTTTTCGGGGGATTCCGCTTCTCGTTTTTCTTTTTCTGTTCTATTTTGGTTTTTGTACGACGCTTGAGATAGATGTTTCGCCGTATGTGGTTGCCGTCGTGGTCCTTGGCTTGATCAGTTCGGCTTACCAGTCGCAGATATTCCGCGGAGCAATACTTTCGCTTCCGGAAGGTCAGTTAAAAGCAGCCCGGGCAATAGGCATGAGTGATTTTCAGGCTATCGGGTCTATCGTTGTTCCGCAGGCACTGCGGCTTGCGATTCCCGGCTGGTCAAACGAATACTCTATTCTGCTGAAGGATTCCGCTGTAACGTACGCGCTCGGGGTCGCGGAAATCATGGCGCGCGCGCACTTCGTCGCAACCAGAACCTACCAGCATTTTCCTCTCTATCTTTCGGCGGGGGCTATCTTTCTGGTTTTAACCTGGCTGGGTACGAAAGCTCTCCGGCTCCTGGAAGACAGAGTAAGAATCCCCGGATACTCTCCCCATTTGAGTTAGAAAGGTTATGAGAGGCCTTAGTTAGGAATCATATGACCGCACCTATACTCCAGATCAAAGACATAACCAAAAGCTACGGCAAAAAAGAGGTATTGAAAGGCGTTTCGCTGGATGTCAACAGGGGCGATCTGAAAATCCTGATCGGGCCTTCCGGCGCCGGAAAAAGTACGTTCTTGCAGTGCATCAATTTTCTTGTCAGGCCGGATAAGGGCCAAATCTGGCTCAACGGAAAGGAGGTCCGTTGCGAACACAGACGTAACCTGTATGCCTACCGACAGAAGATCGGGATGATATTCCAGGATTTTAACCTGTTCGATCATCTCACCGCGCTGGAGAACGTGAGGATTGGCATGGTCAAGGTCAAGGGGATCCCAAAAGAGGAGGCAGGGCAGAGGGCGGAACTGGAGCTTGAAAGGGTTGGCCTCAAAGATCATATGCATAAATACCCTGCCCAGCTGTCCGGCGGGCAGAAACAGCGAGTTTCGATTGCACGGGCGCTGGCGATGGATCCGGAGGTCATGCTTCTTGACGAACCAACGTCGGCGCTCGATCCGGAGCTGATCGGTGAAGTACACGCGGTTATTCGCGATCTCGGAAGCAACGGCATGACGATGATCATGGCCACTCATCAGATCGCATTTGCCAGTTTGCTTGCCAGTGAGATTGTCTTTATGGAGGATGGAAAGATCGTCGAAACGGGAACCCCGGACAAAATATTCAACGATGCCGAACATTCGCGAACGCGTGAGTTCTGTTCAAAAATAACGGATCTTTACGGAGAACGCTGAAGATGGATACATGGCTTTACCTCCGACTGGAGGCCTTTCCTGCCTTGCTCAGAGGTTTTTTGGTCAGCATCCAGCTTATCGTTCCTTCCGCCGTGTCCGGTCTTGTCATCGGAATATTAGTTGGAGTTCTGAGAGTTTATGGAAAATCTGTGATAAAAGCCCTTGCTGACTCATATGTGGTTCTTTTCAGGGGCATACCGCTTGTCATTCAGCTTTTTATCTGGTATTTCGGCCTGCCGTATTTCAAAATTTACCTTAGCCCTTTTACTGCGTCGGTTTTGGGTTTTTCGCTCTGCAGCGGTGCTTACCATTCGGAATATATCAGAGGCGCCCTTCTTTCTATCAAACGCGGGCAGACACTGGCCGCCGAATCGCTTGGGTTCAACACCGTGCAGATGATAACGTCGGTCATTCTGCCTCAGGCAATCCGCCGCGCCCTGCCGGGATGCGGAAATGAAATCATTTATCTTATAAAATACTCTTCTCTTGCCTACATGATTACGTGCATCGAATTGACGGGTGAGGGGAAAATTCTGGCGTCTCTCTCCTTCCGTTTTACGGAGATATTTCTGGTTATCGGCGTCTGCTATCTCGTTATGACGTCGCTTGCAAGCTTCATCCTTGCCCGCTTGGAAGGTTTTCTCAGCATTCCCGGTTTCGAGCAACAACGTACTTAGCGGCGAGCCGGGGATCTCGAGGGCCGCTTTTCATGACCTGTCCGGGCAATGTTTGTCCGAGGATCTCCTCAAGATCTCGGGCGGCACCGATGAGTTTAATCAGATCCAAGCCGGTGTCATATCCCATATCCTCCAGCATAAAGACGACGTCCTCTGTTGGTAGATTTCCTGCGGCAACCGGGACATTCGGGCAGCCCCCTATGCCTCCCAAAGCCGTGTCGAACATATCGGCACCCACCCCCAATGCCGCATAAAGATTTGCCATCGCGACCCCTCTGTTGTTGTGAAGGTGAAGAGAATAGGGCGTTTGGGGAAAGCGATTTTTGAATTCCCCAAGAAGTTGCAGGATTCTGGTCGGAGTAGCCATCCCGGTTGTATCGGCCAGTATGACACAAGATGCTCCTCCGTTAATATAAGCCTCGGCAAGCCGGTAAACAGAGTCCTCCGGAACATCGCCCTGGTAGGGACATCCAAAAGCAACCGCGATAGCGCCGATCACCGGTTTGCCCCTTTCTTTGGCAAGTCTGAAAATGGATTGAAGATCTTCTAAGGATTCTTTGACTGTTCGGTGCACATTGGCCAGATTGTGGGCATCTGTGGCTGAAATGACGACGACAAGCTTATCTGCCCCGCTATCCAGCGCAAGTTCGGCGCCTTTCAAATTCGGGACGAGGGGGCTGTGAATGCACCCATCTTTGGGAACAAGCCCCATCAGATCAGCTGCGTCGCGCAGCTGGGGTATCGCATTAGGGCTGACAAAAGCTGTCGTTTCCATTTCTGTTATGCCGGCTTCTAGCAGGAGTCTGATGATCTCGAGTTTTTTGTCTGTGGGGATGAAATTCGGCCATGATTGGAACCCGTCCCTGGGTGCGACCTCGCGAATATGGATTTTTTTTCGGCTTTTTAGTTCCATCGTGTTACGGGTGGTTGTTCTGCCAGGATGAGATATTATTTGATATGGTTCGAAAATTTCTCGCCATCTCCGATTCAGGGGCGTCTAGAAGGGCTATCTTTTGAGTTAGGATCGATCTTGTGGCCAGATCATCCTGAATGATGTATCCTGCGTAATCGAGATCAAAACCCAGAAACCTCCTGCAGATGGAATTGATATGCGTGAAAATTTTCACCGCCTCTTTCTCGCTGGCAACGGTGTTGACGATAATGCTGAAATTGTCTCTTTCAAAAACCTGAAACATCACCTTTATCATAGAATATGCGTCGGTGAGACATGTCAGTTCCTTATTGATTATAAGGATGTTTTTTGAGGCCAGCAGGTTGAATTGAAGTACGACTTCAGAAATCCCCGCTCCTGTATCCAGAATGATGATGTCGTATCCGGATAGTTCCCTGATCATCGATTTGATCATCTCGATTTTTTCGAAAAGGAGTTGTGCCATGTCTTTGACACCGGAACTTGACGGAGCAAGATCAAAACCTCCGGCCGTCGCTACGATGATGTCCTGTAATTTTTTGTTGCCGAAGGCGACATCCTGGAGTGTATGAGAAGGATTTATTCCCAGCATAATATCTATATTGGCCAGTCCCAGGTCACAATCCACCACCAGGATTTTTTTTCTTGTTCTCGCGAGTGCAGCCGCGACGTTAATTGTCGCGAAGGTCTTTCCTACCCCTCCTTTTCCGCTGGTCACGGATAAGATCAGAGG
This sequence comes from Syntrophus aciditrophicus, assembly GCA_020722315.1. Classification (GTDB taxonomy): domain Bacteria; phylum Desulfobacterota; class Syntrophia; order Syntrophales; family UBA5619; genus DYLD01. Next base: position 32,151 of record DYLD01000008.1, read on the forward strand.
TCTTTCGTTCATTGTTGTTCCTTATTCGTTATTTCTTCAAACGGCGTCGAAAGCGCTTCCCTTTCCAAATTGTTGACAACTGTACTTCTGATGTTGGTGTCCTGCTCGTGGAATATCTGATTTTTCCCCGCTTTCTTGGCGGCTAGAAGGTTATTATCTGCCATTTTAAAAAATGATTCCACGGTCATTTTTTGTAAAGGTTCGTACATTGCAAGCCCGATGCTTACAGAAACATGTGTCCCTTCGGTGAGATAAGGGGTAAAATCGGCATTGCGCAAGGAAGCCTTAATTCGTTTGGCAACGTTGAGGCTTTCGATCAGGTTTGAAGAGGGCATGATGATAAAGAATTCGTCCCCGCCGAAGCGGCATGCAAAATCGGTGGGACGAATTATTTTATTCAGCGTTCCTGCAAACCGGGACAGAAGCTGATCCCCGATATAGTGACCTAAGGTGTCATTGATATGTTTGAAATCGTCCAAGTCCAGCGCGATGAGCGTGCATGGCTGTCCCGTCCGTTTTGTTCTTGCGGTTTCCACGTTTAGTTGGCGGAAAAAAAATCGTTTGTTGTACAGACCGGTCAGTTCGTCTGTAAGCAGCAATGATTTCAAATGTTCATTTTCCTTTTTGAGTTCGTTGATCCGGATGAGAAGTTCATCCTTCGACGCCTTTTTCTTTTTCGTCATTTCCCCCGCCGTGTTGGAATTCGGGCGCTTTTGTTGATGTTATGCCACGGTGTTTTCGTATATGTTGTCGATTCTTAAAGAGCCTGGCAAACCGCCAAAGGTGGTTTCATAAAGCGCGGTTTAAAGGTTATTTCTGTTCACCCCGTCGTCGCGGCGAACGTAAAAGGCCTGAAAAACAACGCGAGATAGCGCTGTTTAGCCTTCGAAAGTCTGAGCGAGACGTAGGAGTTTCGTAAAAAGCCTCTTGAGCGTGCATAAAAAACGTTTTGGATGGTCCGGCAAAACTATCTTTTAGTTAATTCCCGGTACAAATATATAAAAAAGTTGTTTTTAGCAAGAAATAAATGTTTGTTCTGCCGGGATGCAGGCCAACTCGTTTTCGATGCATTCACCAAAAAGTATTTTTTAATCGTGATGTTTATCTCTCAAAGAGCATCTTTTATGATATGACCTTGACATAAAGGCTTTTGTTGCATATATGACTGCAAAACCCAAAAAGATTCAACGTCTTTCGGGCTGTTCGGAGGCGGTGTTGTGGGGGTTTTTCCAAAACCTAGAAAGATGGTTTCAGCAAGAGCGATTTTAAAGATTTTCCCGGCAAAAAGGCTTCCTGAGTGTCATGAAACCTTTTTGAAAAGTTCTGTAAACCTCCTATTCTACGGCCAGCCAAAGATTGAAGACAAGGACATTGATTGTTAAAATGAATTTCCCAACGAACCGTTCTCTCTCCGAAGAGAGGAAAGATTTTCTTGCCAAAGATTTTTCCAGAGGATTTGTTAAGCATTGTGGAATAAAGGCATTAAGGATAGAGCCTGGTTTTTTTGAATCGGAGGTATTGGTAACGAATCATCATCGCACGCAGGATGGTTTATTCATGCCGGGCTTATGGCTACGATGGCCGATCATACCGCGGGATATTGTGCCTTTACAGTCGTTCCTGAAAATGTCAGGATACTGACGATCGAATTCAAGATAAACTTTTTGAAACCCGCCTTTGGCAATGCCCTGAGGTGTCGTTCTAAAGTGATCCATAAAGGCAGACAGGTTATTCTTTCCGAATCGGAGGTTTACGACATCAGGGATGGCAGTGAAATTCTGGTTGCGAAGGGTATGATCACTCTGATGGCGGTTCCGTCAGAACGTTTGAAGAAGGCTTAACTTTACGCTGATAACCATTCCGGCACATTGTCCCGTGATGCATTTGTTTTAAAGAACGTATTGGCATTGATTCTTCCATCGGGGCCGATGTTGACATGCGATGCTCAGAGCATTTTTTGAGAACTGTCCAAAGCGGTTTCATTAGCCCCGAGGGGGCTTCTTGAACGATTCTTTGCGGTTTTTTGAAGGCGCTTATTCGTTGGAGCATAGGATGTAGATTCGGGGCGATATTTCCTTGACAGGGCAAAGCCTTGCTGTTAATATCCAAACAGGGGAGGGGAGGGTCATCACCTAATTCAGCAGAAGGGAGAGCTACAATGAAACAAGCAGATGTGGTGGTAGTGGGCGGCAGTGCCGCGGGACCCGTAACAGTAATGACGGCCAAGAGGCACTATCCTGATAAAAGCGTTCTCGAGATCCGGAAAGAACAGCCGGAGCGTGTGATGGTGCCGTGCGGAATCCCCTATATTTTCGGAACCGTGGGTTCCACAAACAAGAACGTGATAGGGGATTCGGTGATCACCTCGAACGGCGGCGAGTTGATGATTGATGAAGTTACCGAGATAGACAGAGCCGCGAAGACTGTCACGACCGCCAACGGTGAGAAGATTGGCTATGACAGGCTCGTGCTGGCGACAGGATCGAACCCTGTTTCTCCTCCGATACCCGGCAAAGAACTCGAGAATGTCTTTTTTGTTAGGAAAGACGCCGGTTATATTGATGATATGTTGAAAAAGCTATCCTCCGTAAAGGATATTGTCGTGATAGGCGGAGGGTTTATAGGGATCGAGATGGCCGATGAAATCCGGAAGATGGGCGGTAAGAACATCACTATAGTCGAGATGCTGCCGCAGTGCCTCCAGCTTGCCCTTGATGAGGATCAATGCAGCGAAGCGGAGAAAAAACTTGCCGAGAGAGGCATTAAGGTTCTTGCCGGCACCACCGCAAAAAGTATCACAGGAGAGGGGAAGGTAAGCGGAATCGAACTCAGTGATGGACAAATCTTAAAGGCTGACGCAGTAGTAATAGGGATTGGAGCAGTTCCGAATACCGATCTGGCCAAGAAGGCAGGATTAGAAATTGGTCCGATGAGGGGCATTCAGGTCGACGAATACATGAGAACCGTTACGGATAAAAATATATTTGCCGTCGGCGACTGCGCCGAGAAATTTTCATTCTTTACGAGAAAGCCTTCCGGTCTCCGGCTGGCTTCGATAGCCACGATTGAGGCCCGTATCGCCGGAGCCAATCTGTTTCAGCTTAAGAGGAAAAATGTCGGCGCGATAGGGGTCTTTGCCACGATAATCGGAGATGATTGCTTTTCGGTTGTGGGGCTTACCGAAAGGGCCGCCAGAGATGCAGGATATGATATTGTTACCGGGGAGTGGACCGCGCCGGATAAGCATCCCGGATCAATGCCCGGAACGAAGCAGGAGAAGATAAAACTCGTCGTTGAGAAAAAGACCGGAAAGATTCTGGGCGGTGAAATAGTTGGCGGGAGAACGTCGGCCGAGGTGGCCAACATCATGTCGGCATTCATATCCAACCAGATGACGGTGGATCAGGTGGCTATTTTCCAGATGGGGACGCATCCCGCCCTTACCGGTTCGCCGATCGTCTATCAGATTGTCAATGCTGCCGAGGTGGCATTAACCAAAATGCGCTAAAAGAACCGACTGTCGATTTTTCTTGAGATAATTTTGCGGTCCGGGTGTTTGGCAGCCGGGCACGCGGACCGGCCGCATATTTCAGTTGATGTTAGGTAGAAATCCCCAGCAAGGAGGTTTGAGATGGATAAAAAGGTCACAGTCGTAGGAGCGGGGAACGTAGGTGCCACTTTGGCCCAGCGTCTTTGTGAAAAGGTGCTGTGCGATGTCGTCCTCGTTGACATCATCGAGGGACTTCCGCAGGGGAAGGCCCTCGATTTGACAGAGGCCGCGCCGGTTGAAAAACATGACGCCCATGTAGTTGGAACAAACAGTTACGAAGATACGAAGGATTCCGATATCGTGGTTATCACCGCCGGGGTACCCCGAAAACCCGGGATGAGCAGGGACGATTTGCTTTCCGTCAACAAAAAGATCATTTCCAGTGTAACCGAACAGGTCGCAAAGTATTCCCCCAATTCGATTTTGATTGTCGTCAGCAACCCGCTTGATGCAATGTGCCATGTCGCCCATGACGTGAGCGGTTTTCCCCGGAACAGGGTGATTGGGATGGCCGGTGTTCTTGACTCGGCCCGTTTCCGCTCCTTCATTTCGATGGAACTCAATGTCTCGGTGGACAACATTCATGCGTTTGTTCTGGGCAGTCATGGGGATTCGATGGTACCTCTGCCCCGTTATTCGACGGTTGCCGGGATACCGATAACAGAACTTATTCCGCAAAAACGCATAGACGAGCTTGTCGAACGTACCAGAAACGGCGGGACCGAAATCGTGAATTTTCTGAAAACAGGGAGCGCTTTTTACGCGCCGGCTTCTTCGGCCGCGGAAATGGTAGAGGCAATCATCCGGGACCGTAAAAAAATTCTTCCCTGTTGTATCTATCTCGAGGGCGAGTACGGGATCAGAAACCTCTATATCGGTGTGCCGGCCAAGCTGGGCAAGAATGGCATGGAAGAGGTTATCCAGATCAAACTCACGGCTGAGGAAGAAGCGGCTCTCAAGAAGTCGGCGGCGGCTGTGGAGGAACTTGTCGAAGCAATGAAGAAACTGGCCTGAGCTTTTTGGGTCAACAACAAAACGCAAGGGGGGCATTTGCTAAAATGCCCCTTTTTTATGGTGGTTGGAGTGTGAAAGCCTTGCACAACCAAAAGAAAAATACTGCCTGAAGCGCAAATTTATTGATTTTTCTTAGGTACCCCGCCGTCGCAGGAAGGGCTTTTAAAGGCGTCAGGAACGCGAACGATCCCAGAGCGTTTAGCCTTTGAAGCCTTTTGCGAGATGCCACGGGGTCGAAAAATATTTATGAGCGCGAAGGTGGCGTTTTTCAAAGCTCTCAGTGTTTTTATTGGGTGTTAGCCACTTTGTGATAAGAGCCAAAACGCGTTATCAGGGTTGCGCCAAGCCCCAAAACAACCGCTACCGCCTTAATCATCCATCCCAGATAAGGGATCCACCCTGCCATCCAGAGGATTACCAGACCCCAGAACGTTTCCCCGACGATTCCACTTTCTCTTTTTCTCCAACTAAGCGCCCAGGAGCCGACAAGTCGGCTTACCGCAATGAAGCCGAGCAACCCCGTTACAACGACAAAGATCACCTCAAGCGGTATCAGTGCTATTCCGACAACAGAGATCGTAAGCAGTAACGCGAGTGGAACAATTGTAATCAGACAAAGGGTTCCGACCAGAATGACCTTGAATGTGTTTGCTGTAATCGCTTGCGAGATGGTCTGTATCGGTTTCGGTATCAGGGCTGAGGTGATCAACGCCAGCAAGAGAATTACGGTTAATATCGAAAGCGAGATCAACGCGAAAATCCATGACCATCCTTCCCATTCGCTGCTGATGGTCTTTAGAAATGTCTCGTAAAAATTGCTGGAGTTGATCTCGGTAATGCTTCCCCGGACAATTGCATCTTTTGCCATGACGACGACGCCGCCCAGAGAGACGACATCCCCTTTAACTATTGCCCTTTTTGTGAGAACAACGGAGCCGCCGATTGCCAGGACGCTGTCTTCGACCGTGCCGCTTACGGTGATCTGCCCGCAAATTGTAATTGCTCTCGTGACTCTCTGTCCTTTCTCAATGGTTATGTCTTTGCCGATCCTGACGATGTTCTTGTTACTCGAGGCAAAGGCTGGCGAGGGTATACACAAGAGTGAAAGGAGGAAAAGCAAAAAAATCCTTCTGTGGATCTGTCTCATTCTGTTACCCGTTGTTGAGGGGGGTCGTTTTCAAAATGTTTTTTTGAAAAGGCCGACACTCCGAACCTTGGTAGAGTCCGTTCTCTTGTAGAGAAAGAAAGTTTGCTGATTTTTTCCTGCCTTGTCATACCGCTTTCTTCTGTCGGAAATATTCAATGGCCCCGGGGAGAACTGAAAGGATAATAATGGAGATGATAACAAGCGTGAAATTGTTCTTTATAAAATCGATGTTTCCGAAGAAGTATCCGCCAAAGACAAAAAGGGAAATCCAGGATACCCCGCCGATGATGTTGTAATAGATAAACTTGCGATAACTCATGTCCCCGATTCCCGCGACGAACGGGGCGAATGTTCGTATAATCGGCATGAAACGAGCGATGATAATCGTCTTTCCTCCGTGCTTTTCATAAAACCGATGAGTCTTTTCAAGATGCTTCTTGTTGAAAAAGCGGCTGCTATCCCTGTGGAAAACCTTCGGCCCCACGTAGCGACCGATTGCGTAATTCACGGAATCACCTGTTATTGCCGCAAGACAGAGCGTTATAAAGAGAAGCTCGATGGCCAGCGGCCCTTTCAAATAGGGGTTTGCGGCAAAGGCGCCGAGGCCGAAGAGCAGCGAGTCTCCAGGGAGAACCGGGGTCACAACGAGTCCGGTTTCACAGAAGACGACTAAAAAGACGACAAGATAGGTCCAGTTTCCGAAATAATATAAAAGATCGGCGAGGTGCCGGTCGAGGTGAAGCAAAATATCTAGAGAATAAAAAAGCATATCAGCCATTTTTTTAGTCCACGTCATGTCAGCAAAGGCTTTTCTTGTATCGTATGCGGGGATTCTCGCTTTGACAAATTTGATCAACGACTGGTTTTGATTTGATTCGTTTTTCTCCGCGGCCTGGAATTTCTGCTGACAAAAAAGCAGTCAACATCCCGCCTAAGATATTTATGGCGAGACCTTTGCAAAACGCCGCCTTCGCGCTCATAAACCTTTTTCGACCCCGCAACGTCTCGCGGCGGCTTCAAAGGCTAAACGCTCTCTATAGTTCGCGTTCTTAACGCCTTTGCAGCCTTGCTGCGACGGCGGGGTACCCCCGAAAAATCTTTAAATCGCGCTTCAGGC
>DYLD01000391.1 GCA_020722315.1 Syntrophus aciditrophicus
AGATTTCTGACCTCGTCGGCGACGACGGCAAACCCCGCCCCGGCCTCGCCGGCCCTGGCCGCTTCAACCGCCGCGTTCAAGGCCAGAAGATTGGTCTGAAAAGCTATCTCATCAATGGTTTTGATGATCTTCCCTGTTTCTTCGCCTGCCTTGACGGTAGCGGCAATCGCCTCCTGCATGAGGCGCAGTTTCTCATCAATAACCTGGTAGTTCGGACCGACTTCGGTTTTCATAATCCGGTCGCACTCATTGGCATTTTCGGCATTCTGCGAAGTCATCGAGGAGAGTTCTTCTATGGATGCCGATGTTTCCTCAAGCGCCGACGCCTGCTCGGAAGCCCCCTCCGCGAGAGACTGGCTCGCCGCTGCAACCTGACCCGACGCCGAGGCGACCTGGTCGGAACCCTCCGACAACCCCGCAACAACCCTGTTCACCGGGACGGTGATGGAGCGGGTGATCACGATGCTGATTCCGATGCCCAGCAAAACGGTAATGGCTGAAAAGATAATCATAAAGACTGTTGAATTTCCTGAGTCGGCCAAAATTTCTTTTCCAACGGACCCCATTTTCGCCGAAGCCTCCGTTGCCATATCCTTGGCAACAGTTTCTATTCTATGGACACTATCCTTCACTCTATTTACGAAATCATTTCCTTCTTTTGCAGATGTTATTTTCCCGCTCATCAGAAGATCGTATAGCACAACTATATTGGATTCATATATTTGCAGATCTTTTTTTATCTGATCTATACGTTCTTTCTCTTTGGGATTGGTGACCACTTTTTCCATATCGGCGATTCTTGCCAACAAACTTGCCTTCTCTGCTTTCCACTTTTCTTGATACCCTTTTACTTTTTCAAGATTCTCACAATTGATCAGCATATCCTTTTCATACCTGCGCATTCCAAGGGTATTGGCGCGCGCCCTGGAGGCATGCTCCGACATCTCGTAATCCGTGTTTATCGTTTTGATTACTGTGCTGGTAATTTTTTTAACACTCCAGATGCCCAAACTTGATATCAGAACCGTCAATCCAAGCACCACCCCGAATCCCATAAACAGGTTCATTTTAATGCCGCGTTTTGCCATGCTCATAACCCTACCTCCTCATATCAACAAGAAATGACACCCGTCGCCGTTTAGCCCCGTAAACGACCTGTTTTCACTTATGC
>DYLD01000123.1 GCA_020722315.1 Syntrophus aciditrophicus
GCGCTTCAGGCGCCATTTTTCAAAGGTCTCACTTCCGGCTGCCTGCTGAGTTCATTTTAGCGGGTTGTCTTAAATTCGTTTAAAAGGAGGCTAAAGATGCGAAGCGATAAGGCAAAAAGCGGTGTCGACAGGGCGCCGCACCGGTCATTGTTGAAGGCGTCCGGATACACCGACTGGGAAATCGAGCGGCCCTGGATCGGGGTCGCGAACGCCTATAACGGCATCATTCCGGGGCATGTGCATTTGAGAAGCATAACCGACGCCGTCAAGGCCGGTATTTACGCGGCAGGGGGACTCCCGATCGAGTTTCCGGTCATCGGCGTCGGCGACGGCGTCGCGATGAACCACTTCGGCATGAAGTTTTCGCTGCCGAGCAGGGAGCTGATCATGGATTCGATCGAGGTCATGGCGCAGGCGCACGCGCTGGACGCGCTCGTCCTCGTGACGAACTGCGACAAGATCATCCCCGGAATGGCGATGGCGGCCGCGTCGCTGAACATCCCGTCGATCGTGATCAGCGGCGGCCCGATGCTCGCCGGCGTTTACAACGGGCAGGACATCGATCTTTCGACCGTCTTTGAATCCGTCGGGAAACTGATGGCCGGAAGGCTTACAAAAAAGGAACTTCTTGAGATCGAAAACGTCGCCTGCCCGACGTACGGCTCGTGCGCGGGGATGTTCACCGCGAACACGATGAACTGCATGATGGAGGCGCTGGGCCTGGCGCTGCCGGGAAACGGGACGATACCGGCGGTTTATTCGGAACGCGAAAGGCTTGCCAAGGATGCCGGCCGCAAGATCATCGAGCTTTTTGAGAAGAACATCCGCCCGCGGGATATCCTGACGAAAAAGGCGTTCGAGAATGCGATCGCGGTGGATCTGGCCCTCGGCGGCTCGACGAACACCGCGCTGCATCTGCCGGCAATCGCGTACGAGGCCGGCATCGAGCTTCCGATCGAGCTGTTCAATACGATCGGCGAGAAGGTTCCGCATCTGTGCAACATGAGCCCCGGCGGCAACCACCATATCCAGGATCTCTACCGGGCCGGCGGCGTCCAGGCCGTGATGTCCCGCCTCGCCGAGAAGAAACTGCTGCACACAAATTTGATCACCGTAACGGGAAAGACCGTCAAGCAGAACCTTTTGGGTGCAAAGGTCAAGGATGAAACCGTCATCCGTCCTCTGAATAATCCGTACCACGCCAAAGGCGGGCTGGCCGTGCTGAAGGGCTCTTTGGCCCCCGACGGAGGCATCGTGAAGCAGTCGGCGGTCGCCGAGGAGATGCTTGTCCACAGAGGACCGGCCCGTGTCTTCAACAGCGAGGAGGAGGCCTACGCGGCGATCCAGAAAAAGGTGATCAAAGACGGCGATGTGGTTGTCATCCGCTACGAGGGGCCGAGGGGCGGCCCCGGCATGCGCGAGATGCTCAGCCCGACCTCCGCGCTGGCCGGCATGGGGATGGACAAGACCGTCGCGTTGATCACCGACGGGCGCTTCAGCGGCGCGACGAGGGGTTCTGCGATCGGCCATGTCTCCCCGGAGGCGGCGGCCGGCGGGCCGATCGCGCTGGTGAAGGAAGGGGATATGATCCTCGTGGACATTCCCCAAAAGAGACTGGATTTGCTTGTGGACAAAAAGGAGCTGGAGCGCAGACGTTCCGAATGGAAACCGGATATGCAACAGGTTGAAAGCCCCTATCTGAACCGCTACCGCCGGATGGTCTCGTCCGGAGCGCGGGGCGCCGTTCTAGAAAATTTATCTTGACCATAGATCGTGGATGCATGAGAGAAACCGGGAAGTTCATGATCTGAAAGGCGGTCTCTTAGCGCAAATCCAATCAATAAATTTGCGCTTCAGACAGCATTTTTTCAAAGGTCTCGAGAATCTTTTTCTTGACACAAGGTAATCAGGCGAGTATAGCTGGCCGCGAAACCGCCGTAATAGCGTGGTGTGTTATTGCGCGCTCGTTTTTGCCATTGCCCCCTGCGAAGGGCTTTGTCCGAGGGGCGGTGTAGGGGATACCGATCTTCCTTAAAGATGAGGCAAAGATTGCGGCGGGAGTTGATAAAACTGAAGGCGGGCCGTGGGCCTTGCGCCTCCACAATATCGTGAAATATCTTGTATAGAAAGGGGAGCAAAGAGGATGGAAAGGCAAAAAGCGAAGGTATTGATTATCGGCGGGGGACCTGGGGGACGGGTGTCATACATGTTCCTGAAGGAATTCGGCTTTGACGGTGTTCGGATCGTGGGCAATGAGGAGCCGACGATCACATGCAGCCTTCCTTACGGGGTGGGCAGGCGTCTGATTCCCCGGGGACCGGAAGCCGCTGTCGTCGCCAAGTCGGATTGGGTTCCGAAGAGCATGGTCGAGGATTGGATCGACGGCAATGTCACGGCGATCGATACGGCGAAACGAGAGGCTGTTGTCGCTACCGGTGGGAATCAGATCGTGATCGAATACGAAAAACTGATCCTTGCCGTCGGCGGTGTGCCGTGGGTTCCCCAGACTCCCGGAGCCCTCAGGGCCGACGGCCCTTCCATGGGGACAGGGATCCTCTACGGCAACGAATGGGTGGACAAAGGACGCCTTGCCGATAACGTCTATGTTCTCAGGGGGGCGCCCGATGCCCGCAGACTCGATAATCTGGCGAAAAACGGCAAATCGGCGGTCATCGTCGGTTCCGGGGCCATCGGCCTTGAACTGCTCGAAGCCCTTTACGATCGGGGCATGAAGGTGACGTTGCTCGAAGTTCTGGATCATCTGGCTGTGGCGCTTGACGCCGATGTGGCCGAGGTTATCGAAAAGAGGGCGCTTGAAAAGGGTGTCACCGTTTACAAGGGCAAGGGAGCCATCGTCAAAAAGATCAATCCGGACAGCGTGGAAATCGAAAACGGGACGACGATTCCGTGCGACGGGGTCATCTTCTCCACAGGGGTGCGTCCCGATCTGCGTCTGGCCCAGGCGGCGGGAATCAAGACCGAAAGGGGGATCGTCGTTGATGCCGGGATGAAGACCTCTGCGGAGGGCGTCTACGCGATCGGAGACGTCGCCCAGATCGCCGACGGCGCGACCGGTCAGCCCCTGCTGCCTTTGCTCGGCACGCTGGCGATGCGTCATGCGGTCAGTGTCGTTTCCGATATCGCCGGCAGGCCGCTGCCGCTTGCCCCGTCAACAGCCTGGGGTGTCAGCTCGATCTTCGGTCTGAGTTGGGGATCGGTCGGCTGGACCGCCGAAACAGCCCAGCGCAGCGGGATCCCCGTCGCCTCCGTCTTGTTGCCGATCAACACGCGCAACGAGTTCTTCGCCGGAAGGAAATCCGGCTTGTGGAAGCTGGTTTTCGCTTCCGCGCCGTTTAAGGATATCAAGGTCGGTCAGATACTTGGCTTCCAGGCTGTCCAGGATGAAGAGCCCACGCTCAATTTGCTGGAGAGATTTATCGACATCATTACCCGCCGGGAGACGGTGATGGAGCTGTTTGGTCATTATGTTATCCACAATCCGGCCCATAACGAGGCGAACGATCCCATTTTGCAGATTTTCTTCCAGGCGATGCAGATAATCCAGAAGGGATAGCAAGGAGGCGGTTTTGCCCCTGCAGAAACGCTAAAATGCAAGCCCTGAACCGGGTCCCCGAATGGATTTTATTGATTTAAAAGCGCAGCAAAAGCGGATTAAAAAGCAGCTCGACGCGAATATCCAGAAGGTGCTGGCCCACGGGCAGTACATCATGGGTCCCGAGGTTGCCAAGCTAGAGGAGAAGCTCGCCTCTTACGTCGGCGCGAGGCACGCAATCGGCTGCGCTTCGGGTACGGACGCGTTGATGATGGCGCTGATGGCCCTCGGTGTCGGCCCGGGTGATGCCGTCTTCACATCGACGTTTACGTTTTTTGCGACGGCCGAGGTCATCGTCCTTCTGGGTGCAACGCCGGTCTTTGTCGACATCGATGCGGCAACGTTCAATATCGACCCGCGCAAGCTTGATCTGGCCGTCACCGCGCTGAAGGAACGCGACAGTTCGATCTATCCGATTCCCGCTTGCCTCCGGCGCGACGGCGCCCCGGATGAACCACTGACTCCGAAGGTCATCCTTCCCGTTGACCTCTTCGGCCTGCCCGCCGATTACGACGAAATTTTCCCGATAGCCTCGAAACACGGCCTTTGGGTAGTCGAGGACGCCGCCCAGTCGTTCGGCGCGGAGTACAAAGGGAAAAAAACCTGCGTGTTCGGCTCTGTCTCGTGCACGTCGTTTTTCCCCGCGAAGCCGCTGGGCTGCTACGGTGACGGCGGGATGTGCTTCACCGATGACGACAACCTCGCCGCGATCATGCGTTCGCTTCGCGTGCACGGCCAGGGAAGCGACAAATACGAAAATGTCCGTATCGGGATCAACGGCCGGCTCGACACGCTTCAGGCGGCGATCCTTTTGGCGAAGTTTGATATCTTCCCAAAGGAAATAGAGCTGCGCCGACACGTCGCGGCGCGTTACACATCCCTGCTCGCGTCCCGGGACTTCCCCGTAGCCCCTCATGTTCCCGAAGGCGTTAAAAGCGCCTGGGCGCAGTACTCTGTTCTGGCGAAGGATGCCGCCCACCGCGCTGCCCTGCAAAAACAACTGATGGATCACGGCATCCCGACGGCGATCTATTATCCGAAACCGCTTCATCTCCAATCGGCGCTGGCCGGCCTCGGCTACAGAGCGGGTGATTTTCCGGTGAGCGAAGACATCTCCAGGCGTATCTTCAGCCTCCCGATGCACCCATATCTGAAGCCATCCGTCCAGGCCCGTATAATTAAAATAGGGACAGAGCCCTATTTATATCCCTGATTATGGAAAAAATCAGATAAAATGCAAAAAAAGTTGACTTTGCGCCCGCGGCGGCATAGAAAAATCTGTTGTTCAAGAATCGAACAATACACTTTCCTTTAAAAGCCGCCGGGTTCCATTTTCATCGCCCTCATGGAATCCAGGGGGCGGAGCCGTGCCGCCATATAGATGAACGAAATCCTACTCGACAACGAAGATATCCTCGCTTTGGTCAGGGAAGTCTCTGCGAATCCGCATATTTCGCAGCGCGAGCTCTCGTCGCGCCTGGGGCTCAGCCTGGGGAAGATCAACTTTCTCATGCGGGCGCTCTGCGAAAAGGGGCTCGTCAAGGCGGAGAACTTTCGCGAATCCGGAAACAAAATTGCCTACATCTACAGGCTTACCCCCGCCGGCATTAAGGAGCGTTACCGGCTGACCCGTGCCTTTCTTGCCCGCAAGGCCGCCGAGTACGAACGCCTGCAGAACGACCTTCGTGGACGATTTTGTGCGTGTGCTGGCCCGCCGGGACGAGGCGCTGCTCAAGATCGATTTTGTCAATGATGTTGCATTTCATTACGGCGATTTTCAGGAGGCGGCGTTTTATCCCCGCATCGATCACTGGCGGAACATTTTGTCGAACAAACTCTGCGCGCTATCCCGTAGAGAACCGAAGGACATCGCCGACATTCTGTTCATTGCCGGACGCTTTGCCTTTTCCTGGCCTGAGGTTTTCCACGAGGCCCGGCAGAAGGACCTCTGGGTCGATCCAATTGAGGTATCAAGAATTATTAATGAATTTTTAGTTGAGCTGCTGGGCGGCATAAAATGGGTAAAGAAGTTCGAGATAAAAGCCTTCGCCGTTTCTCTGCAGGAGCTCCATCTTGATATATTGCATGGCCGGAATAATTCCCCAACCTGACCCCACAGGCTCGCAAAAACGCTAATTTGCAAGACCTGACCCCCAAAGGAGGATGTCATGCTCGGAGAATATATCGATAAGGCCATGAGCAAGGCGGTTTATGATAGACTTGAAGGCCGGTCGTTTTCCGGAAGCATCCCCGAATGCCCCGGCGTGATCGCTTTTGGAACGACGCTTTAGCAGTGTGAGCAAAAGTTGAAGTCCAGCCTTGAGGGCTGGCTCATCGTCAAGATTCGGTACGGGTATAAGTTGCCGGTTATGGGCAGGATCAACCTGAATGCGCGGATGCCCGTCTTCCTGGAAGCAACTACAGCGGCCCATGCATAGTTGGAGACCATGCAAGCGACGGGATTTTATTCGAAAGTTGATGAAGATCGGTTTTGTATCGCCGGAGGCGGGCGGCAGCCATTCCTATATGAGTTGCGGCGCCGGTACATTCACAGCGCCGGGCAACGAGGAATACTCCGTTCCCCAGCTCAAGGCGCTTCCCAAGGAAATCGAGAGAGGAATCAATAGAAAATAGAGTTGGATGAATGGGAGAATCTGTGCAGGCTTCGAATTTTTCCAAATTAAATTAATACGGGCTCTGTCCCTAATTATCTCAAGGGGGGATGCTATGGAATTGTATAAAACATGGCTGGAGAATCTTTTCGAGAGTGTTTATGTGGTGGACAAGGACAGAAAGATTCTTTTCTGGAACAAAGCTGCCGAGGAGATGACCGGATTTTCCGCCGATGAGATTGTCGGCAGGTACTGTTACGATGATATCCTTCAGCATGTTGATTTTGACGGGAATAATTTATGCGTGAACGGCTGCCCGCTGCAGGCGACAATCAAGGACGGACAGAGGCGCGAGGCGGTGGTTTTTTTTCATCACAAACTTGGTCACAGGGTGCCTGTGCGGATCAGAGTGTCTCCCGTCCGGGATTCTCAGGGGCGTATTGAAAGTGCAATCGAGATATTTGAAGAATATTCGAAGAACATCCGTGTTGCCGAGTTGATGGACCAGTACAAAAAAGCAAGTATGACTGATCCCCTTCTCGGTATCGGCAACCGCCGCTATGCCGACGCGGTTTTTAAGCTTTTCAGGCACGAGTCCATGGCAATGGGGCTTTCCTTCGGCGTCGTAATGATCGACCTGGACGGGTTCAAGGCGATAAACGACACCTACGGCCATTATATGGGAGATGAAATTCTGTCCCTTTTCAGCCGTACTGTATCAGGCCTTCTTCGCCCCGAAGACAGGTTTGTCCGCTGGGGTGGGGATGAGTTTCTGATCTTTTTCTACGGCATCGATCTGGAAAAATTGCGCATAATAACCGACCGTTTGAGGACGGCGATAAACAGCAGCTTCCTAGAGAAAAAAGAGGGGAAGATATCCATTACGGCTTCAATGGGCGCCGCCGTCGTGGAAGACGGAGACACCCTCGAAGATGTTGTCCGCAGGGTCGATTCTCTTCTTTACCTGAGCAAGCTTCAGGGGAAAAACAAAATAACGTTTTTTGAAAAGAAAGAGAGGAGTTCTTCTTCTTAAGGAACTCCTTTCATGCAAGTTATCCCACCTTTTTTCCTACTGCACCGCGGCGCGGGCAGGCTCGCCCCTTATGATTGCCCGCACTGTCCTGGATAAAAAGGATTTGATAAAGCGAGACCTTTGAAAAACGGTGCCTGAAGCGCAAATTTATTGATTTTTCTTAGGT
>DYLD01000009.1 GCA_020722315.1 Syntrophus aciditrophicus
TTTCGACCCCGCAGAGTCTCGCTACGGCGGCAAAGCCTAACCGCTCTCTACTGTTAGCGTTTTTAACGGCTTCGCCGCCTTGCTACGACGGCGGGGTACCCGCCGTCAACAAAGAGCAAGGCCTTTAAAGGCGTTAACAACGCGAGGGGTCCAAGAGCGTTTCGCCTCTAGAGCCTTGCTCAAGACGCCGCGGGGTCTAAACAGATTTCATGAGCTTAAAAAGGCGGCGTTTTGCAAAGGTCTCAAGGAGGTTTCGCTGAAGATGGAGCCCCGTTTCCTTCTGGATCGCAACCTTGGCAAACTTGCCAAATGGCTCAGAATCCTAGGATATGACACGGTTTATGACGATGGTAGCTCCGATATCGATTTTGTCGACCGTGCCCACAAGGAGTTGAGGATAGCTGTTGTCCGCAAGAGAAACATGGTCGATTTATCCCGACGGATACAACTGCTCGTCCTAACCCAAGACCGCCTACCGGCACAGTTACAGGAAGTCCTTAACAAACTGAAGCTCGATCCGGATCGGGCAAAAAGATTGACCCGCTGTCTTATATGTAATGTTTTGCTGGCACCAGTTTCTAAGAAAGATTTGCCGCCCTGGGTGCCTGATTATGTTCGCGATAAATATACTGATTTTAAGATGTGCCCGTCATGTGGAAGAATCTATTGGCCGGGCACCCATGTAGAAAACATTGAGGTATTTCTTAAGTCGCACAATCGCTGGGATCGCCCTGTAACTTCTTGATTGCATGATTAAGAGCCGGCAGAACGACAGACAGGTTTTCCCTTGCTCCGCGCGGACTTCCGGGCAGGTTGATAATCAAGCTGCGACCCCGGATGCCGGCAATCGCACGTGAAATCATTGCATGGGGCGTAACAAGTCCGCTTTGCCTTCGCATTTCCTCTGCCATGCCGGGGATTTCCCTGTCAAGGACATCCCGCGTGGCATCAGGCGTAACATCCCTGGGGCTCACGCCGGTCCCCCCGGTCGTCACGACGAGATCAACCCTGTTGAAGTCACACATTTCCCTCAGAGCTTGGCTGATTGTATTCCGGTCATCAGGAACAATCGCGCGTGAAACGATCTCCATTCCGTGGGTTTCAAGCATCGCGGCAATTTCCGGGCCGCTTGTATCGGCTCTTTCACCGCGTGACCCACGGTCGCTGACTGTTATGACCGCAGCCTTGAACTTCATCTCAGGAATCCGATTTCTTCGCTTCCGAAATGATTTTTTCGGCAATGAATGAAGGAACCTCTTCGTAGTGGGAGTGAGTGTATGTAAAGGTTCCCCTTCCGCTCGTCATCGACCGTAAATCCGATCCGTATTTCAGGATTTCCGCCAGCGGGACCTGTCCCTTTATGATCTGGTTATGTCCCAGAGAATCCATTCCAAGCACCCTGCCTCTACGGCTGTTGAGATCGCCGATCACATCTCCCATGTACTCATCGGTAACCTCGATGACGATGTTTACAATGGGCTCGAGCAATATGGGCTGACACTCCAAGATGCCTTTCTTAAACCCGATCGAAGCGGCAATCTTGAAGGCCATTTCAGAGGAATCAACCGGGTGGAAAGAACCGTCCACAAGGGATACCTTGATATCCACGACAGGGTATCCGGCAAGAACGCCTTCTTCCATAGCTTCGACGATTCCCTTTTCAACAGCGGGACGATACTGCTGCGGGACAACACCCCCAAAGATTTTATCGGCGAATTCAAAGCCGCCGCCCCGCGGGAGCGGTTCGATTTCAAGCCAGGTATCTCCAAACTGACCCCGGCCGCCGGATTGTTTTTTATAACGTCCCTGAACCTTTGTTTTGCCCTTTATTGTTTCCCTGTATGGAACCTTCGGGGTTTTAAGGGTCACTTCAAGGCCGAATTTGCGCTTTAATTTTTCCACGGCGACCTCGATATGTACCTGACCCATACCGGACAATATCATTTCCTTCGTTTGATCGTTCCTCGTGAATGACAGAGTTGGGTCTTCATCAATCAATTTGTTAATCGACATGCTGAGTTTGTCTTCGTCGCCGCGGGATTTCGCCTCTACCGCAAATGATGTGACAGGAATCTGCGGCGTCACCTTTTTATAGATAATGGGGAATTTCTCGGCGGACAGCGTATCCCCGGTCGTGGTTTCCTTGAGCTTGGCTACCGCGGCGATATCGCCGGGAACGAGCCTGTCCGTGGGCTTCTGGTTTTTACCTTCGAGAAAGAAGATATTGCTGATTCTTTCTGTCGTCATTTTGGAGGCGTTGTAGAGCCCTTGATCAACTGAAAGCGTTCCGGAGTACACACGGAACAGTGTCAGACGTCCCGCAAAAGGGTCGGCTATCGTCTTGAATACAAATGCCGAAAAAGGGGATTGTTCCTCCGGAAGACGGATTTCTTCGTCGTTACTTCCCGGTTTTTCACCATAAACTGCGCCTCGCTCGACAGGAGACGGGAAGTATCTGGCAATAGCGTCCAGAAATGGATGGACCCCAATGCCTTTTAATGCAGATCCGCAGAATACCGGCACAATGCTACCTGCCAGAACCCCCTTTTTTAAGCCTTCCGTCATGTCGTTTGGGGTCAGCTCGCCGTTTTCAAGATATCTATTCATCAGCGTATCATCGGTCTCCGCAATATCCTCGCTTAATATTTCCCTGTATTTTTGAGCTGTCTGAATCATGTCAGAGGGAATATCGCCTTGTTTAACGGTATTCGTTTGCTCATCGTAAAAGACGGTTTTCATGCCGATAAGATCGATTACCCCTGATAATGAATCCTCTTTACCGATCGGTAAAGCGAAAACCGTGACCTTTGCCTTAAGAAGATCATTCAGCGTTTTTACCGCGTTAAAAAAGTCCGCCCTTTCTCTGTCCATACGGTTCACAAAAACGAAACGGGGAAGATGAAACTCGTTTGCGTATTCCCATACCTTTTCCGTTTGAAATTCCACGCCGCCTACCGCATCTACCAGTACGACAGCCCCGTCGGCAACCCTGAGGCAGCTTTTGATATCAAACGCAAAATTGGAATCGCCCGGGGTGTCAAGTATGTTTAAGCGGCACTTGTTCCAATCGATATTGTTGGTTGCCGAGTTGAGCGAAACGTGTCTTTTTTGTTCCTCGGGTTCATAGTCCATGACAGAGGTTCCATCGTCCACACGGCCCAGTCTATCTGTCTTTCCGGATAAATATAACAGAGATTCGCACAGGGTTGTTTTTCCGGTTGCTCCATGACCGACAACGGCCATGTTTCTTATGGACTTAGATTCATATTTCGACATGAAAGCTCCTCTCAAAGTAGGATAAAATCAATCTCTTCTCGGCGGCGTTTATTAACGTATCGAAATTGGCAAGTCAAGATAAATCTGGTAAATCGTCCCTTGACTTTGTGGTATTTTGTGGTAGCAAAAACAAATTGAAACGTTTTTTGGCGAATGCATCAAAAGCCGCCACGATTTCTTGATGACAAGATTCAACAGGGGTTGATGTGATAATTACCGGTGATGGAACCGGTTTTTTTAAGGTCAGGTAATGTTTGATTCTGTTTTAAAGAAAATTTTTGGAAGCAAAAACGATCGCGAGATCAAACGACTTTCTCTTATTGTTGATGAGATTAACCGCCTTGAGCCGAGCATAAAATCTTTGTCGGATGAAGAGCTCAAGGCAAAGACACCCTATTTCCGTGAGAAGTTGAACAATGGAGCCACCCTCGATGATATCCTTGTAGAGGCCTTCGCCGTTGTACGAGAGGCGGCAAGGCGGACTCTCGGTATGAGGCCGTTTGATGTTCAAATCATCGGCGGATTGGTGCTTCATGAAGGCAAGATAGCGGAGATGAAAACAGGCGAGGGAAAAACCCTCGCAGCGACGATGCCTCTCTACCTTAACGCGTTGACATCGAGGGGGGTCCATCTCGTGACGGTCAACGATTACCTTGCCCAGAGAGACGCCGCATGGATGGGGCCGATTTATAACTTTCTCGGCATGAGCGTCGGAGTCATCATCAACGGAATGGACGACGCTCAGCGGCGTCTTGCTTATCAGAAAGACATTACATATGGGACAAATAATGAATTCGGGTTTGACTATCTGCGCGACAACATGAAATTTACGCTGGAGGATTTTGTTCAGCGTGATTTTCACTATGCTATTGTCGATGAGGTGGACAGCATCCTTATTGATGAGGCGAGGACGCCGTTGATCATATCCGGACCGTCCGAAGAGTCAACCGACAAGTATGCCAAGGTCAACCAGGTTATACCGAACCTCCGCAGGGATAAAGATTACAGTTTGGACGAGAAGACCCGGACGGTGACCCTGACGGAAGAGGGAATCGCCCGCGTCGAGAATATCCTCAAAGTTGATAATCTCTATGAACCCAAAAATATCGATCTTCTCCACCATGTCAATCAGGCGCTGAGGGCTCATACCCTTTTCAAACGTGATGTGGATTATCTGGTGAGGGATGGGAAGGTAATTATTGTCGATGAATTTACCGGCCGGGTCATGCCCGGCAGGAGGTACAGCGACGGCCTTCATCAGGCGCTGGAGGCGAAGGAGCATGTCAAAATTGAGCAGGAAAACCAAACCCTTGCCTCGATCACGTTCCAGAATTACTTCAGGATGTACGAGAAGTTGGCCGGCATGACCGGAACGGCGGATACCGAGGCCGAAGAATTCAAAAAAATCTACAACCTTGACGTTGTCGTTGTCCCGACGAATAAGCCGATGATACGGGAAGATTTTCCTGATGTCATATACAAAACAGAGAAAGAAAAATTTCAGGCGGTTGTCAATGAAATTAAGCGTCTTCACGAGGTCAAAAGGCCGGTTCTTGTCGGTACCATTTCGATTGAGAAATCAGAACTTCTGAGCAAGTATCTGACCCGGGCCGGGATAAAGCATCACGTTCTGAACGCGAAAAATCACGAAAAGGAGGCCGAGATTATAGCTCTTGCCGGTCAGCCCGGCCAGGTTACGATCTCGACCAACATGGCGGGACGTGGAACGGATATCAGGCTTGGCGAAGGGGTTGCCGAACTCGGCGGTCTCCACATTTTGGGAACGGAACGGCACGAGAGTCGCCGGATTGACAACCAGCTTCGCGGACGTTCAGGGCGTCAGGGAGATAAGGGTTCTTCCCGCTTTTATCTGTCGCTCGAAGATGATCTTCTGAGGATTTTTGGGGCTGAAAGGATTTCCGGCATAATGGATCGTATCGGTATGCAGGAAGGTGAACCGATCGAACACAACCTTATTTCGAAGGCGATCGAAAGCGCGCAGAGGCGTGTGGAAGGCCAGAATTTTGATATACGCAAGCACCTTCTTGAATACGACGATGTAATGAACCGTCAGCGACAGGTGATCTATGAGCAGCGCAAGAAGGTCTTGAAGGGTGATTCCCTCTGGGAAGACCTGGAGCAAATGATCGAAGAAATTCTGGAAGAGATACTGCCTGATTATATAGATGAGAAACGCCATCCTGACGATTGGAATCTGTCCGGACTTGATGATGAGATCTTCCACCGTTTCGGTCTTAAGTTAAATCTCTCCGAGACGGCGCGGCAGTCCAGTAGGGAGGACATCCAGAAACAGATCTTTTTGGCGTTAAAAGGGCATCTTCAAAACAAGGAAAACGATTTCGGCAAACCTTTGATGGATTACCTCATCAGGGTGATCATGTTACAGGCGATCGATTCGCAGTGGAAGGATCATTTGCTCGCGATGGATCATCTCAAGGAAGGCATCGGTCTGCGCGGATACGGGCAGAAGGATCCTGTGCGGGAGTATCAGAAAGAGGGCTATGACATGTTCATGGAGATGATCGCGCGTATCAAATACGATACTGTCGAGAAGCTCTCACTGATCCAGATACGACGCGAGGAAGAGGTTGAACGGATCGAGGAAAAACGGCAGCGGAATTATAAGCTCTCACGGGGTGAAGAGCCTCAGACGACGCGGACGGTACGCAGGGCCACTCCAAAAGTAGGAAGGAATGATCCATGTCCGTGCGGAAGCGGGAAAAAATATAAGAATTGCTGTGGAAGGAATTTGTAGAAACGGGTAACCACCCCATTTGTTCGGAGGGCTTTATGCAGGTTGCGGCAAAATATCGCGTCCCAGGCTTTCTGGCCAACGGGATCCATGCAGGCATAAAAGAGAATCGCGAGCTTGATCTGTCCCTTATCTTTTCAACTAAACCTGCAACTGTTGCTGGAGTCTTCACAACCAATTGCTTCAAGGCTGCACCCGTTCTTCTTGATATGGAGAGGATTCGCTCCGGCAAGGCGCAAGCGGTTATCGTCAACAGCGGTGTTGCGAATGCCGCTACCGGAACACAAGGGCTTTCGGATGCGCTGGCTGTCTCTCAAGCCGTGTCGCGAGAATTGGGGATTGATGACGAAATGGTTCTTGTCGCATCAACAGGGGTGATTGGCCGTAGGCTGCCTGTACGAAAAATTTCCAGAGCTGTCAAAAAACTGGTGACCGGACTTCACGAGGATGGAATTGAGGATGCCGAGAAGGGGATTATGACGACGGACAGATTCCCCAAGGTTGCATTCCGCAGCGAAAAGATCGGTTCCTGTCGGATTTCCCTCTGCGGTATAGCCAAGGGAGCAGGAATGATACAGCCCAAGATGGCAACAATGCTTGCCTTTATCTTGACCGATGCGGTCATCAATAAAGACGAACTGGATCGTGTTTTCCGCAGGTCGGTGGCCGGTACGTTCAATTCGATAACTGTGGATGGCTGCATGAGCACCAATGATACGGCTATCATCATGGCCAACGGTATGGCAGGAAATGAATCTTACAAGAAGGGCTCTCGGGAATTATTGCATTTCGAGCAGGTTCTCGAGGATCTGATGTTTGAGCTAGCCAAAAGTCTTGTTCGTGATGGCGAGGGTGCAACAAAGGTCATAGAAGTCGAGGTTACAGAGGCTTTAACCCGACATGATGCCCGGAGAATGGCCTATGCGATTGCCAATTCGAATCTTGTGAAAACAGCATTCTTCGGCGGCGATCCCAACTGGGGAAGGATTATTGCGGCTGCAGGATCTGTGGGCATAGATCTTCCTGTTGAAAAAGTGCAATTATTTTTGGGTGATATCCCTATTTTTGCGAATGGTACGCAAACATCCCGAAAGGCTGCTGAAGTCGTCTCATTAATGAAGAAAAACGACGTCAGGTTGCGTTTTGCCGCCGGTATGGGAAAACAAAACTGGCGAATACTTACATCCGATTTGTCCCTTGATTACGTAAAAATTAATGCCCATTACCATACCTGAAAAGCAATTGTTTTCGCTACGGGAGATCCGAATGGATCAACTTATGGCGTCCATCCCGTTTCCACTTAAGCATTTTGCCTTGATTATTTCGGAACTTTGTGGTATCCGGCGCCCAAAATTCACACACCCCGGATTGACGGCTGTTGCCTCCGTGAGGTTTCCGTCAAGATGATGGTGGTGGAGGAAAAAACAAACAAAGGAGGTTTTTATTGTGTCAGGTATTTCAATGAAGTTGTTGCTTGAGGCCGGGGTTCACTTTGGTCATCAAACCAACAAATGGAACCCCAAAATGAAGCCGTACATTTTCGGCGCGAGAAACGGGATTTACATCATCGATTTACAGCAAACGGTCGGCATGTTCCAGACAGCCTATAAATTTGTCGTCGAAACAGTCTCCCAGGGAGGGGAACTTTTGTTTGTCGGGACAAAAAAGCAGGCCCAGGAATCTATCCAGGAAGAGGCCCTGCGTTGCGGGATG
This sequence comes from Syntrophus aciditrophicus, assembly GCA_020722315.1. Classification (GTDB taxonomy): domain Bacteria; phylum Desulfobacterota; class Syntrophia; order Syntrophales; family UBA5619; genus DYLD01. Next base: position 7,763 of record DYLD01000009.1, read on the forward strand.
CCTTACGTCAACCAGCGCTGGCTGGGCGGTATGCTGACGAATTTTGTAACCATTAAAAAAAGCATCGATCGTCTGAATGAGTTGGAACAGATGTTTGAGGATGACAGCATCAAGATGTTCCCCAAAAAGGAAATCTTGGAGTTGCAAAAACAGAGAGGAAAGCTTATCAAGGTCCTCGGCGGCATCAGAAAGTTGAGGAACCTTCCCGCCTGTTTGTTTGTCATTGACCCCAAAAAGGAAGAAATAGCCGTCAAGGAAGCCAGGAAGCTGAGGATACCTGTTATTGCGATAGTCGATACCAACTGCGACCCCGATTTAATCGATTACATCATTCCGGGCAACGACGATGCGATAAGAGCCATAAAACTCTTCTTGGCAAGGATCGCCGACGCGGTGCTGGAAGGAAAGAAAAAATTCGAGGAAACGATCCAGGCTCAGAGTGATAAGAGTGCAACAAAACAGGAAGAGGCGAAGCTTGAGACGGAGAAAGAACAGGATGTTCCTGAAATAGTTGAAACCAAGGGAATTGAATCGGCACAAAGCAGTGTATTGCCCTGACAACAGGCAGGGATGTTGCACAGGAATACAAAAAGGAGGAGAAATTGGAAATAACATCAGCGATGGTGAAAGAACTAAGGAATAAAACAGGCGCCGGGATGATGGACTGCAAAGAGGCTCTGCTTGCCGGAGAGGGAGATTTTGAAAAGGCGATAGATTATCTCAGAAAAAAGGGAATGTCCGCGGCCACAAAACGTTCTTCAAAGGCGGCAAAGGAGGGGGTCGTCAGTTCTTATATTCACATGGGCGGGAAGATCGGCGTTCTTGTTGAGCTCAATTGTGAGACGGACTTTGTAGCAAAGACGGCCGATTTTCAGACGCTGGCCAGAGATATAGCGATGCAAGTCGCCGCGTCAAATCCACTCTACGTCCGGCCGGAGGAAATACCCCCGTCGGCGCTGGAAAGAGAAAAGGATATCTATAGAAGTCAACTTGCCGAAGAAAAAAAGCCGGAAAAGATCTGGGACAAGATTATTGAAGGTAAGCTGAAGAAGTTTTATGAAGAGGTCTGCCTCATGAATCAAAAATTTATCAAGAATACGGACATAACCATTGAGACGCTGATCAACAACATGATTGCAAAGACCGGGGAAAAGGTAGTGCTGAGAAGATTTGTCCGTTTTCAGTTAGGTGAAGAGCTGAAGTGACATGACTGCAGGATGCCCTGTCTATAAAAGAGTGCTGCTTAAGTTAAGCGGTGAAATATTCATGGGGAATCTTGCCGGGGGGCTTGAGATGAAGGTTGTCGATGCCCTTGCGGTAGAGATAAAAGAAGTTTTTGACATGGGCGTCCAGATAGGCATTGTAATAGGGGGAGGCAATATTTTCCGCGGCCGTTCGGAGGATGCCGCAGGGATGGACAGAACAGCCGCAGATTATATGGGAATGCTTGCCACGGTCATCAACAGCCTTGCGCTGCAAAGTGCGCTGGAACATATTGGGGTGATTACACGGGTCCAAACGGCGATAGAAATGAGGGCTGTTGCTGAGCCGTTTATACACAGACGCGCGATGCGTCATTTGGAAAAGGGGCGGGTCGTCATTTTTGCCGGTGGAACGGGAAACCCCTATTTTACGACGGACACAGCGGCTACGCTGCGCGCGGTGGAAATGAGGGCGGATATCCTGTTGAAGGCCACCAAGGTCGAGGGAGTGTACGATACCGATCCGATCAACAATCCGAATGCAATAATGTATGAAAGAATCAGTTATACCGATGTGTTAACAAGAGATCTTAAAGTAATGGATGCAACCGCTATATCCCTTTGCCGGGCCAATAAATTGCCGTTGATTGTTTTTAACTTGCAACAAGCGGGCAACATAAGGAGGGTTATTTGCGGTGAGAAAGTCGGAACCATCGTGGGGGCATAGAATCATGCAAGAACGGATCCTGGCGGAACTACGTGAAAATATGAAGAAAACGATCGTATCACTGGAGAAATCTTTCAGCAAGGTAAGAACAGGCAGGGCGTCCCTCTCGCTGCTCGATGGAATTCGTGTGGAATACTACGGAACACCGACTCCGTTGAACCAGCTTGCCTCTCTTTCTATTCCGGAGAGTCGTATGATTTTGATTTCTCCGTGGGACAGCTCGGTGCTTGGAGCGATAGAAAAGGCGATACTCAAGTCCGATCTGGGTGTTATGCCGAGCAACGACGGAAAATTGATCCGGCTGACGATCCCTGTTCTTACGGAGGAAAGGCGGAAGGAACTTGTCAAGGTCGTGCGTAAAATTGCGGAAGAATGCAGAATAAAGCAAAGAAATTTAAGGCGGGATTCGAATGAACAGGTCAAAACATTGAAAAAGAGTAACGAGATATCCGAGGATCAACAATTTGCAATACAGGAAGAAATTCAGAAGGTGACAAATGAATACATCCTCCAGACGGATAAACTCCTTGCCGCCAAAGAAAAAGAAATAATGGAGATATAAACTGTTTGCCGAAACACCTTCTTAGGGGGGAGCCTGCCGGCTCCCCATTTTGTTTGATATATATCAGGGAGACCTTTGAAAAATGCTGCCTTTAGCGCGAATTTATTGATTTTTCGGGGTACCCCGCCGTCGCAGCAAGGCGGCAAAGCCGTTAAAAACGCGAACAGTAGAGAGCGTTTAGGTTTTGCTGCCGTAGCGAGACGCTGCGGGGTCGAAAAAGATTTCTGAGCGCGAAGGCGGCGTTTTGCAAAGGTCTCTGAGGATATTGCTGTTTTCCTAAGGTGAACGATGAACAAGATTGATCCGAACAAATTGCCACGGCATATTGCAATTATCATGGATGGAAATGGACGCTGGGCAAAGAGCCATACCTTCGGGCGAATCACGGGTCATAAACAGGGAGCCAAAGCGGTTCGTGTTGTTGTAACGGCCTGTCGTAAAATAGGAATCGATGTACTCACCCTTTATGCCTTTTCGATGGAAAATTGGTTTAGGCCAAAGGAGGAGGTACTTTCTCTGATGAATCTTCTCAAGGAGTATTTAGAGAAAGAGGAAGACGAGATGATGGAGCAGGGCATCCGGTTGACCGCGGTTGGCAAGCTGGATTCTCTTGACAAAAAGGTGCTTGAGCAACTTCACAATACGATGAAAAAAACCTCGAAAAACACTAAAATGGTTTTGAATCTCGCGTTGAGCTACGGAGGACGAGAAGAGATTGCGATGGCAGCCAGACATATCCTCATGGATGGCTTGAGCGGGAAGATCAAGCCCGGGGATATTAACGAACAAACCGTTGAACAGTATCTTTATACGAAAGACCTTCCGGATCCTGATCTTCTGATCCGTACAGGGGGTGAATGGAGGATAAGCAATTTTCTTCTCTATCAAATGGCCTATACGGAATTTTACTTTACGAAAACCCTTTGGCCTGATTTTGGCGAGGAGGAATTACTGGAGGCTATAACGCAGTTTCAACGAAGGGAACGCCGCTTCGGTCGAATAAGTGAGCAGCTCCGTTAAAGAGGCGTAACCAAACTGTGCTTTCAAATATTTTAATCACGTTTATAGTCAAAAGGATAAATCGATGACCCCGCATGCCAAAAGATGGCTGACGGCGATCGTTGCGCTCCCGGTTATCTACTGGGTTATTGCATTTGGGGGTAAAAGTGTTTTTTTTGTTTTTATCGCTGCCGTTTCGCTGACAGCCATCTATGAATACAACCGCATGGCTTTCGGAAAAGGGTTTTATCTCGAAAAGGTCCTTATTGTGGTCTCGGCTCTGTTTCTGTTGTCTTTTGCCTTTACAAGAAACAGTGAATTTATGCTGGCAACTATTATTTTTTCCGTTATGACCGCCTTTATCTTTAACCTCCTACGCATTAAGAAACAGGGGCACAGCTCGAATTCTTCTTCCCGCACTGTTGTCGGTATCGTTTATGTCCCTTTGTTGATGACCTATTTTGTGTTCCTGCGTGATCTATCAGCCGGTGAATTGTGGGTATTTTACGTCCTGGTTATCGCTTTTGCAGGTGATATTGCAGGATATTATACCGGAAGATTCTTCGGGGGAAAAAAGCTTTTTGTCGAGGTTAGTCCCGGCAAAACGACCGAGGGGACATTGGGCCTGATACTGGGCAGCGTTCTCGGCAGTGTTGCATTTATTGTCCTGTTTCCGTTATGTTCGGTCGGCCACGCCGTTCTGGTCGGTTTTTTTGCAGGAATTACGGGTCAACTCGGTGACCTTGTTGAATCGGTGATGAAACGAGAGGCCTTTATCAAAGATTCCGGATCGATACTGCCCGGCCATGGGGGCATCCTTGACCGTTTGGATTGTCTTTTGTTTATTGTTCCTTTTGTATTCTATTACAGAAAGTTCATTATCCAATGAAGCGAATTGGCGTGCTCGGTTCAACAGGTTCCATTGGAAGAAACACACTGGATGTTATCAGCAAACATCCCGCTGATTTTTCCGTATCCTTCCTTGCTGCAGGACGCAATGTCGCATTGCTGAAAGAACAGATAGAACGATTCCATCCGAAGCTGGTTGTTGTTGCCGATGAAGAACATGCACAAAGATTGAAGGAACTCCTTGAATCCCCTGTAGCCGCGATTTTATTCGGTCCAGAGGGATACAGCGAGGCTGCCCGTTTTTCGCAAACGGATATGGTTGTTTCGGCAATCGCCGGCTCCGCAGGGCTGATGCCCACCCTGGATGCTGTTTCGGCGGGAAAAGACATTGCGCTGGCAAATAAAGAAACCCTCGTCATGGCGGGTCGTGTCGTGTTGAAGAGGGCTTCCGAGAAGGGTGTCAACATAATCCCGGTTGACAGTGAACACAGCGCGATTTTTCAGTGCTTGAGAGGGGAAGATCCGCTATCGGTAAAACGGATCATCCTTACTGCCTCGGGAGGCCCGTTTTTGAATTCTACACGCGAAGAGATCATGCGGGCCAAGGCGAAAGATGCGCTCAGGCATCCGAATTGGGTTATGGGAAAGAAGGTTACGATCGATTCGGCCACGCTGATGAACAAAGGTCTGGAGGTAATAGAGGCAAGCTGGTTTTTTGATATTCCGGTGACGAAGATTGATGTCGTAGTGCACCCGCAGAGCATTGTTCATTCGATGGTTGAATACCACGATGGAAGCGTGATTGCACAGATGGGAATACCAGATATGCGTGTTCCGATATCCTATGCCCTGGCATACCCGAATCGTCTGAATCAACACGAATATCGGCTTAACCTTTTCCAATGCCAAAATCTGACATTCCTGCAGCCAGATTACCAGCGCTTTCCGGCGCTTGAAATAGCGTACAGGGCTGCAAAAACAGGCGGTACGATGCCGGCGGTTTTAAATGCCGCGAACGAAATCGCCGTTGAGGCGTTTATTGCCGGAAAGATCGGGTTCTATGACATCACCGAGATTGTCGAAAAGACCCTGCTACGGCACAAACCGATGAGTGACGAAAACATTGATGACATCCTTCAGGCCGACGGTTTCGCTCGAGCCGAAGCGAAAAATATCATTGAAGGAATAATAAATTGATAGGTATAAGCATCGTATCGGTTGTAATTCTATTGAGCGTTCTAATTTTCATTCACGAGTTCGGCCATTTTATTGTCGCGAAAATTGCCGGTGTCGGCGTGTTGAAGTTCTCCCTTGGATTTGGTCCGCGCCTCATCGGCAAAAAGGTCGGAGAGACGGACTACATGCTTTCCCTCATTCCCCTTGGGGGGTATGTTAAGATGATCGGCGAAGAACCCGGTGAGGAATTATCTGCGGAGGATAAAAAAAGATCATTCCTCCAGCAAAGCATTTGGAAGAGGGGTTCCATCGTAGCTGCCGGTCCGGTCTTTAATATCCTTCTTGCTTTTTTGATCTTCGCGGTGGTGAATTTTTATGGTTTGCCGGTTCTAAAACCTCAAATCGGGAATATCCAGCCGGACTCTGCCGCCTTTGCGGCCGGCCTGAAAAGCGGGGACACGATCGTTGAAATAGAGAACAACCCCGTAAAAAAATGGGATGATATCTCAAAGGCCATATCAAAGAGCAAAGGCGAGTCGGTAAGGGTCACCGTGCTGAGAAACTCTCTTTTTGTATCCATTTTGGTTACACCCAGACTTACAGATACCCAGAACCTGTTCGGGGAGGGCATAAAAGCATATAAAATCGGGATATCGCCCTCAGGCGAAACCTTCGTCGAACGATTAAACCCCGTTTCGTCATTTCTTACGGCTTTCGGGCAAACATGGAGAATAGTCAAACTGACCGCCCTGAGCATCGTAAAAATGATCCAGGGGGTAGTTTCTCCGAAGACGATGGGGGGGCCGATCTTTATCGCCCAGCTCGCGGGCGCGCAGGTAAAGCAGGGGATCATCCCGTTTATGCTTTTTATGGCGCTATTGAGCATCAACCTGGGGATCCTGAATTTACTTCCGGTACCGGTACTCGATGGAGGACATCTCTTCTTTTTATCGGTCGAATTGGTAACGGGCAAAGAGGTTAATGCCCGTTTCAGGGAAACCGCGCAGCAGATCGGCTTTACGATATTGGTGCTGCTGATGGTTTTTGTTTTTTTGGTTGACATAGAAAGACTCAATATTCGCTTTATCAGCGATTTTATAAAAAAGTTGACCGGTTAAAAATGATTGTTCTGGCAGTTGAATGCGCATCGAAATCTGCAAGTGTTGCATTGCTTAAAGATGAAAACGTCATCGGCGAGATATATTTGAATCCCGGCAAACACCATGCCGAGATTCTCCTTCCGGCACTCGAGCGACTCCTCCGGTTTACTGGAATGACGATGGATGATACTGACCTTTTGGCATGCACGAAGGGTCCGGGCTCTTTTACGGGTGTTCGCATAGCAATAAGCACAATCAAAGGTCTGGCGCTCGCGGCGGGTAAACCGATCGTCGGGATTTCAACGCTGGAAGTACTGGCGATGAACCTTTGCCCTTCGCCGAATGTGATATGCACGCTTTTGGATGCCCGGAAGAACCAGCTCTACTTTGGTCTGTATCGTAGCGGGGAGAACGGCATGCCTGAGAAACTGGCGGACGATCGTCTGGAGGATATCCAAACCATTTTCAGAGAACTCCCCGGGGAACCTGTTGATTTCATTGGTGACGGTGCAGTCCTGTACCGCAACGAAATCCTGTCCCGGATTCCAACGGCAAAAATTTTGCATCACGATATATTCAACAAACCCAGGGCCTCAGCACTGGGCCTTATTGCCTATCAACGTTACAGGCAGGGATTACTTGATGATCTTGTTGCTCTGGCGCCTGTTTATCTTCGCCTACCCGATGCTGAGCTCAAAAATCCCTCTGGCATAAGAGATTGACACACGCTAAAAACTGGGATACAAACCAAAAAAAGATGGGTATCCTAAAGGTATGTTACGAAACCTTTGAAAAATGGTGCCTGAGGCGCAAATTTATTGATTTTTCTTAGGTGCCTACCGTCAAAGCCCAAGGCTCTAAAGGCGTTAAGAACACGAAACTTACAAGAGCGTTTAGCCCCGTAGAGCCCTTTGCCGAGAGGCCCCGGGGTCGAAAAAGATCCGATCAGCTTAGAAAGGCGGTGTTTTGCAAAGGTCTCGTTATGTGCACCCATAAATCCTTTTCGGGTATCTGGTGGCCGGTTTATAAAGTCTCACATAGGCGAAAATAGAAATTCAGCTGTTCGTTTTACAAAAAAGAGGTCCTCATTGTTTAAAGAAGGTCGACATACCAGCTATATTGTTAAGGAGGGAACTCCGTTTATTCTTTCTTTGCTTGTCCTTGCGATCCTTACACTGCTGTCCGGGTTAGAAATTGTTTCCATTCTGTTTTTCTTTATTACCCTCTTTGTCACCTGGTTTTTCCGAAATCCGGAAAGAGAACCCCCGAAACCCGATACCCTGGTTGTTTCCCCGGCTGACGGCAGGGTAATCAAGATCGAAGAGGCTTACTGCGAAGAAATACCCGGCCAGGTTCTTCATAAAATCAGCATCTTTATGAGCCTGTTTAATGTTCATGTAAATCGAATACCATGCTCGGGACAAATTCAGTCAATCCGATATCGGGAGGGTAAATTTTTCCCCGCCAATTTGGATAAGGCTTCTGAATTTAACGAAAGAAATACAATAGTAATAGGCCGGACTGACGGCAGAAAGGTCGTGACAATCCAAATCGCCGGCGTTGTGGCCAGAAGGATTGTTTGGTGGATTAAAGAAAACAGCACGGTCCAAATAGGGCAACGCTTTGGAATGATACGTTTCGGCTCTCGCCTTGAGGTATTTATACCACGCGAGGCCAAAATTCTGGTCAAAATCGGTGATCAAGTCAAAGCAGGCCAAACCCCTCTTGGAGAACTATGATGAAAAACGATGGTCGGACAACGCGAAAAAATTTGGTCGTTTACGTCATTCCGAATCTTTTTACGACCGCCAATCTCTTTTGCGGCTTTTACTCGATTCTCGCCTCAATGAAAGGACTCTATGAGATTGCGGCGATTGCCATTATGATCGCTGTTGTGCTTGATGGCCTGGATGGAAGAATCGCCCGCATAACCCACGCCACAAGCCGTTTTGGCGGCGAGTACGACTCCCTGTGCGATCTGGTCAGTTTTGGCGTAGCACCTGCGATCATGATTTACAACTGGTCGCTCTTTTCTTTCGGCAAATGGGGCTGGGTGAGTGCATTCCTCTTTGTCGTTTGCGGGGCATTGCGCTTGGCCAGATTCAATGTGCAAATAGGCATTATCAAAAGCAAGGTCTTCAACGGATTACCGATACCGGGCGGTGCGTCGGTACTGGCAACATTTGTTCTGCTGTTTTATTATTTAGGAGGAGAGGGACGTTATCCGAGTATCCCGATCATGATGATCGTAATAGTCATTGCGATCTTCATGGTCAGCAGCATAAAGTATTACAGCTTCAAAGATCTGAACTACTTCTCCCGTAAACCATTTATGTCTTTTGTCGCGATTGTCCTTATACTTGCCATTGTCGCCGCCGAGCCTCAGATCATGCTTTTCACGTTTGCATTCGGCTACAGCCTTACCGGGCCCGTATATGCGCTGTTCAAATCCTTCGGAAAAAAGGCTAAGCTCGTGAAGACGGAACATGATTTACAATCGCAGAACAAACCCTTTTGATCTAAAATCATGTTTTGCGCCCCACGAGCGACCATCGTCGATAAAACAAAGAGGTGTATAGAGAGGCCTTTGAAAAATGCTGCCTGAAGCGCAAATTCATTGATTTTTCTTAGGTACCCCGCCGTGAAGCCCAAGGCTCTAAAGGCGTTAAGAACACGAAAGCGTTCCCAGAGCGTTTAACCTTTGAAGCCTTGAGCGAGACGCCGCGGGGTCGAAAAAGATCCGATCAGCTTAGAAAGGCGGCGTTTTTTTAAAGGTCTTGTAGAGTGTTTTTAAATATGTAATTCCATTTTAGGAGGGATTTATGAAAGGCTACAACGTTGCCGTTGTGGGTGCAACAGGCGCGGTTGGAAATGAGATGGTCAAGGTTTTGGAACAGCGTGATTTTCCAGTAAAAAAACTGAAACTTCTCGCGTCGGAAAGGTCGATCGGAAGGGAACTTACCTTCAGAGGGAAAACGATTCCCGTTGATGTGCTGAACGAGGATTCCTTTAACGGAATTGAAATCGGGCTCTTTTCTGCCGGGGGAAGTGTCAGCGAAAAATTTGCGCCGATAGCAGCGGCAGCCGGTTGCATTGTCATCGACAACACAAGTGCGTTCCGTATGGTTCCCGATATTCCGCTGGTTGTTCCGGAGGTTAACCCGGAGGCAATCGCGCTTTACAAGAACAAGGGAATCATTGCCAATCCCAATTGTTCAACGATACAGATGGTCGTTGCCCTTAAGCCGATCCATGACGCGGTTCGCATCAAAAGGATCGTCGTTTCGACGTATCAGGCCGTCTCCGGAACCGGCAAAAAGGCAATTGAAGAACTTTCACAGCAAACCAGGGCCCTGCTGAACTTCCAGGATCCTGTTGTCAAGGTTTATCCGCATCAAATAGCCTTCAACTGTCTGCCCCAAATTGACGTGTTTCTGGAGAATGGATACACTAAAGAAGAGATGAAAATGGTAAACGAGACAAAAAAAATCCTGAACGATCAGACAATAGCCGTTACTGCGACGACGGTACGAGTTCCTGTCTTTTACGGTCATTCAGAATCGGTTAACATCGAAACCCAAAAAAAGATCACGGCCAGGGAAGTTCGAGAACTTCTCTCCAAAGCTCCCGGTGTTTTGGTTGTTGATGACCCGGCCGAAAAAAAATATCCTCTGGCAATTGATGCGGCTGGACGGGATGAGACCTTTGTCGGCAGAATTCGCGAAGACGAATCTATTCCTTCTGGAATTAACATGTGGATCGTTTCGGATAACATAAGAAAAGGCGCGGCGTTGAACGCCGTCCAGATTGCCGAAATACTGGCGAATCAGTACCTATGAGGATAACCGGCGGAGAGGCCAGGGGAAGATCGGTTTATGTCCCGCACGGAATTCTGATCCGTCCTACAACCGATTGCGTCCGGGAATCGTTTTTTGATATCATTCCTGCGAGCGGAAAATCCTTTCTTGATCTCTTTGCCGGAAGCGGCGCGGTCGGTTTGGAGGCATTGAGCCGCGGCGCAGCTTCTACGGTGTTCATTGAAAAAGATGCCCGGGCGGCGGACGCACTCAAAAAGAATATCAAAAAGATGGGTTTTACCTCCAGGGCCGAGGTAATCAGAGGCGATGCCCTCAAGGGCACACAGAGGCTTGTCTCCCAAAACAGGAGATTCGATATCATCTTTGCCGACCCGCCTTATAATCAGGGGATGGTGGGAGATATGCTCGCCCTGATAAATCCGAAGGAATTGCTGGCAAAAGATGCGACTTTTGTTATCCAGCATTCCAAAAGGGAGACGATAAGGCAAACTGCTTCGTTGCTGTTGATAGAACAGCGACATTACGGCGATACGGTTCTGTCGTTTTTTTGTGCGGGCAGATCAGATGGACAGGACGGGGTTTAACTGTGACAAAAGGGGATGGGTATGAAAAAGATTGCGGTATATCCGGGTTCCTTTGACCCGATTACGAATGGGCATATCGATATAATCAGGCGGAGTCTGCGGATGTTTGACGAAGTTATCATTCTGATAGCGCATAATCCTGTCAAGAAGACTCACTTTTCCCTCGAGGAAAGGCTTACAATGATCCGGGAAGCGACCAAGGATTTCCAGAACATAGGTGTTGACAGTTTTGACGGACTGGTTGTCGACTATCTCAAAAAACACAAGGCAAATGTGATTATCCGGGGTCTGAGAGCCCTTTCAGATTTTGAATACGAGTTTCAGCTGGCGCTTATGAACCGTCGTCTCTATCACGATGTTGAAACGGTGTTTCTCATGACAGGGTTTCGGTGGTTCTACACCAGTTCCACGATCATCAACGAGGCGGCCAGCATGGGGGGCTCCGTCGAGGGTCTTGTTCCCGATATCGTCAACACAAAATTGATCGAGTTGTATTCAGCAAAGGGGGAACGTACATGAGGCTCGCCAAAAGAATGGATTTGATCAAGCCATCGCCGACGCTGGCAATCCAGGCAAAGGCGAATGCGCTGAAGGCTTCGGGTCTTGACATCATCAGTTTCGGTGCCGGAGAGCCCGACTTTGAAACGCCGGATAACATCAAGGATGCCGCAATAGCATCCATTAAAGCGGGGTTCACCAAATATACCGCCGTTGGCGGCATCGATGAACTGAAGGATGCAATTATCGACAAATTAAAGCGGGATCATCAACTGGATTATAGCAGATCACAGATCGTCGTCTCGAACGGGGCGAAACACTCCCTTTTTAATCTTGCCCATGTACTCTTTGAAGAAGGGGACGAGGTATTGATTCCTTCGCCGTATTGGGTTTCCTATACGGATATCGTTTATTTGACAGGTGCCAAACCCGTTGTAATCAAAACCTATGCGAGCGATGGATTCAAGCTTCAGCCTTCCCAACTGGAAGACGCGATAACGTCCCGTACACGCGGCATTATTATAAGTTATCCGTCAAACCCCGCAGGAATTTGTTACACCCATAGAGAGCTCGAAAAACTTGCGGAAGTTTTGCTTCGTCATCAAGTAACAATTATCTCGGATGATATCTACGAGAAAATCATTTACGACGATAACAAATTTTATTCGATGGCCTCATTTAGTGAAGAGATGAAAAAGATTTGTATCATTGTGAATGGGGTTTCGAAAAGCTATTCGATGACCGGATGGCGGATAGGATATGCGGCCGGCCCGGAGGATGTTATTTCGGCTGTTACGAAATACCAGAGCCAGAATACATCCAATCCATCATCAATATCGCAGAAAGCGGCCCTGGAAGCGTTGAGAGGTCCTCAGGAGGGTGTCGAGGCGCGGGCAAGGGAATTCCAGAAAAGAAGGGATGTTATTATAAAAAGGCTCAATGAGATACCCGGAATCAGTTGCATGAACCCACAGGGGGCCTTTTATGTTTTCCCGAATATTGCCGCGTTTTTCGGCCGGGGTTTTAACGGAAAGATAATAAACAACTCCTCCGACATGGCGTCTTATCTGCTTGAACAGGCCAATGTGGCCGTAATCCCCGGGGCAGATTTCGGCCATGACGATCATTTGCGGCTCTCCTATGCGACCTCGCTGGAACAAATTGAGAAAGGCACAGAGAGAATACGAGAGGCTTTGTTGAAGCTTCGGTAATCCGTTATGAAAAATTTTTTTGGAGATATCCCAAAATTTTATCTTAGCGGCAGGGGATGAAATGTGAGCGGAGCCCGAAAAAAAACCAGGAGCGTTGATATTGGAGGTGTAAAAATAGGAGGCGGCGCGCCGGTTATTGTTCAGTCGATGACCTCTTGCGATACCCGCGATGTACGTGCTACAATCAAACAAATTAGAGGGTTGGAAAAGGTCGGATGCGAAATCATCAGGGTTGCCGTGCCGGATGAAGAGGCAGCCGCCGCAATAAAGAAAATCAAACCGAAAATCAACATTCCCCTGATTGCTGATATACATTTCCGCGATGACCTTGCTGTGGCGGCGATTAATTACGGAGCCGACGCGGTACGGATCAATCCCGGAAATATTCCGGTTGACGGTATCCGCAGCATCGTGTCTGCCGCTAAACACAACAAAAGGGTGATCAGAATCGGAGTGAACTCGGGTTCACTTGAAAAAGACATCGCGGCCCGTCACGGCGGGCCGACGGCGCAGGCACTTGTCGAAAGCGCTCTGAGGAACATCCACCTTCTCGAAGAAATGGGATTCACCGATATGAAGCTCTCTTTGAAGTCGTCCGATGTTTCGACGACAATCGAGGCTTACCGGTCTATTTCGGCCTTGACGGACTATCCGTTGCATCTCGGCGTGACCGAAGCAGGCACGCTGATGCAGTCGGCAGTTAAATCGGCGATCGGCATCGGGGCGCTTCTGTATGAGGGTATCGGCGACACAATACGGGTTTCGATAACCGGAGACCCCCGCGAGGAGATAAAAGTTGCGTTTGGCATTCTCCGTGCGTTGAATCTCCGCAACATCGGTCCGGATATTATCTCCTGCCCGACCTGCGGAAGATGCGAGATTGATCTTTTTTCGCTTGTCTCGCAGGTAGAAAAAAGGCTCGCAGGTATGAAGACGCCTCTCAAAATCGCACTGATGGGTTGTGTCGTAAACGGACCTGGAGAGGCTAAAGAAGCGGACATCGGCATTGCGGGCGGCAGGGGATCCGGTGTCCTTTTTAAAAAGGGCAAGATCGTAAGAAAAATAAAAGAAGAAGAATTTATTCCCGTGCTTCTTAATGAAATACGCTTGATGACGGGGGAAAATGTATAAAATTTCGCAATGAGGATAGACGATGCGTTATTCGCAGATGTTTCTGCCGACCACACGGGAGGTTCCTTCCGACGCGGAGCTGGTCAGTCATCAACTGATGATCCGGGCCGGCATGATAAGAAAACTTACGAGCGGGGTATATTCCTACCTTCCTCTCGGCTACCGCGTCATCCGGAAATTTGAACAGATTGTCCGGGAAGAGATGACCCATGCGGGTGCGGAAGAGGTCTTTCTTCCGATCGTGCAGCCTTCAGAACTATGGCAGGAATCAGGGCGCTGGCTTTACTACGGCAAAGAGCTGCTCCGATTTCGCGACAGGCATGACCGCGAATGCTGTCTTGGACCGACCCATGAAGAGGTAATAACCGACCTCGTACGAAACGAAATAAAGACCTACCGTCAGCTTCCAAAGATTCTCTTTCAGATTCAGACAAAATTCAGGGATGAAATAAGACCCCGTTTCGGCGTGATGCGGGCGCGTGAATTCGGCATGAAAGACGCGTACAGTTTTGATGAGGATGAACAACACAGCGAGATAAGTTACAAAAAGATGTATGATGCCTACATGCGGATATTTTCCCGGTGCGGCATGAGATTCAGGCCTGTCGAAGCCGATTCGGGAAGCATAGGCGGCAGTTATTCCCACGAATTCATGGTCATGGCCGATTCAGGGGAAGATGCCGTATGCTACTGCAGTTCCTGCGACTATGCGGCAAATCTGGAAAAGGCGGAAGTGGCCCGTCCGCAGGTAAACGAAGCAGCCGACACCGTTGAACCAATGGAAGAGGTTTACACCCCTTCGGTAAAGAGCATCGAAGACCTCTGCCGCTTTTTGCAAATCAAGCCGTCAGAAATCGTAAAAACCCTTGTTTTTTCAGCGGACGGACGGCCCGTTGCCGTTCTCGTCCGGGGAGACCATGAGATCAATGAGATTAAACTGAAGAATTACCTCCACTGCAATTTTCTTGAGCTTGCCGACGAGGAAATGATCAGGGCAGCCTCCGGTGCCTCAAAAGGCTTTGCCGGTGCGGTAGGTATCAAAGCCCGGATCATTGCCGATTATTCATTGTTGGGGATGAACGACGTCGTTATGGGTGCAAACCGTGATGATTTCCACCTCCGCCATGTGAAAATCGGCAGGGATTTTCGAGTTGACGAGTTTGCCGATCTGAGGATGATAAGACAGGATGATCCGTGTCCGAAATGCGGCGGTAAAATCACGATTGCCCGCGGTATCGAGGTCGGACATGTATTCAAGTTGGGCACCAAATACAGCAAGGCAATGAAGGCTGTTTTTCTCGACAGGGATGGAAAAGAGAAGACGATGATCATGGGATGCTACGGTATAGGGATCGGTCGGACGGTTGCCGCGGTTATCGAGCAGAACCATGATGAAAACGGGATTATCTGGCCGCTTGTCCTTGCCCCGTACCATGTCATTATCGTACCTGTTAACCTGAAAGAAAAAAACATAGCGTCCGCCGCCGACAAGCTTTACGGACAGCTTCTCGAGAGAGGCATTGAAACAATCTACGATGACCGTGACGAAAGGGTAGGCGTCAAGTTTAACGACGCCGATTTGATCGGCATACCCTACAGAGTCACAATCGGCCCCAAGAGGCTGGCCGAAGGTACTCTAGAGATAAAAGACAGACGTTCGGGGGAGGTTACCGTTGTGCCGATTGAAAGGGCCGCCGGGTTTTTGCAAACAGTTATTGACAGTCAAAAGTGATATTTGAAATGGACTTTTCGATTCAGGAGAGGTTTTTTTGTCGCGCCCTTTATCGTTGCCAAATAAGGGACGAGTCCCTATGCTTCGCATAAACGACATTCTTGATAAGGTTCAATCCTATCTTTCGCCCGATCAGATGGCAATGATTGAGAAGGCCTACGTTTTTACGGCCGCAGTTCATCAGGGACAGATACGCCTTTCCGGCGAGCCTTATTTGACGCACCCAATGGAAGTCTGCGGGATTCTAGCAGACATGAAACTCGATGTCGCCACCCTTGTGACGGGATTGTTGCATGACACGGTCGAGGACACGCTGACAACGCTGGATCAAATCGAGGAAAACTTCGGAAAAGACGTCGCATTCCTCGTGGATGGTCTGACCAAGATCGGAAAAATCACGTTTGAAAGCAAGGAAAAGCGAAAGGCCGAAAATTACCGCAAGATGATACTGGCCATGTCCACGGACATCCGCATTCTGATGGTTAAACTCGCCGATAGGCTTCATAACATGCGGACATTGCAATTCCAGCCGCAGGAAAAGCAGCTTCTGATTGCACAGGAAACGCTTGACCTATACGCCCCGCTTGCGAATCGACTGGGGATAAACTGGATGAAAACGGAACTGGAGGACCTTTCCTTTCGCTTTCTTGATTTTGACGCCTACAGCGAACTGGCCAGAAGGGTGGCGAAAAAACAGGATAAGCGAAGGGAATATACAAATCAGGTCAAACAGATTATTCAACGTGAAATGGAAAGGTCAAACATCAAAGGCAGGGTAGAGGGTAGAGCCAAACATTTTTACAGCATCTACCAGAAGATGAAAGAGCAGAACATTGATTTTGACGAGGTGTACGACCTGACCGCCTTTCGGATTATCCTTGATTCAGACAACGTCAAGGACTGTTATGAAGCCCTGAGCATGATTCACGCCCTTTGGAAGCCGGTCCCCGGCAGATTCAAGGACTACATTGCGATGCCGAAGGCCAACCACTACCAATCGCTGCATACCACCGTGATAGGGCCGTCGGGTGAACGGGTCGAGATACAGATAAGGACGCAGGCCATGCACGAATGGGCGGAGGACGGTATAGCCGCCCATTGGCTTTATAAAGAGGGTAGGGAGATTTCAAAGGACGACGAAGAGATAAAAAGGCTCCGGGATCTGCTTGACATCCAACAGGAGGTTCAAAACCCGCGTGAGTTCATGTCAAGCCTGAAAATAGCCCTGTTCCCCGAAGAAGTTTATGTGTTCACGCCGAAGGGGGAGGTAAAGGCCTTTCCCAAGGGAGCTACTCCGATTGATTTTGCCTACAGCATCCATACCGATGTGGGACATACATGTATTGGCGCGAAGGTCAATCGAGCCATCGTTCCACTGAAATACCAGTTGCAAAACGGCGACAGTGTCGAGATTATAACACAGGCCGGTCATCATCCGAGTAAAGACTGGCTGAAATACGCAGTTACATCCAAGGCGTTGTCAAAAATCCGCAACTGGGTAAAAACAGAGGAGCTTGAGAAAAGCCTTTCTCTGGGGCAGGATCTGCTCGAAAAAGAGTTTAAAAAACATAATTTAAAGTTAGGCACGGCATCCAAATCAGTCGAAATGCAGCAGATAATGAAGGAACTGCATCTTTCCTCGTTTGAGGATCTTCTTTCTTCCATAGGATACGGGAGAATTTCTCCGAAACATATCGTTCGACATTTCGTTGGTGAAGGGGAGGAAAAGAAAGACGAGGTCGTAGAAAAAAAACCGAGGAAAGATCGTCCCGGGGAAGAAATCGGCGTTTCATTGACCGGTTTGGACGATATCATGATCCGCTTTGCCAAATGTTGCCATCCGATACCGGGGGACGAGATCATCGGTTATATTTCGCGGGGAAGAGGGGTTATTGTTCATACGACTTCTTGTCCCCATGTACGGGATATGGATCCGGAAAGGCTCGTCAATGTCCACTGGAACATAAAGGACAAAAAAGACTATCAGGTGGATATGAAGGTTGTATGTCATGACAGCAAAGGGGTGCTTGCAGCAATAAGCTCCGCTATTTCGGCGCAGGATGTCAATATCGAGAGTGCGGATGTGACGACCAACAATAGTAACAACACCGTTACCTGTTTTTTTGGACTGAATGTTGGCAACTTGAACCAATTTAAAGACGTTGTGGATGCTGTTAAAAGAGTACGGGGCATTATTTCTGCGGAAAGGGTAAAACCGTCTTGAACTTAGCACGGTAAATTTTTGACTTTGATTTTAACCTGATTTTGCTGTATGACACGCCTGCTTTAATTAACCTGGCTTCCCGGGAACGGCTCTGGCGGTTGAAGCTCTCCAAAAACATGGTGTTTTATGCGAAAGATATCCATCGCGCTGATTCTCTTTTTTTTGATGTCGGTTCCTGTTGTGGTCCATGCCCAATCCGGTCCGTTTGTTGTGTTGCTTGATCCTGCGCACGGAGGATCTGACACCGGCGTTGTTTATAATTCCCTTTACGAGAAGGATTTGACGCTGAAACTGGCGCGTCTTATTCGCGAAGAAGCAAAAAAGGTGGGGGACATTCGAATTCACCTGACACGTGATTCCGATGCAGATATGTCTTTCGGTGAACGGGTACAATCCGTGCACGCGATTAACGCCCGATGCCTGTTGAGCCTGCATATCAATGCCGGTTTTTCCAATAAGGCAAACGGATACGAAGCCTACTTTCCCGGATTTGGAAAAACAGAAAACGGAGCCGGGAACTCGAAGGCCATCGTCACGGATATGCTGCAAAACAAGTCCTTGAATGAGTCCGTTCTCCTTTTTCAGAGTCTTCAGACCTCGCTGGAAACGGTTTTCCCTCGAAGAGGACGGGGTTTGAGGAATGCCCAATGCCCTTTACTCGAGGACGTCAATATCCCCGCGCTGATTTTGGAAATCGGTTTTGCGACAAATCCACTCGATCGTAAACGCTTGTCGAACGAGAAAAATCAGCGTGAGATTGCAAAAGCTATCGTCAAAGGCCTTCGGGATTACTCGCGTAAACCGCGATGACACGATCGTGCCGCCACAGGCTGACAGCGTGAAAAAGATTGTGATCGCTTCGAAAAACATTGCTAAAATCAACGAAATCAAGGAAATGTTTGCCGGCGTCAATGTGACTCTTCTTTCTTTATATGATTTTCCGGACTGTCCCGATATTGTGGAAGACGGAAACAGCTTCTACGAAAACGCGCTCAAAAAGGCAAAAACTGTTGCTCATGCAACCGGGGAAATTGCCCTGGCCGATGATTCGGGTCTTGAAGTCGAGGCCTTAGGCGGTGCTCCCGGTATATACTCGGCCCGTTACGCGGGCGAGAAGGCGGATGATCGGCAGAATATTGCAAAACTTTTAGGCGAAATGAAAGGGATACCCTTTGAAAAGAGAGGGGCTTCCTTCAGGTGTGTGCTTGTGATCTGCACGAAAGAGGGCCGATGCAGAGATTTTGAAGGACAATGGAACGGATTTATTGCGGAAAGGCCGGTGGGCCGGGGAGGATTCGGTTATGACCCCGTCTTTTATGTTCCTGATCAACGCAAAACGGCGGCCCAGCTTCCACCCGACGTTAAAAACACGCTCAGCCACCGCGCACAGGCGTTTATTCAATTAAAAAAAGAACTGCACGAATCCAACTGGCTAAACGGGGCGTAGCGCAGCCCGGTAGCGCGCCTGCTTTGGGAGCAGGATGTCGCAGGTTCAAATCCTGCCGCCCCGACCAACCATCACAAATCAGCTTACTTTAAATATCATCGATGCGCCGCTATCGCCTGCCGCGCAGCCGGCCCAGAGACAGTATCCCCC
This sequence comes from Syntrophus aciditrophicus, assembly GCA_020722315.1. Classification (GTDB taxonomy): domain Bacteria; phylum Desulfobacterota; class Syntrophia; order Syntrophales; family UBA5619; genus DYLD01. Next base: position 27,173 of record DYLD01000009.1, read on the forward strand.
GCCGAGCATAACGGTTTCTTCCAGCATTTCCGCGATGATCCTTCCGGCCGTCGGCGCCTGCGGATGCCCGTAAATAATGGATGATCCGTAATTGTTCATCTTCATCACATCATTGCCCATTTTTTTTGCAAAATTCACGTCGTTTGTTGCAAATGGGTTGTGACTTTTGATTGTTTTCATGTCGCTGATTTTGAGGCCTGCATTGGCAAGGGCCATCTGAGCCGCCGGCACCGGGGCGGCAGCCATAAAACCTGGTTCAACCCTGGAAAAACCGTACGAAACGATTTGAATTTCCACCTTGGGATCAGCACTGAATTCTTTTGCTCTATCTCTTGTCGTAACGATGAAACCGCAGTTTCCGTCAGCCGGATGGGTCTGTGCGCCGAAACTATGAACGCCGTTCTTTTCGACGGGAGGAAGTTTGGCAAGGCCTTCCGCCGTTGTAGGCGTTACACCTTCATCCTCTTCGACAAGCATAGTTTTTTTCTTGGACAGCTTTACCTCGGCCGGAAACATATACCGCTTCTGAAAAGCCCTGTCGTTAGCCAGAGCCATCTGATACTGCTCATAGCGCCTCAGGGTCACCGCATCGCACTCTTCTTTCGTGATTCCTTCTCTTCTGGCTACGTTGTCGGCCGTCTGCACCATTTTTGTGGCCGGAAAAACATTTGGATCCCTGTTAAAATTGTCCATCATCCAGTTTTCAGAAATGACCTCGGCGCCGGGACCAAGCGGGTTGGGCCATATCGTATGCGCGCCATTGGAACAGCGGTCGGCCATAAGGCCGAATGCAACTTCTATAGAACCTTGCTCTACGGCAAGCGCCGCCAATTGAAGAACTGTCGCGGAGGTCGTGCAGGCCTGGTTGATCATGATCGCCGGCAGGTTCTTTTTGTTGTCTGTAAGTATCCCCGCCGCCCAAGTGTGGCTGTAGAAGAGAGAAGGCTGAGTGATGGTAATTCCAAAGTAGAGATAATCGAGAACCGCAGGATCAATCTGCTTTTTCTCGAGAAGCCACTTTCTCGCCGTCTTTCCGGCAAGCTCTATCGCATTTTCGTTTTGCATGGCCCCCTGCCAACGAGTAAAAGGTGTGGAGTAATAACCGTTGTATGGAATATACGCGTTTTCAAAGATATTCATCTGATCCTCCTTTTGAATATTTGCCATGTTGAGACAAACGATCGAATCGCTTCACACCATGTTTGCTCTGGCGAACTATACATATTTCTGGTTGTTGTCAAGCCTTTTTTGGGTGGAACACGCAAATGACTGAAAAGGGGTGTAGCATGGACCTGTTTATCGAGTGATCCATTTTGCGGGTAGAAGAGCGTCAGAAAAATCTATCCAGGGATCGTAAAAAAACAAATCCCGGCCACCGGGTGACCGGGATTTATCAGAGAATTGCGTTTTGCGGCAGACGCAATCGTTAGGTGGTTTTAGGAGATGTGATATGGGGCTGATGACCTATTGCATACACGCCCCATGCGGTCAGAACAACCACGACTAGCCCCACAATCACATCGTTCCACACCGCGGCCGCTACTGCCGTGTACCCGAGCAGAAAAGGCGAAATGATCAGCCAAACGCCCAAAATGAGGTTAATCCAGTCCAGTGTTTTGTCGGTCGTTTCCGCTTTCGAAACGGCAGCCCAGATACCCAAAATGATCAGTGCCAGGCCGATGATAACCGCATTCCACATCGCGGTCGAGGTCGTCGAATAACCCAAAACAAAAGCAGCTATCAGTTCCCAGAGCCCCACGATGGCAACCAACCAGCTAAGTGTCCTTTGTGTATTCATAATAGACCTCCTTAATAATCAATGACCGAGGAAAAACCTCCCCGGTTTTAACCTAAAGTCTCTTCTGCATATGATTGGAATTAACATTGCGGCAATTAACCAAACAACTCCAGCATGCCAAAAGAGCCTTTTGTCTATTTTGTAATGCAGTTATGATTAGTTTTCACCGGGGGAGCGCGATCGTCGTATGACGTGCTGAATAGTGGACTCAAGAACCTTTTGATAAGCTGTGGAAGAAAGTATCTTTTTCTCATTTCTTCTCTCCCATCATCAAAATGATCTTGACGAGGTGGTCATTTTATTTTTCTAGATCAGCCAAACCTTCTGCTCCAATTCTGTTCAGGTTACTCTTTAAAGGATCTGTCACGTTATTGCTCGAAGGAACCCTGTCTCAGGTACTTTCTGTTTTACTAATAAATTTAACTTGCCTTAAATATAATCACAAAGAAATTTTTGTCAAGTGATAATATGATAATAACATGAACAGCTTGCAGTAGCCGCAAAGACGGCTTCATCTGCCCTCAGGAAGCTTTTTCATGCCTGCCTAAAAACCATCATTTTTTCAAAGGCCCGTAGAGCTTCTGAAACTTTTCGAGCATCTTACGCGGCGTTACCGTTTCCCTTTCGTATCTGGGAAGGTCTTTCTGTATGCCGAAGAGATACTTGGCAATGCTCTTCAGGTTTTCGAGGTCGTATCTCGACATCATCGTGATCGTTTCCATCTGAGGCGATCCTCCGCCGTGCAACCCCGCCACCTGTGAAACACCCGCCAGTTCTGAAACCAGCATATTCTCCAGACCACGGAAACACCTGTGCTGGTTTTCGGCCGTTATCTTGGGATTTCTCATCAGGTATTTGTTCGCAAGTTTCCCTGTTTCGTCGGAGAAAAATTCCTCCTCAAAAGGCATCGTTGCACATAAACCCCCGGCAAGATCCGCAACGATTTTGAACTCGTTGTAAATTTCTTCGCCTGCCAGTCTCCTGCCGGCGTTTGTCAAAACCTCATCGGGTATATAGGTCCCCGAGGCGGATTTCTCGGCACGATGGGCACTCATCTGGCCCGCGGCAAAGACAAGTTCCGCGACGCCGATGATATGCGATATCTTTTCCCGAACATGATCCTCTTTTTCTATGCCATTGTATTCCGCTACAAGTGATGCGGCACTGGCCAGAACTTCCGATGTCGCAGGTTTGCATCCGGTGTAGGAGTGTCTGTGGAAATGGGCAAAAAGTAACGCGAGGAAACCGGCAAAAGGTGTCTGTCGCGGATCACCCTTTCCGTCAAGGAAAACCCGCTCTCTGGGCACGAAAACATCGTCAAAGATAGTGTATGACTCGGCATCCCCTATTTCCGCGATCGGAGCCGGCAGGTATTTTCGTTTATGGTTGTAGGCAGGTCTGACAAGCATTTTTACGCCATCCCAATCAGCCGGCACCGCAAACGCGACGGCATAGTCGCTGTCTTTATCGGACATAAATCTGGTCGGTATCGCGATGATCTCATCACTTACAGGGGCCGTCGTATTATCAATCTTGGCCCCTCTGACAACAATCCCGTCCGGTCTGCTTTCGACAATCCTAAGGTAAAGATCGGGATCTTCCTGCTCATGGGGTCTTTTGACTCTGTTTCCTTTAACATCAGTCTGAGCGCAGTTGGCGGTTATATCGTTATCCTGCCAGTATCTTAGATATTTAAGGAAGTTTTGATTGACATCGGTACCAAGCATCTGATCCATTTCATAGGTGACTACCGAAAGGGCATTCATCGAATCTATCCCCATGCATCTCATAATGCAGCCCCCGACTCTGTGACAGATAAGCTTGGTCATAAGTTGCTTTTTCAAGAGATCATCTACGCTTTGATGGATATGCGTAAAACGATTTATCTTCTCCCCGGTCAGATGGGATACCGCGGTCGCCAGACCATCCCACTCGGGATCATTTGCACGGTCGTAAGTTTCTCGGATAACACGTAGTTGTCCGGCAAGCCGCTCGTCCATCCGATCGCATCTGCTGCCGCCAATGTAGAGGTTCCTTTTCATCTTCTTCAGGCGTTCCAGATACTCGTCGTATGTTTTTATTCCCATCGTTATACCCCCGTAGATGAATGTTATCGTCTGGCGAAAAAGATACTCGTGAAAAAACCTATATGAGCGAAAAGAGAATCTGTCAAGCCGTTTTTGTTACACCCGAAAGGCACTCCGCAGGATTCGTTATTTTCTCGTGTCTCGGTCAATATTTTTTCTTGACAGAAAAAAAATAATAGGGTAGGGCGCAGATTAATGACCATTGGTCATATAATGACCGTCGGTCAGCAACATAGGGCGGTACAGCTTTCGCGGCCTATGCGAATTTTTTTGATTTTTGATTCAGTGCATGGTTGACATTCATGAGCGCTTCGATTGGGCCGGCGGGGTTCATCTGTGCCATTTTTCTCCAACGCACCGTTTCCGGAAGAAATGATTCAAAAAACCTATGTTAAAGGTGCTGAACGTGGGACTTGAAGAACGAAGAAAAAGGGAACGCGAAAACCGAAAGAACGCAATCATCAGGGCCGCACGACGATTGTTCTTCGAAAAGGGTTTTAAATCGGTAACAGTAGAGAGTATTGCAAAGAGGGCTGAACTCAGCAAGGGCGCGATCTACCTCCATTATAAGAGTAAAGAAGAAATTTACGCCCATATCCTTCTCGGCGATATTGGAAAATTTCACGAACGCTTTGCGGATCTGATTGAAGAATCCTCCAGTGCCTCTGAGGCATTGATGCGTTTTGCAGAGATTTATATCGATTTCTTTCTCCACGACAGCGAAGTCTTCAGAAGTCTGATGAATTTCATGATTCATGCGGCCGAAATGAATCTGCCGGCCGATCTTTATAAAGAGTCGATAAAAACCACGAATAAAACAATCAATATTATAGATAGCATACTCGAATACGGTATCAAGTCCGGCGAGTTTAACCCCGATATACATTTCCACGCCAAGCGGAATGCGATATGGGGGATGTTGAACGGAATTATTTCTCTCTACATCTTTACAAGCAACGAAGAAAAAAGGGCCGAGCTGATCAGGAACACCATCAAGGAAGGCATGGATACATTCATACGGGGTCTGAAGGTCAACCAGAAGATTTAGCGGGCGCAACGGGACAGAATTTATCTCAAAAAAAAGGAGGCAGTCTATGAGTAATTTACTGGTTAATGGGAGAGATCAGCAGTTCATTCTTTTCGAACAGTTGGAGATACAAAAACTGTTCGAAACGGAAGCATTCAAGGATTTTTCAAAGGATGATGCATTGATGATTCTCTCCGAAGCCGAAAAGATCGCGGTCAACGTGCTTCTTCCCACCTATGTCGAGGCCGACAGGGAAGGGTGCACTTTCAAGGACGGAAATGTTTATGTCCCCAAAGGTTATCATGACGCGTACAAAAAATTTATTGAAGGGGGGTGGATGATAGCCAACGAATCTCCCGAGGTAGGCGGTCAGGGAATACCGGTGGCTTTGTACGAGGCGGCACAGGAGATATGCAGCGCCGCGAATGTATCGTTTTTGATGCTTCCCGGTCTTACCCACGGCGCGGCGAAACTGATTGAGGAATACGGAACAGAGGAACAGAAGAAAAAATACATGGAGAAGATGTACGCGGGCATCTGGGCGGGTACGATGTGCCTGACCGAACCCGGGGCCGGAAGCGATGTGGGGGCCCTGAAAACAACGGCAAAAAGACTACCTGACGGCACATTCAGCATAACTGGCACCAAATCATTCATCTCTTTTGGCGATCATGATGTTACCGAAAACATCATCCATCCGGTGCTAGCAAGGATTGAAGGAGACCCTCCCGGCACGAGCGGTATTTCTATCTTTATCGTACCGAAATTCCGCGTGAACGCCGATGGAAGCATCGGTGAACTGAACGATGTTCATACCGGCAATATCGAGCACAAGATGGGTATTCACGGTTCGCCCACCTGCACCCTCAATTTTGGTGATGAAGGAAAATGCATCGGGGAACTGCTCGGCAACGAACAGGAAGGCATGAAGATCATGTTTTTGATGATGAACGAGGCCCGTCTCAGTGTGGGGCTGCAGGGTCTGAGCCTTTCTTCCGTCGCTCTGGAGCACGCGATTTCGTATGCAAAGGAGAGAGTTCAGAGCATACTGGTATGGGAGAAGAAAAACCCAGATGCCAAACCGGTTCCGATCATACAGCACCCCGACGTTCGCAGGGATCTTCTCTGGATGAAGTCCCATGTCGAAGGTATCAGGGCAATGAACTACTTTACCGCCTATTGCATGGACATGGCCAAGGCGAAGCCTGATGAAAAGGATAAATGGGGTGGATTCGTAGAACTTTTGACGCCGATCTGTAAGGCGTACTCGTCGGACAAGGGAATGGAAATCTGCTCGACGGCGATTGACGTCTACGGCGGTTACGGGTACTGCCAGGAATATCCGGTAGAACAGTACCTTCGGGATTGCAAGATCGCAACAGTTTATGAGGGAACCAACGGCATTCAGTCGCTGGATCTCGTCGGCCGTAAACTCGCCCAGAATAAGGGCATGAACATTATGAACCTGTTTGGTGAGATTGCCGCGGATATTGCAAAAGCGAAGGCGGTCGAGGAATTGAAGACCTACGCACAGAAACTGGAAGAGTCGTACAACGCTCTTGTCGATCTTACGATGTCATTCGCTCAATATGGCAAGTCTTCGAGTTTCATCATTCCCCTTTTGTACGCGTCTTCGTATCTTCAAATTTTCGGGGACGTTCTTGTCGGCCATTTTCTCATGCAGGCCGCGAGGATTTCCGCTGAAAAACTGAAAACAATTTACGAGGAAAAAGGCGCAGAGGGCTCAAAGGCCAAACAGAGGGCGCTTGTCCGCCAAAATCCGGATGTTGCGTTCTATAACGGCAAAATCGCCTCTGCAAAATTTTTTGCGGTTGAGGTTCTTTCGACAGTGAAGGCGCGCTGCGAAGCGATCAAAACGGAGGAAAAGGTTGCGTTTGAAATGGCGGAGGAATCGTTTACCTGTTAAGGGACAGATGGTACCGAATTCGAAATAAAAAAACTTAACGTTGACTAACGTGGAATTGGCTGATCGGCTCACGATTTAATTATGGATGTAGTTCATAATATCGGCCTGGGCAAAAAAAATAAGAGGAGGAAGATATGGCATACGAAATAAAAAAGGCCGCCGTTCTTGGCGCCGGGGTTATGGGCGCCGCGATCGCGGCGCATTTGACCAATGCCGGCATTGAATGCGCGCTTCTGGATATTATCCCATTTGAATTGACCGATGCCGACAAGGCAAAGGGGCTGACCGAAAAGAGTCCGGAGTGGAGGAACCGTTTTGCGCAAACGGGTCTTGCCAATGCATTAAAATCAAAGCCGGCCTCATTTTTTTCCAAGAAAAATGCCTCGCTGATCAAAACCGGCAATTTCGATGACAATCTGAACTGGCTTGCCGACGTGGATTGGGTGATAGAGGCTGTTGTCGAAAACCTGAAGATCAAACAGGAGCTTTTTTCGAAGGTGGAAAAGATTGTCAGGCCGGATTGTATCGTTACTACAAATACGTCTGGCATCCCAATGAGGGATATTTCGGCGAATTTCGGCCCGAAACTCAAGGGGCAGTTCTTGGGAACGCATTTTTTTAACCCTCCCAGGTACATGAAACTTTTGGAAGTCATCCCCGGAGAAGAAACAAAACCTGAGGTTGTTAGATTCATGACCGATTTCTGTGAGACGATATTAGGGAAAGGTGTGGTCATCAGCAAGGACGTTCCTAATTTTGTCGGGAACCGCATCGGCACTTACGACATTTCCAATGCGGTTCATCTGATGCTTGAAAAGAGCCTCAGGATTGATGAATTGGACGCAATTATCAGCAAGGCTCTGGGGCGGCCAGGTTCAGGCATCTTCGGAACGTTGGATATTGTCGGTCTCGATACCGGGCAAAATGTGATGAAGAACCTCTATGCTGCCGTCCCTGACGATGAGATGCGCGAGATGTTTGTCCAGGCCGATTTCATGAACAAGATGGTCGAACGAAAATGGCTCGGCAACAAGACCAAGCAGGGATTCTACAAAAAAACAAAAGACGCCAGGGGTAAAAGCGTGAAATTGGTTATTGATTACAACACCATGGAGTATTTACCTGCTGGTCGCCCAAGATTTGCATCGGTCTCATCTGCGCTGAAGAAAAGCGATGAAGGAGCCGCGGCGATGATTAAAGAGATATTCAACGGCGCCGATGTTGCGGCGGAGCTGGCCAGGGAATATCTCTGCAATAACTTCATTTACGCGGCGAACCGTGTTCCTGAAATATCGGAGACGATCGTCGGCATAGATAACGCGATGAAATGGGGTTACAACCACCAGCTCGGGCCTTTTGAGACCTGGGACGCGGTTGGCGTGCGCGAAGCGGTTGATGTTATGAAAAAGCTCAAGAAGAAGGTTCCCGAAAAGGTTCAGGAGATGCTGAAAAAGAAATTTGAGACCTTTTACCTTCAGAAAGAAGACGGCCGGTACTACTATGATTTTAGCAAAAAGGATTACGTCAAACTCGAAACAGACTCGCGGATTATCGTTCTCTCTGATCTGAAATCGCAAAATAAAAAGGTTGCCGGAAACGGCAGCGCGTCGCTGGTTGATATTGGCGACGGCGTTGCCTGCCTTGAATTTCACACCAAGATGAACGCGATTGACGATGGCATGATCGAGATGATTCAAAAGAGCTGCGATATCGTTGAAAAGGACTTTGTCGGCATGGTCGTAGGAAATCATGGCGTAAACTTTTCGGCGGGGGCGAATATCTTTAAGGTCCTCATGGCTGCCCAGAAAGGCGACTGGGATCTTTTAGAACAGCAGGTTGACGCTCTGCAAACGGCCAATATGCGCATGAAATACCTTTCCAAACCGGTCGTTACCGCCCCGGCGGGACTGGCCCTCGGAGGCGGCTGCGAGATGGCGATGCATGGCGTAAAATGTCTTCCCCATGGCGAAACCTATATGGGCCTTGTTGAGGTGGGAGTCGGCCTGATCCCTGCCGGAGGGGGGTGCAAGGAACTGGCGCTGAGGATGACGGAAGGTCTTCCCGAAGGGGTTGTTGAAGCAGGGCAGAATATGCAACACCTGTATATGAAGGCCTTGGAAAATATTGCAATGGCAAAGGTTTCAACAAGCGCCGCGGAGGCTATGGAATTGGGCTATATCAGGAAGACTGAGAATATCAGTCTTTCAAGGGATCAACATATCTGGAACGCAAAACAGATGGTTCTGGGTCTTCAAAAATTCTATAGAAAACCTTTCCCTGTTTTGATTCCGGTCATGGGAGAAAACTTGAGGGGATTGGCTGAGGCGATGTTTTACAACATGCTTCATGGTAATTATATGTCTGAATACGACATGCATGTGGCACGCAAGGTTGCGTACATACTCTCCGGAGGTGATTGCGCCGAAGGAACCTTTGTTTCGGAAAAAGAGCTTCTCGATCTGGAGAAGGAATCCTTCTTAAGCCTGTGCGGCGAGAAGAAAACGCAGGATAGAATTATGTACATGCTCAATACTGGCAAGCCGTTGCGCAACTAAAAAGACAGGGGAGCATGCTGACGCAGGATTGTTTTGATTCGGTTTCTTGCTATGGCAATAAGAGGCCATTTAGAAAAGGAGGAGTATCATGAGCGATGCAGTGATTGTTGAATCGGTGAGAAGCGCCGGAGCGCGCTATAAACGCGGAGGTCTTGCCTATACAAGGGCTGACGATTATGCAATACAGGTTTTAAAGGGTCTTTTGGCGCGGGTTCCTCAACTGAAGCCTGAAGATGTGGACGATATTATTGTCGGCTGCGCCTTTCCAGAGGCCGAACAGGGGATGAATCTCGGTCGTGTTCTTTCAGTAGGCGCTGGACTGCCCGTAACGACATCGGGGATGACGGTTAACCGTTTTTGCTCCTCAGGTATTCAGGCCATAGCGGACGCGACGGCCAAGATCCGCGCCGGGTGGTCAGATGTCATTATTGCCGGCGGTGTTGAAACGATGACACATATCCCGATGGGCGGGTCTATTCTCCGTCCCAACCCTGACTGGGACTTTGATGCAGGGATGCCGAATGTTTATGTTTCGATGGGAATTACCGCGGAGAATGTCGCTGCCGACTATAAAATTTCGCGGGAAGACATGGATAAATTTGGGCTCGAGAGCAATCGCCGCGCCTATGAGGCGATCAAGGCCGGGAAATTTAAAGAGGAAACCATTCCGGTAATGGCTACCCGTTACACGATTTCAAAAAATGGCAAAAGGATCAAAGAAAAGTTTGTTTTCGATACCGATGACGGTGTTCGCTGGCCTTCTAAGCTTGAGGATATGGCAAAGCTTAAGTCTCCGTTTAAACAAGGCGGCAATGTGACAGCGGCGAACTCATCCCAGATGACGGACGGCGCCGCCTTTTCACTGCTGATGACGCCGGAAAAGGCCAAAGAGATCGGCGTAAAGCCTATTGCAAGGCTGGCTTATTACGCAGTAGCCGGAAATAGACCGGAAGAGATGGGTGTCGGACCTTCCTATGCGATTCCCAAGGTTCTTAAAATGGCAGGGCTTACGACAAAAGACATCGATGTTTTCGAGATCAACGAGGCATTTGCCTCCCAGTGTCTTTATTCGATCCGTCAGCTCGGACTTGAGGATCGCTATAAGGCCGGTGACGTCAATCCGAACGGTGGTGCGATCGCACTCGGCCATCCCCTTGGGTGCACCGGCGCGAAGCTGACCGCGCAATTGTTGCACGAAATGAAACGAAGGAAATCCAAAAGGGGGATCGTCTCAATGTGCATCGGTGGCGGCATGGGAGCGGCAGGTATCTACGAGATGTTGTAGGCTCTTGTCTGGTTCGCTGACGTTCAAGCCACGTTCCCTCCGGAGCGTAGCAGAGGGGGAAACAACAGGATGACCGGAAAGAGAGTCGGTAGCCTCCGATTTTTTCCTTGAAAACGAAGTTTCTTTGGGATATACGCCATTTTCATCCGGGCGGTTAACTCAGAGGGAGAGTGCTACCTTCACACGGTAGAAGTCGCTGGTTCAATCCCAGCACCGCCTACCAATAATATCAAGGGGGTTACGGGTTCATGGCGTAGCCCCTTCTTTTTTCGTGCCGGCCGGCTGTGGCGGCTTTGATAATTTTAATGTAAATTTTTCTTCCGGAGTCATTTTGGAGAGCATACTCCATGTGGAAATATCGAGTTTCAGACGCCTTATGGTCGTATCGAGTTCAATCAGCCGGTTTTTCAGCATCCTTCTTTTCGCCAGTTCCATAAACGGGTTTGCGGCAAGTGATTGCTCGATTTCATCTCTTTGCGCTTTAGCTTTCTGGAGTTGATTTCTCAGCAGCGCACCCCTATCGATGTCTTCCGGCTCCGAAACACCTTTTTGTCTGTCTTCGGCTGGTTGTTGCGGAGCCGCGCCCACCGCCGTTTTTACGTTTATTACACGATAATTCTCCGCTTTTCTTTCCTCCTTCAGTGTTGTTTTGAGGCAGACATCTACAAAAAACGGACCCGACGGGGTGGAAAACGGTATGATGATGCTCGGGATACTGTATATCGTTGTTATCGTGTGATTCTTCCCGTAAACCACGGTCGGAATCGCCGCAAAGGCCCTTACTCCATCTTTTTCCATGAAATTGCGCGCTACACCCGAGATCATGTTCGTTATTTCACCAA
>DYLD01000392.1 GCA_020722315.1 Syntrophus aciditrophicus
GGCGCCGCCGCTTTTGGACAGCGTGGAGAGAATATCGGCCCATTCGGAGAGGTATTTCAATGTTGGGGGATAAAGGTCTCTTTATATCGAGCGCAGGGGGCAGGCCATCCAGGATGCCGCAAAAAAAATGACGGCCTGAGAAATCGAAGGCCACTGGCGAAAAAAAGCTTGACTATTGATCAAATATGGTTTATAAACGAAACCGTCTTTTTCGAAAAATTGCCCGAGCAGGGCGGTGGATACAAGATCCGTCTCGCGGACACCACAACATGCGGACATTAAAAAACATACTGCACATTACGCTCGCGCTGGCGCTTCTGGCCACGGCTTTCCCCGTGTTCCGGGGCGACGTCAACCTTGACCGGCGGGTCGATCTTGTCGATGCAATCGTCAGCGTTCAGGGGGTGGCCCGCAGCGCTGATAATCCCGCTCTTTTCAAACAACATGTTGAAAATGCACTCATTTCCCTTACAACCGCAGCCGGATTTCAAAAAATGCTGAAGGCCGACCGGCATCATGCCACGATAGACGAATTTCAGCAGACGCCAGCGGTGCTGGCTACGATAGCCGGTGTGGCGTGTATATCCGAATCCGGCCCGGTGCCGGGGGCAACACCCTTTCTTTACAAGTCAATAAATCCCATTCCTCTGACCCCACCTCCGCTTTCCGCAACAGCGTAAGGCGGAACGCCGCGGCCATGTATCGGTTGCCGCGGGTTTGCCCGTTTCAGGGATTTTTCCCGGCGGACAAGGTTCGATTCTTTTTATAACCCGAAAAAATGATGCAGTTATGTGCGCTAAGAAACATTTGACACGCTATATTTTCACCTTTCTGACAGCCGCTTTCCTTTTGATCGCGGCCGGCGGCGCCGAGGCCGTCATCCGTCCCGGCGTCAAATACGAGAACGGAAATCTGACGCTCGACGCGAATAAAGCAACCGTCGGCGAACTGCTGGAAACCATCGCCCGGACGGCCGGCGTGGACATTTTCATAGCAAAAGGATTTCAGACGAAGGCGGACCGGCTGACCCTGCAAATCGACAGAGAACCCCTCGAGGATGCGATCAAAAGGATACTGTCCGGCTACAGCTACGCAGCTATCTATGAGAAGGACGGAAACGACTTTCGCATCGCGGCATTGAAGATTTATCCGGAGGG
>DYLD01000124.1 GCA_020722315.1 Syntrophus aciditrophicus
CGTCATGTGCCGACGACTGTAAATTCGGCCTGATTGTTACTTTTGCAATTGGCTCGTAGGAGAGATAACGCAAAAACAGGCAGACCTTTATAAAATCCTGGGCTTCATGCCACCGGCATAGGTATAATTTTTCGGGAATTCAGGATACAGGGGAAAAAACACAGACAGCAAAAACGGTGGCATCAGAGAATGGAGATGCCGCAAATTCGTCTTTCCCCATGAATCCGAGCTCTTTAGGTTCATGGAAAGATCGTCAATGTCCCGTCCGATCCTCGGAGCGTTGGCGGAAGTGACAAAGAGAACTGAAACAAAAATCCTCTTTGCCCGATATCGGGCATCAGATCGCTTTGTACCTGATGAAAATGCTGATTAAATCATAATCTGTTTATGTTGGAGTAGAAGTTAAGCTGACAACCTTCCGAAAAAGCTCCCCCGCCCTGTAGGAACTTCGTACAAAAGGCGAAGACACAACCCCCAGGAACTCCCTTTTTTCGGCCTCACGGGCGTATTGGGCAAAGACATCCGGACAAATGTATTCTCGCACCGGGAAGTGATTCACGCTGGGTTGCAGGTACTGTCCGATGGTAAGGATATCACACCCTGTTTTCCGGATATCGTCCATCAGCCCAAGAATCTCATCGCGACTTTCCCCAAGGCCGACCATGAATCCTGATTTGGTGATCATCTTAGGATCTATCTTCTTCGCCTGTTTCAATACACCCAAAGATTGACGATAGTTGGCCTGGGGACGGACATCTCTATACAGGCGCGAAACAGTTTCCAGGTTGTGATTAAGAACGTCAGGAGACGATTGTACCACAGTCTGCAGCGCCTGAGATGAACCTCTGAAATCGGGGATCAGCACTTCGATGCCAACGCCAGGACAGTGCGTCCTTACGGATTCGACGACACGGGCGAAATGCGACGCCCCTCCATCCGGAAGGTCATCCCGGGTTACCGAGGTGACGACCACATAGTTCAGTCCAAGCTCGGCTATTTCTTCGGCGAGTCTGGCCGGTTCTTCCGGGTCAAGTGGAGACGGTGTTCCACTCTTCACAGCACAGAATCTGCAGTTTCTTGTACATATTTCCCCCATGATAAGGAAAGACGCTTCTCCCCTGGAGAAACATTCCCCTTGATTTGGACAGCACCCCTCCTGACAGATCGTGTGAAGCCCTCTGGCGTACAGGTCTGCTTCCACTTTCCGCGTCATTGCATCTAAGGGAAGTCTTTTTCTAAGCCAGGATGGTTTTTCCAGGATGCTCGAAGGCATATCCTTCGACCTGCCGGTAATATTGAGGACCATTTTATTAACTCAACAAATGACGTTTTTCCAGCTCCTGCAGGGAAAACATCTCCATGTCGGCATAACCAAAAATGCGTCTGAAGTGCAAAAGAAAAGCGCGCTTCACCCCCTCCATGGATAAAGGGGCACCATAGGGGACAATGCATTCAAGATGCTCGATTCCCCTGTCTGTTATTCCGCAGGGAACGAAATAGTTGTACCCGGCGTTTTCTTTAAAAACATTGAGAGAAATACCGTGCATGCTCACACCTTGTTTGATCTCTACCCCGATGGAAGCGATCTTGTTTCCTCCCACGAAAATTCCCCGCAGTTTCTCTATCCGTTCTCCCTTAACCCCAAAGTCGGCAAGCGCGGCAATGATGGTCTCCTCGAGATTGTAAACAAAACCCGGAATATCAAGGTTGAACCTGTTCAAATCCATGACAGGATAGGCGACCAACTGCCCGGGGTAGTGGCAGGTGATCTTGCCGCCTCTTCCGACGGATTTTACAGGGACGCCCTTTGCAGCGAGTTCCTCGATCGATAAGAGGAGGTCCTGAGCGGTGCCGCTTTTTCCAATGGTGATTACCATGGGGTGTTCAAGAATGAGAATGGCGTCATCTATCTGGGAATGGACTCTTTTTTCGTGGAGTGCGTACTGATAGGCCAGAGCTGTATCGTAGTCGATCACCCCAAGATCAGCGACAATCATGGTGGATCTTCCCTGCTTAGCTGCTTTTTTCATCATTTCAAAGAGTCACGGCCGATACGCCCTGTTGCAGTGTTACGGCATGTGGATACAACCACCGGAAAGGTTTTGTCCTGCCTCCATAACAGCCTCTGTCAATGTTGGATGCGGATGGATGGCATGAGCAAGCTCATCCACTGTCATCTCCAGGTTCATGCCGAGCGCTGCCTCGGCTATCATGTCCGTTGCGTGGGGCCCGATGATATGAACGCCGAGGACTTCCCCGTACTTTCTGTCTGCAACGATCTTGACGAGGCCCTCGGTTTTACCCATCACTATGGCTTTTCCATTGCCCCTGAAAGGAAAAGTTCCCACCTGAATATCGGCAACTTTTTGGGCATTTTCTTCGGTGAGTCCTACCGAAGCTATTTCCGGATCGGTATAGATACAGGCTGGAACCGCCCGATAGTTCATAGCACATTTCTGGCCCATGATATTTCTGGCCGCGCACTCCGCCTCCGCGGTCGCGAGATGGGCCAGCATCATCCCGCCGACGATATCTCCCGCAGCATAAATACCGGGAACATTCGTCTCCATACGGTCATTCACCACGATGGCTCCCCTCTCACAGGCAATGCCGGCGGCATCAAGATTGAGCGCATCCAGGGCCGGTTTCCTCCCTATGGTGGCGAGAACTTTTTCGGCTCTTTGTGTCTGTTCTTTTCCTTCCGCTTCATATGTGACGATATTGTCGCCCTTCTTCTTGTGTTGAATTTTCTTTACCTTCGCGCTTGTAAAAATTTTGATGCCGGATGCCTCCATTTCCCGGTGCAGTATAGAGCTCATATCCCTGTCTATTCCGGGAAGAATGGTGGGCATAAGTTCGAGGATGGTAACGTCTGCACCCATGCTTCGGAGTATCTGGGCAAACTCGCAACTGATAACCCCGCCCCCTATAATGACGACGGATTTCGGAAGCGATGTCATGGATAACACCGCGTTGCTGTCCATGACATCCGGAGAGTCAATTCCTTCAATAGGAAGTCTGATGGGCTTCGATCCAATGGAGACAAGAATGGCATCCGAGGTTATCTTGTCTCCTGTCTCGGCAATTTGAACCGTCCGGCTATCCAGCAGGCTGGCAGTCCCTTTTATCACCCTGACTTTCTTCGCGGCAAGCAGGCCCTGAACACCATTGCTGAGCTGAGCGCTCACCGCAGATTTCCTTTTCATGACCGTCTCGAAACGGATTTCGTATCCTTTGCACGATACGCCGAAACGATCTGCGTTCTTTATCGTATTGATGACGTTGACTGTCTGGAGCATCGTCTTCGTGGGTATGCACCCCCAGTTAAGGCATACGCCGCCAAGCAGATCCTTTTCAATGAGCGTGACCTCTGCGCCGAGCCGGGCCGCCCTGATTGCAGCCGGATATCCGCCTGTCCCCCCGCCGATGATAGCTACTCTTATCTTGCCAGCGACAGGTTTGCCGGGGACGCTTGCTACGGAAGCCGGAGACGTCGTTTCGACCGGCGGCGCTGTGGCGGTGACTGCAACAGCAGCGCCACTTTCCCCCGGCTTCAGAAGGTATCCCACGACAGTCCCTATCGGAACTGTCTGCTTTTCCTGCACCAGGATCTTTCCCAGGATTCCGTCCTCAGGCGCCTCTACCTCGTAGGTTACCTTTTCCGTCTCCAAAATAAAGAGCACTTCTCCCTTCTTTACCTCGTCCCCTTCCTTCTTTTTCCATTCCACGATCAGCCCCTCGGTCATGGTCAAACCGAGCTTGGGCATGACAATTTCAACTGGCATCTCGCTTACCCTTTCGGCTTTCGACAAAAGTGTTCCGTTGTGACATCAGGCATAGCCATCTTCCATTATCTGATGATAAGAAGCGGATTCTCTATAAATTCCTTCAGAGTTCGCATAAACTTTCCGGCCTCTGCTCCATCAATGGTGCGATGGTCATAGGTGAGGCTGACATTCATCATGGGCCTGATGACAATTGTTCCTGCAATGACAACTGGTTTGTCCATAATAGCCGCGACAGCCAGGATTGCATTTTCAGGCTGGTTCACGATCGCTGTGAAGTGCTCAATCCCGAACATCCCCATTGTTGAGAAGGTAAAGGTTCCCCCCTTGATGTCGTCGGGGAGGAATTTTCCCGTTTTTCCTTTCTTGATGAATTCTGTACGCTCAATGGCAATCTGGGCAATGGCTTTGCTATTGATATTCCTGATCACAGGCACGATCAGACCCTCCTCCAGCGCCATGGCCATTCCCATATGCACCTCGGGGAAATACAGGATTCCCTGCTCAGTCCATCTGGTATTGATGACCGGATGTTCCCGGATCGCCGCCCCGGTGATTTTCATGAGGATATCTGTAATGGTAACTCGTACGCCGTATTTTTGTTCCGCATAAGGAAGCAATTCCTCGCGGAGTTCCTTTACCCTGGTGGCATCGCAACTGTTATCCATATAGGCGAGGGCAGCCTCAACTTTGGAGGCAAGCATGTTTTTCGCAATCGTGCGTCTCATTCCAGTGAACTTGATGAGCTTGGGTTCCTGCTGTGCCTCAGGCGCTGAAGAAACCGCCGGGGACGGCTTTCCAGCCTGGGCGGGGGCTATGCCAACTGCCATTGCAACGGCCTGTTGAGCCTTCTTTACATCGTCGCGGATTATCCTTCCGTTCGGCCCTGATCCGGCGACAGCCGAGAGGTCTATGCCATATTCCTTCGCCAGTTTTTTCGCGAGCGGCGTTGCAAAAATCCTGTTGCCGGCTGTTAAGACTGATGAGGGGGCTGAGGATGTCTCAGAGGCATCTTTTCGAGCGGAAATTTCGGTTTTCGGCGCTGTGGCGGTGACTGCAACAGCAGCGCCACTTTCCCCCGGCTTCAGAAGGTATCCCACGACAGTCCCTATCGGAACTGTCTGCTTTTCCTGCACCAGGATCTTTCCCAGGATTCCGTCCTCAGGCGCCTCTACCTCGTAGGTTACCTTTTCCGTCTCCAAAATAAAGAGCACTTCTCCCTTCTTTACCTCGTCCCCTTCCTTCTTTTTCCATTCCACGATCAGCCCCTCGGTCATGGTCAAACCGAGCTTGGGCATGACAATTTCAACTGGCATCTCGTTTACCCTTTCCTAACCTGTTGTTTTTAAAAAACCTATCCATGCCGTAAATCGTGTTTTCTTTTGTAAGAATTCAAATATTTTTTGCATCTGTCTTTTCCGGTCAAAACCAAACCACGTCGAACGATCTATTCAAGTTCCCACTTAAGCGCGATTGAGCACCCTTTTTGCTCCCGCTACGATGTCTTCCACCTGGGGCAGCACGTAGCGTTCGAGCACGGGACTGAACGGAACCGGCACATCCTTCGCCCCTATTCTCACCACCGGAGCATCGAGGTAATCGAACAGCTCTTCTCCGATCCTGGCTGCTATCTCTCCTCCAAAGCCTCCCGTCAGGCATGCCTCATGTACGACGAGTGCGTGAAAGGTCTTCTTTATCGACGCGGCGATAAGATCAAAATCGTAGGGTTTCAAGGTTCTCAGATCAATAATTTCCGCCTCAATACCCTCGTTTTTCAGTTGTTCGGCGGCCTCCAAACAGAAATAAGTCATCCTGGAATAGGTAATGATGGTGATGTCCGCGCCATGTCTCTTGATATCCCCCTTGCCGAGCGGAATCAGGTATTCCTCTTCCGGCACCGGACCTTTCTGGGCGAAAAGCCTCTTGTGCTGAAAAAAGACCACAGGATTGTCATCCCTGAGAGCCGACTTAATGAGTCCCTTCACATCAGCCGGGGCGGAAGGAACGACCACCTTCAATCCCGGGGTATGGATAAACCAGTTCTCCAGCGATTGTGAATGCTGGGCGGCTGCGGAAAGGCCTCCCCCGTCCGGGGCCCATATAACAATCGGAATCCTGGCCTGTCCCCCGAACATATAGTGAATCTTGGCTGCCTGATTGGCTATCTCGTCCATGGCGGTGGTAAAGAAGTCGGCAAAATGGAGATCAACAAGAGGCCTCATGCCGGTCAACGCAGAGCCTACGCCGGCCCCGACAAGGCACGTCTCCGAAATCGGAGAATCGATCACCCTCCCCGGAAATCTGGCATGGAGTCCCTTAAATTGTCCAAATATCCCGTCATGGGCGGTCAAATCCTCGCCAATGATGAAAATCGTCTCATCCCTTTCCATCTCTTCGCCCAGGGCTTCGGCAAGGGCGTCAGTGCATGATATGATCCTCTCGGTCATTCTTTCCTCCTTCAGGAATTGCAATTACTCCGGTATCCTGCCGCAAAAGACTCCGAAAACAGCACACGGTGCAACCCATTCGCTTTCTTGCTTTCTCGCAGTCTGTCATGGATTGACATAGAGATCTTCTAAAGCCTCTTCGGGTTGCGGCAGCGGTTCCTCCTGTCCATACCGCGCTGCATCTTCTATCATGGCTGTCACCTCATCCCGTGTTTCTTTATCTCCTTTTGGGGAGAGGATTCCTTCCGCAGCGAGGACAGCTCTGAAAAGTTCAATAGGGTCATGTTTTTTCATGAAATCCTCTATTTCATCTTTCGTTCTGTATTTCTGAGGGTCTCCCTCAAAGTGCCCCCGGAAGCGGTAAGTCTTATTCTCTACAATGCTTGGTCCTTTACCTTCCCTTGCCTGTTCCACCGCCAGGGATACGGTTTTTCTTACCTCAAGGACATCATCTCCGTTAGCCACATAGCCGGGGATGCCGTAGGCACAAGCCCGTTTCGCCACCGATCCCCCGGCAAGGGAATACGCGGAGGGCGTAGTGGAGGCATAGAGGTTATTCTCACAAACAAAAACCACCGGAAGTTTCCAGACCGCCGCCATGTTTACGGCTTCATGGAATGTCCCCCGGTTAGCCGCCCCATCCCCGAAAAACACGACGCCCACCTGGTCGGTTTTTCTCAATTTGATAGAGAGTCCCGCTCCAATAATAATGGGAAATCCACCGCCTACCACGCCGTTGGCGCCCAGGATGCCCAGAGAGAAATCCGCGATATGCATGGATCCTCCCTTTCCCTTACAGTACCCTGTTTTCCTGCCGAAAAGCTCGGCGAACATCCTCTTCGGGTCCGCGCCCTTGGCGATCAAGTGGCCGTGTCCCCTATGGGTGCTGGCAACATAATCGTCCTGTCTGAGCGCCGAACAGGTTCCCACAGATGAGGCTTCTTCTCCAATGGAGAGATGGATGAAACCGGGGATGAGATTTTGGGCAAAAAGTTCCCCTGCCTTCTCCTCAAAAGCCCGAACCGTCAACATCTTTTTGTATAATGCCAGTTTTTCACCTTTTGTTATTTTCACTGACCCTCCTCCTTAATTGATTTC
>DYLD01000393.1 GCA_020722315.1 Syntrophus aciditrophicus
AACGCCATAGCGCACCGACCACGCCCGACGCGCCACGCGAAATGAAACCACCGTCCAACCGCGCCAACCAAATTCGCCAAAAGTCGCGTACGTGGCGCGGTCGGTGCGCGCGTGTTTGGCGTTCGTGCATGTCCGTTCAAATTCTGTTTGCGTCATTCACGGATAAGGATTGACGGTTGGTGTCGCGGGGTCAAGTGATGCTACAAACTGACGCGCTGGAACATCGAAGTAAAACATTGAACCGTTCTCTGCTTGTATGGCAAGGCGTTGTCCTTTTGCATCGACAACTTTTATTCGCCCGGCTTTTGTTGGTATTGGAAAGATGCCTCCTTCAAAATCCTTGCTTTCGTCGGGAGTGCTTACGTTTACCCATATCTCTCCTTGCCAGGGGCGCGGTAATTCTGTTCCCTCCACATTTGCTCGTTGAGCAACAGGCGACACCACAATCAACCTGCCGTTGATTTCTGCATACCAATAGTTCTCGGAAATGTAATGGGATGGTACGCGTGGCGAGCGATACTCAACAATTGTTCCTGCGCCAGCTTTTCTGCGAAGAGCGTCGTCCAAGCGTGTCGGCTCGGGCGTGCGTCCCGCAAAAAACTTTCGGAACTTTTCGGCAATTTCCGTTGGTGACACCGGTCCTGCTTTGCGTGCCGTTACGCACTCTTGGAAATTTGTTTCCTCCAACGCGCGTTTCTCGGGCGGAAGTCCGGGGTCTATCTTAAACCATTGTGCACAGAATGCTTCGGGGGCAAGAGTCGGTGTAACGATTCCGACTTTTGGCTGAGAAAAGCCAGGCGAGCCCCCTGCTGGCAATGCAGTTCTTAAGACTAGAACACCCAGCATGCCTAGTACTAGCACCCCAAGAACGATTGTCATGGTCATACGACCAGAAAAGCGAAAACTGGACATCTGAACCTCTCTTTCTATTGTGCCCAAGTGACGTCTGTTGAAAAAAGCATGTCGTACTGACCCTGGGCTGTTCTCCAATCAGAACCGAGTTTATAATAGAGTTGACTCCAGCCCTCGGAGGGTGTATTGTCGAGGCGGTTATTCCTGCATTGTATCGCGCCGGGCGTATTACCTTGGCATGCCTGCCATTGCGTAAAACTTCCTTTAAATCTCATCGGGTATCCGTAGGTGTTGTAT
>DYLD01000125.1 GCA_020722315.1 Syntrophus aciditrophicus
CAGCCTTGCTGCGACGGCGGGGTACCTAAGAAAAATCAATAAATTTGCGCTTCAGACGGCATTTTTCAAAGGTCTCTCTATCTGTTGCAGGACTGCCCGCGTCCGGAAAATACCCGAACTCCTACTTTGTTTGCGCACTACGCTTGTTGAGAAAAAATGTCAAGAAAAAAATGAAACTTTCTTGACAGCTAACGCCGTTGTACATACAGTCATTTTATCGGAAGGTTTTTTTTAAAAACCGGATGCTGCGGGGATGTTCGGGTATCGCGCTGGTACTGGCGTTGGCGGCGCAAAAAACTTTTACGAGGGAGGCTATCAAATGAAACGGATCGTCGTTTTTGGTTTGGGGGGCATTGGCGGATACATCGGCGGGAAACTGGGTGCGGCAACCGCCTCGGGGATCGAGTTGATTTTCATTGCTCGCGGGGAACATCTCAGGGCCATCCACGAAAGGGGGCTTCGTTACAAAAACCCCGGCGGTGAAGAAATTACTGTAAGGCCTTTTCTTGCGACGGACAACCCATCCGAGATTGGAAAAGCCGATATGATCTTTCTCTGCGTCAAGGGCTATGACCTGAGGCATGCCTGCGAGGCGGCCTCTTCGATGGTCGGTCCCGAAACCGTGTTCCTTCCTCTTTTAAACGGCGCGGATATCTACGAACGGGTCCGCTCGGTCATTCCGGAAGGTATTGTTCTGCCGGGATGTATCTATATTTCGTCAAGCATCACAGAGCCCGGTGTCGTATTTCACTCGGGAGGGAAGGGAAATATCGTCTGCGGCCCCGAGCCGGGACGGAAAGATTTCAATCCGGCGCATCTTTTGAATCTTCTGGACAATGCCGCAATCCCTTACGAATGGCTCGAAGACCCCATGGCGGCGATATGGACCAAATATATTTTCATTGCGCCATACGGCCTTGTTACGGGCATAAGCCAAAAAACGATCGGCGGGGTCATTGCCGATCCATCGCTCGCAGCGCTTGTTCAGGGAATACAGAGAGAAATCGTTGCGATTGCGAGGGCAAAAGGTATCCGTCTTCCCGAGGACGCCACGGAAAAGGCATTTGAGAGCGGCAAGGCTTTTCCGTTCGAAACGAAGACGTCGTTGCAGAGAGACCTGGAGGTTCCCGGCAAACCGCACGAAGGTGATATTTTCGGCGGATCCATTTTACGGATGGGGAAAGAAACGGGCGTTCCGACACCCGTCACCGATGAGGTTTATCGTCAAATCCCTCCGTCGCCGGCCGATAGGGAAAGCCGATAATCACGGCTGTACAAGAATCTGGGAAAGAAAAAACGATTATGAAAGAACCCTTTGAACAGGGACCGATTCGTCCCCCCAGCGAGGCGGAAAGTCTTCTGTTGCGACTGACCCGCAACTGCCCGTGGAACCGCTGCGCGTTTTGCAGTACCTATAAGACAGAGCACTTTTCGCTGAGGAGCGTCGAGGAAATTAAACAGGACATAGACAATGTGGCCGCGATAGCCGACAAACTCCGTGATCTTTCGCTCCGCGAAGGGGAAGGCGGCGTGATTTCGGAGCATATTGTCCGGCTCGTTTTTGCGCGGTACCCGTTCTATGATTATTACGACCGCACCGTGGCGCTGTGGCTTTATCACGGAGCGAAATCGGTATTCCTGCAGGATGCGGACTCACTCGTGATGAAAACGGACGATGTCGCCTCAATTCTGCGCTATATCCGCCGGGCCTTTCCGTTTGTCGAGAGAATCACAACCTATTGCCGCTCCCACACCGCCGCGCGAAAGACTCCTGAAGAACTGAAGGTCCTCAAGGATGCAGGGCTAACCAGGGTTCATATAGGGCTGGAAAGCGGCTCCGACACGGTGTTGAAAATGATCCGAAAGGGCGTCACTTCCGAAGAACATATAACGGCGGGGACAAGGATTGTCGCCGCAGGGCTTTCCTTAAGCGAGTATATCATACCCGGCCTCGGAGGGGAAACCCTTTCCGGTGAGCACGCCCGCGAGACGGCGCGGGTCATCAACGCGATCAACCCCGATTTCGTCCGCCTGCGGACATTGCATGTCGTTGCCGGCACGCCGCTGATGGAAATGATGCAAAAGGGTGACTTCACGCCGCCCGGTGATGAGGATATTGTAGAGGAGATACGGGATTTTATCGAGCATCTTGATGGAATAAACTCGACAATCGTCAGCGACCATATTCTGAATCTGCTCGAGGAGATCGAGGGGGTCATGCCCCGCGACAAGGCAAAGATGCTCGGCGTCATTGACCGGTATTTTTCGCTTCCCGCGCGGGATAGGCTTATCTTCCGTCTCGGGAGAAGGAAGGGCCTTTATCGATCCGTTGACGATCTTGACGACAGCGGTCTTTACAGCGAACTGAACGATATCGTGGAGCATTATCAGCGGCTTGGAGGCGACATGTTGGAGAAACAGCTGTCGGCCTTTATGAACGGCTTTATCTGAGCAGAGCAGCTCCCTCCTCTACGCGGCAGTCTCAAGCTCCCGCTTCTTGATCGCGATCAAAATCGCCGTTATCGCCGCCTCGGTCATCCCCGAAATTCGCTCGGCCTGGGCGATGTCCGTCGGCGTAACGCGGGCAAGTTTGGCTTTTAGCTCATTCGAGAGTCCGGGAATAGAGCTGTAGTCAAGATCCTGGGGTATCTTGATTCCCTTGAGCTCCTTCATCTTTTTTACGGACTGCTGTTGCCTCTGGATGTAGCCGTCGTATTTGGCCTCGATCTCAATCTCTCTTTTCACGAACCCATCCGGGATCTCCTCCCAGCCCGGAAAGCGCGAGAGGTCGTCGTACGATATCCCGTCGCGCTTGAGAAGGTCAAAGAGAGAAACCGGGTTTTTGATAGGAGCAGTGTTGAGTCCGGCGAGGATCGCGTTCGTCTCTTCAACGGGAAAGACCCTGACGGACGAAAGTCTCTTGATGCCGCCGGAGATGCGATTCGCCCTGTCCCGTATCAGGTCGTACTCGTCGTCGGTTATCAGGCCGAGTTCATGTCCTTTTGCACCCAGGCGGATTGTCGCATTGTCCTCCCGCAGCAAGAGACGGTATTCGGCGCGGGAAGGAAACATCCTAAAAGGTTCATCGACGCCGCGCGTTACGAGCTCGTCCACCATCACGGCGAGATAGGCCTCGGATCGGTCAAGGATGAACGGGTCTCTGTTCTGCACGGCCAGCGCGGCGTTCACGCCGGCCCAGAACCCCTGACCGGCGGCCTCTTCGTAACCGGAGGTCCCATTGATCTGCCCGGCAAGATAGAGCCCGGAAACCTTTTTTGTCTCGAGGGTCAGCTTGAGCTGCGTCGGCTGGACGAAATCGTATTCGATCGCATACGCCAGGCGCATGATCTCGGCGTCTTCAAGTCCGGGGACGCTGTGGACGATGTATTCCTGAAATTCGGGCGGGAGGCTGTTGCCGAGCCCCTTGGCGTATATCTCTTCGGTATCGAGACCCTCGTGTTCCAGAACGACCGGATGGCTTCGTTTTCCCTCGAAGTGCATGACCTTGTCCTCGAGAGACGGGCAGTAACGGGCGCTGACCCCGGTGATCGCGCCGGAATAGAGCGGCGAAAGCAGGATATTGTCATGAATCAGGCGGTAGGTCTCCTCCGTCGTTGCGGTGAAAAAGGAGGGCAGCCTCTCCTGGCGGAGGCCCCGACTCCTGAACGAAAACGGCTCCGGGTTGGGATCGCTGTCCTGACGGACAAGGCGGGAGAAATCGATCGTCGAGGCCCGGAGACGGGGCGGTGTTCCCGTTTTCATGCGCCCCATCTCGAATCCGAGATTTTTCAGGCATGACGAAAGTTCCCAGGCGCCGGGTTCGCCCGCCCTGCCTGCCTGATAACGAACCTCGCCGATATGAACCAACCCTCCGAGAAACGTCCCGGTTGTCAGGACGACGGCCTTTGCCGCATAAAAGACGCCGGGTTGATCAACGACGCCGGTGACACGCCCCCCTTCGACAACAAGCTTCTCGACCAGGCCCTGGCGGAGATGGAGGTGCGCAACCTTTTCGAGAACCGATTTCATCGCCAGGCGGTAAAGCTGCTTGTCGCACTGGAACCGCGTCGCCTGAACGGCGGGACCTTTGGATGCATTCAATATCCGGCAGTGAAGGGCTGTCTGGTCGGCAATGCGCGCCATCTCGCCGCCCAGTGCATCAATCTCCTTGACGATCTGGCTTTTCGCAAGGCCGCCGATCGCCGGATTGCACGGCATCACCGCAATCGAATCGAGGGTGATGTTGAATAAAAGCGTTTCGCATCCCATCCGCGCCGCAGCAAGCGCGGCCTCGCATCCGGCATGACCTCCGCCGACAACGATTACATCATAAGCCCTGCTCATATCCGCCTGACCCTTTTAAAAACCGCGACTCTCTCCCTGAAAAGGTTTTTTGGTATTATTATCCCCTTGCAGTCGAAGTGTCAATCGAATATGATCAAAACAAAAAAGGTAGAGACCTTTGAAAAACGGTGCCTGAAGCGCAAATTCATTGATTTTTCGGGGTACCCCGCCGTCGCAGCAAGGCGGCGAAGCCGTTAAAAACGCAAAACATTAGAGAGCGTTTAGGCTTTGCCGCCGCAAGCGAGACGCTGCGGGGTCGAAAAAGATTTATGAGCGCGAAGGCGGCGTTTTGCAAAGGTCTCAGGGAGAAAGTCCGAAAAAGTGCCGAAGCCTGCCTTCTGGAATAACAACAAAAGATACTACGACCTGAAAAGTTACTGGGTCAACCTGTTCGGCTACCCGGTTTACAAGCTGACCATAGATGCCGGCTTTACGTGTCCGAATCGTGACGGGAGCATCGCGCGCGGGGGCTGCACGTACTGCGACAGCAGAGGGTCTGCTCTACGCAGGGAATCTCCGTTACCACCGGTCGGCGAGCAGCTCCGGAGGCAAAAAGATCGTTACCAACAGCGCGGACAGGCAAAAAAATTCCTTGCCTATTTCCAGACCTTCACGAACACCTACGCCCCGCTGGAGCACCTGCGGAAACTTTACGATGAGGCGCTCCAGGTCGAGGACATCATCGGTCTTGCAATCGGGACAAGACCGGATTGCGTCCCCGATGAAACAATTTCTCTGATCCGCACTTACGCCCAAAGCCGCCACGTCTGGCTTGAGCTGGGTCTTCAGTCGATTCATGATCAAACACTCAGGGAGATAAACCGGGGCCACGACGCGGCGACATTCCGCGATGCGGTAAGCCGCGCGGCGGGGAGCGGCCTTCTGCTGTGCGTCCATATCATCGTCGGGCTTCCCGGCGAAACAAAAGATATGATCCTTGAAACGGCCAGGGCGGTAGCCTCGCTGCCCCTTGACGGGATCAAGATACATTCGCTTCTCGCGTTGCAGGGGACACCGCTCGGAAACCGTTATCAGAGAGGCGAACTTAATCTGATGACGAAAGACGAATACGTCGATACAGTCTGTGATATCCTCGAGCTGCTTCCCCCGGGGATGGTCATCCAGCGGCTTACGGCGGATGGATACCGGGACATCTTCCTCGGCCCCGCGTGGGCGGCGAACAAACTTGCCGTCATCAACGCGATTGACAGCGAAATGGAAAGGCGCGACAGCTGGCAGGGAAAATACTTCACGCAAAGCCCGACGCACAGCCGAAGAGAACCGGCAGATTCGTCGGTCCGGCTTTAACAAAAAAACGGTTATGATAGGCATTATTGACTACAGGGCGGGGAATCTCACGAGCGTCTCGCGGGCGCTTGCCTTTTTGAATGAGCCCTCGGTGATCACCGATGACAGAGAGCTTCTCGATCAGGCCAGCCATATCATCTTTCCCGGCGTCGGCACCGCAGGGACCGCAATGGCCAACCTGAAGGAAAAGGGCCTCGCTGACAGTTTGCGTAAATGGGTGCAGGCAAAAAAGCCGCTTCTCGGAATCTGCCTCGGCTCGCAGATCATCTTTGACAAAAGCGAAGAGGCCGAAACGCAATGCCTCGGGATTATACCGGGCGTCGTCAGAAGGTTTCCCCCTGAACTTCACGACGGCACTCAGAGGCTCAAGATTCCGCACATGGGCTGGAACAGCGTCGCTTTTACAAAATCCCACCCCGTCTTTGCGGGCCTGCCGGAGGAGGCCGAATTTTATTTCGTCCATTCCTTCTATGCGGATCCCGCCGACGCCGCCGATGCGGCCGGCTGGACCGAGTACGGGATAAAATTCTGCTCTGCGGTCGCGCGGGGCTCCCTGGTCGCCGTCCAGTTCCACCCGGAAAAAAGCGGTCGCCCGGGCCTAATGCTTTTAAAGAATTTCTGCCGATGGAACGGGAAGAATGATGAGTAAGAGGATCATACCCTGCCTGGACGTACGCGACGGCCGTCTGACCAAGGGGATCAAGTTTACGCAAAACGTCGACATCGGCGATCCTGTCGAAGCGGCAAGAAATTACTACGAGCAGGGGGCCGACGAAATCGTTTTTTACGACATCACCGCGTCCGCCGAGGGGCGGGCGATCATGCTTGACGTCGTAAAGAGGGTTGCCGAGACGATCTTCATCCCCTTTTCGGTCGGCGGCGGGATCAAAACCGTCGAAGAAATGCGGGAGGTGATTCTCGCCGGAGCCGAGAAAGTCAGTGTCAACACGTGGGCCGTGAAAAACCCCGGGATCATAGCGGAGGGGGCGCGCGCATTCGGAAGTCAGTGCATCGTCCTGGGAATGGACGTCAAGAAGGTGCCTCCGACCAAACAGATTCCGACCGGATACGAAATCGTGATCAACGGCGGCCGGACACCCGTCGGAATGGATGCGCTCCGGTGGGCGCAAGACGCGGAGCGGCTCGGGGCGGGCGAGATATGCCTGAATTCGATCGATGCGGACGGGATGCAGGACGGCTACGAACTGAACCTGACGGAGATGATCTCATCCGGCGTAGGGATACCGGTCATTGCGTCGGGAGGGGCAGGAAAACCGCAACATCTGCTGGATGTCCTGACAAAGGGCAAGGCCGACGCGGCGTTGATTGCGTCGATGGTTCATTACCGCACCTACACGATTGCGGAAATAAAGGACTTCCTCGCCGACAACAATGTGTTGGTACGACGTTCCTGGTAGCCTGATATTCAAACAGCGAGACCTTTGCAAAACGGTGCCCTGAAGTGCAAATTTATTATTGATTGAGCTACCCCGCCGTGAAGCCCAAGGCGAGACCTTTGAAAAATGGCGCCTGAAGCGCAAATTTATTGATTTTTCGGGGTACCCCGCCGTCGCAGCAAGGCTGCAAAGGCCTCAT
>DYLD01000126.1:0-5547 GCA_020722315.1 Syntrophus aciditrophicus
GGCGGGCTATCTTAAGAAAAACCAATAAATTTGCGCTTCAGGCAGCGTTTTTTAAGGGTCTCGCAGCTTTTTAGAGTTCTCAATTTCCCGCTAACCTCAATTTGTTGTTGCACCATGTTTTTTGGGGTTCATCTCATGACCTCGTATTTTAATTTTCATCATTCGTTGTGCCCGCCCGGGCATGGAGGTTTATGATGGAAGGCTATCCTTTACGACGATTTGTTGTACTGTTATTTTCCGCGGTTCTTTTTAGCGCGCTGTGGGCACCCAAGCTCTGTTCGGCGCAGGATGAGGCCCCATCGGTCGTTTATCAGCAGGTGCCGGGTGTAATAGATACGCGCACGACGTTCAGCGACGGCGCCTATGATCCCGAAACCCTTATCCGGATGGCCCGTGAACGCGGGCTAAAGATAGTTTTCTTGAATGATCACGACCGGATGGTAATGGAATATGGTCTTTTGCCGCTGCGTAACATCATCAAAAAAAGGGTCGAGCTGAACTCGATAAACAAAATGGGTGCAAACAGGTATCTCGCGGAGGTAAAGAGGTTACGGGAAAAATACCCGGATATGGTGATTATCCCCGGGGCGGAAAGCGCGCCTTTTTATTACTGGACGGGAAATCCTTTAACGGGGAAATTGACCGCCCATGACCATGAGCGCCGCATATTGACGGTGGGCCTTGAAAAGGCAGAGGATTACAAGACCCTTCCGTCGATGCACAATACCTCCCGCACCACGGCCATCTGGAGATCGTCCACGGCTGTATTTATTGTCTCTCTCCTTTTGTCGGTGTATCTTCTCATTGGCGCCGGATGGTGGCGTCTTACCGGGGCAGTCCTTGTTGCGGCAAACTTGTTGTTTATTATCAATACTGTTTTGGGCTCTTCCCCTTTATTTGATCCATACAAAGGGCCGCAAGGCCCGGCGCCGTACCAGTACTTTATTGATGCAGTAAATAAGAAGGGTGGGCTTACGTTCTGGAACTATCCCGAAACGAAGTCCGGTGTCAGAACTATCGGGCCTATTGATCTAAGCACGCCGCCCTATCCGCAGATGCTCCTTCAGACACAAAACTATACAGGTTTTGCCGCTCTTTACGGAGACAACATTACTGTCACTGAACCGGGCGGACTGTGGGACAAAGCGCTTCTTGAGTACTGCAGCGGATTTCGCAAAAATCCTCCGTGGGGTATCGCAACCGCCGATTACCATAAAGAAGGCGAGTCGGGACAGATGCTTGGAGATTTTCAGACGGTGTTTCTACTGTCCGACTATTCGCATGCCGCGGTTCTGGATGCGCTGAAAGCGGGGAGAATCTACGCCCGTAGCGGCAGGATACCGCAGATGCCGCAGCTTGAAGAGTTCACGATTGCCGACTCCGGCGATGGGAAGCCGCGCCGCGCCGTCTCCGGTGAGGAGTTGGTTGTCCAACAAAACCCCCGCATACGGATTGTTGTTTCAGGATACAACAACGATCATAGTCCCGTCCGGGTGCGTCTTATTCGTTCCGGCGAGCTTATCGAGGTCTTTTCGGGGGAGCTTCCGCTCAGCATAGATTTTGTTGACAATTCAGTCAAGAATAAGGGAAAAATCTACTATCGGTTCGATCTGACAGGCTATGGGACGCTCGTCTCGAATCCGATATTCGTAACGTTGAAGAAATGATCGTCGCCGTACATCAACCCCAGTACCTTCCGTGGCTTGGCTATTTCGATAAGATGGCCTCGGCGGATGTCTTCGTCTTTTTGGACAATGTGCAGTATAAAAAAAACGAGTGGCAGAACCGCAACCGTATCAAGACCGCCTCAGGTCCCCAGTGGTTAACTGTTCCGGTGACTTACCGATTCGGGCAGCGGATCAACGAGGTGCTGATCAACAATAGAGAAAGCTGGCAGAAAAAACAAAAACAGGCTATCATCACAAACTATCGCAAAGCGCCTCACTGGGAAGAAACATCGGCGGCGCTCGAAGAGGTCTTTGTTCGTTCATGGGAAAGGCTTTCGGAATTGAATGTATTTACAGTCAGGCGTCTTGCTCAAATTCTCGGGATTTCCACGCCGCTTTACGTCGCGTCCGAGCTTCCCGCGTTTCCCGAAGACCCTGATGAGCGGCTGATCGGCATCACGAGCCATTTCGGCGCGGATACCTATCTTGCCGGCAGCGGGGGAAGCAAGTATATGAATCTTGATAAGTTTGCGGAAAAAGGAATTAAAGTGCAGTTTCAGCAATACACACACCCCGTTTACAATCAGTTGTTTGGAGACTTTGAGCCGTTTATGTCGGTCATTGATTTGCTTTTCAACCACGGGAAGGACAGTTTGGGGATCTTGCGAGGGGAAAAATGAAGATACTGGCAATAGGGGCCCATCCGGACGATATCGAGGCGGGCTGCGCGGGGACGCTGTCGAAATACGCGCGCAGCGGCCATGAAATCTTTCTGCTTGTTATGACGGAAGGCGGGAAGGGCGGGGAAGGAAAAACGAGGAGGGAAGAGCAGATCGCCTCGGCAAAGATCATTCAAGCACGGGAGTTGATCTGGGGCGGGTACGAGGATACCGAGCTGACCCCCAATATCAACCTCCTTGTCCAGACGATAGAGAACGTCCTAAAACGAGTCTCTCCTGACTTCATCTTTGTTAATTACGCAGACGACACACATCAAGACCACCGGGCGCTGGCGAAGGCAACGGTTTCCGCGACGCGCTATACCCGCAACGTCCTTTTTTACGAGGGCCCTACGACGCAGAATTTCTCGCCGAGCGTGTTTGTGGAGATCAAAGAGGATATCGAAACGAAGCTCGCAATGCTTTTCGCACACGCCTCTCAGGTCAAAAAGACAAATATCGAGGGGGTTACGATCGCCGACATGATCCGTTCGACCGCGGTCTTCCGGGGCATTCAGGGACGGGTGCAACTGGCCGAGGCCTTTGTTCCGCTGAGGTTGTTCATCAATATAAAACCTTAGCGCTTCGAGATCATTGAAAAAGGCAGCATTTTTCAAAGGTCTCGCTACATTTTTTTGGCAGGAGTAGTTATGGGAATGATTCCCCATTCGCGCCCGACAATCGGCGAAGAAGAGATTGAGGCGGTATCCGCCGTCCTCCGCTCCGGGCAGATTTCCCAGGGGGCTCAGGTCGCCCGTTTCGAGGACGCCGTCGCGTCGCTGATCGGGGTCCGAGGCGGGGTTGCGACAAGCTCCGGGCTTGCGGCGCTGCATCTTTCGCTCGTTGCGCTCGACATCGCCGAAGGGGACGAGGTCGTTATCCCGGGGTTTGTATGCGCCGCGCTTCTGAACGCAGTGCGCCTCGTAGGTGCCACACCGGTTCTTGCCGACATCGACGGCGAGACGTTTAATATAGATGTCCGGGATATCAAACGGCGCCTGAGGAAGAAAACAAGGGCAATCATCGTCCCGCACATGTTCGGCCTGGCCGCCGACATTCGAGACATCGTCTCTTTGGGCATTCCCGTCATCGAAGACTGCGCCCAGTCGCTGGGTGCAAGCTATGAAAAGGCCCCAACCGGCAGTTTTGGGCTGCTGTCGGTTTTTTCATTTTATGCGACGAAGGTGATCTGTACCGGCGAAGGGGGGATGGTAACGTCGAACGATAACATATTACTTTCTAAGATTAGAGACTTGCGCGATTACGACGAAAAAGATGACGGGACATTGCGGTACAACTATAAGCTCACCGATATGCAGGCGGCGATGGGTTTAGCACAGCTCGCAAAACTCCCGGGGATGATCGCCCGCCGCCGTGAGATTGCGTCAATATACACCGAAACGTTAAGTAAGTATCCTGTTATGCTCCCCTTTTGCCCAAAGAACCGCGAGCATATCTTCTTTCGTTATGTTATCCAAACGCCGCGTGTTGACGAGATCCTCGCCACGGGAGCAAAAAACGGCATCGCATACCGGCGGCCTGTTTACAGACCTCTGCAAGATTACGTTGGAGGCACCGGCTATCCTGAGACGGAAGCAGTGGTCCGGAAGTCTGTTTCGCTTCCGATCTATCCGTCATTGAAAGATTCTGAAATAACTTTAGTCTTGGATCATCTTATCCGAACCCTGACGTAGGTTTTTCTATGTTCGACCGCGAGATTCTTGCAAAAGGCCCTTTTTTGAAGATTTTCTGGTTTCTGTCGCTCTTTGTGTTGGTTGTCCTTTTAATTCCTCCGATTCGGGGAATTTTTTTCGCAACAGGCCTCCGCTGGCTTTACATCCTGCTTTTCTCGCTTTCGACATCGGCGCTGCTTACGCCGGTGATGATCCATACCGCGACGAAGTACGGCATCGTTGATCACCCCGGCGGCAGAAAGATTCACACGCATCCGACGCCGTTATGGGGAGGGGTCGCGATTATTGTTTCGTTTATTGCGGCGCTGCTGGCTAACATGATCCTTGAAGCCGAGGTGACTGCGATCATCGTAGGCGGCGTGATTGTCGCCGGAGTCGGTGTCATCGACGATTGGAAGAATCTCCGGGCCTCATACAAACTCGCCGTTCAGGTCATTGTAGTCCTTTTGCTTGTGTGGTCCGGCATCGTGCTTGATCTCTTTCCGATCCATACGACATGGGGCTACATTCTCAACGTTGTTCTTTCGATAATCTGGATCGTCGGCCTGACGAACTCGATGAATTTTATTGACGGGATGGACGGCCTGGCTACCGGGATCAGCGCGGTCATCTCGCTTTTTCTTGCGATTGCGGCCTATCAGACAAGCCAGCCGTTCATGGGATGGATCGCGCTGGCGATGCTGGGAAGCACTCTGGGCTTTTTACCCTATAATTTCGGTTTAAAACGGCGGGCGCTTATCTTTCTGGGGGATTCCGGCAGCACCTTTTTGGGTTTCGTGCTTTCGGCGTTGGCGATCAAGGCTGCCTGGGCGGACAACAACCCGATCGTTTCGTTTGCGACGCCGATTCTGATCTTCTGGGTTTTAATCTATGATATGGCCTACATATCAATCGAGAGAATTATCACCGGCAAGGTGAAAAATTTCCGGCAATGGATCGACTACGTAGGCACCGACCATATCCATCACCGCATCTATGCGATACTGAAAAGCCGGCGGCAAACGGTGCTATTAATCATCCTGTTATCTGCCACGCTCGGCATCGGGGCGCTGGTGCTGAGGAACGCAACGACAACCGACGGGATCATGACGATTGTGCAGGCCTTGCTGGTGACGATCATCATTTCAATTCTTGAATATTACGGCAGAAACAATCGGGAAAGGCAGTAAATGGCCGCGCTTAGAGTTTTTCTTCGACGGATTTGATTTTTCCCTCGATCCTGTTTTCAGCCCCCGCCCTGTAATCCATCTGCAGTGTCATGTATATCCTGTCTGAATCCTTCCTTAGGTCATCAAAGCATTTCTGAACGACCGAGATCACCTCGTTCCAATCTTTACCCTCTATCGCCGTGCTCATAGGCCCGAGCCTGTAGGGAAGGCCGCTTTCCTTGATAATCCGCAGCGACCTGGCGACGTAAGGGCTGACGCTTGTCCCCTTGTCGGTAGGGAAAAGCGAAAAATGGATCAG
>DYLD01000126.1:5647-7238 GCA_020722315.1 Syntrophus aciditrophicus
TCTCGATCTGCATGCACTGGTGGCACAGAATAAACCCTTTTTTGTCAACCAGCACGAGCGATGGAACCCCTCTTATTTCGTAAATGCCGCTCACAATGCCTGACTCGTCAAGAAGGACACGGTATGGCAACTGATAGCGGGCGACAAATTTCGACATCTTGGCTGTGGATTCCTGGACACCTACATTCACGATTTCCAGGCCTTTTTTTGCATAAGCGGCATACAGCGATTTGAAATAGGGAATCTCCCTTTTGCATGCCGCGCACCAGGTTGTGCTGAAGATGATCATCACCGGTTTTTTGCCTCTGTAATCGCTCAAACGGAATTTTTGCCCGTTGAGGTCCTTCAGAATAAAATCCGGAGCCTTTTGTGCCCCCGCAGGGACATGTGACCAAGACACGTCCGCGGATAACAACAAAACCGCCGCGATGATCGCGATTGCAATAGCAGCCGCGCCTTTTCGGCAGGATATTTTGGTTGTCATAAATCTCCTCCTTCCTTATTTAAATCCAGAGCATTCCGGCATTGATCAAAAAATATTCCCCCGTCGCAACCAGAATCCATCCGAATGCCTTACTGATCCGGACCATCCACGCGCCTGATTTGGGGATTCCCGCGAGCAGACCGGCGAATGTCCCCACCAGAATCAGCAGGGTTCCCATGCCGAGCGCAAAGACGAACATCAGCAACGCAGCCAGCGTAACATTCTGTTTCGTTGCCGCATAACCGAGGACGACGGCCAGCGCGGGCGTTGTGCACGGGCCGACAATCATGCCGGATACCGCGCCGGTCAGAAAACTGCCGACAATTCCACTCCCTTTCTTGCCGCGGGAAAGTGCGGTTATGAAACGCGGTGGTCTGATCGATAACGAAAAGACGCCGAGCATGGACAGCCCCATCAGAAGAAACAAATTGCCTATAACAAGGTATGTCCACGGATTCGTTTGTATCTGGCCGAACAGTTTTCCCGAGAGCGCGGCTATCATGCCGAGAATGGCGTAGGTAAAGGCCATGCCCGAGACATAGATCAGCGATAGTGTAAAGCCTTTTGTTTTCGATCCCACTCCCCGGGCGCCGATGCAGGCCAGCGTGATCGGTACGACAGGGTATATGCACGGCGTGAAACTCACGAGGACCCCGGCCATGTACACCGCTAAAAAGGCCAGTGATACGGAGTTCTGCAGGTAGCCGGAAAGGCCGTTTATCAAATTTTCAACCATGAATCCCTGAGACCTTTGCAAAACGCCGCCTTTCGCGCTCATAAATCTTTTTCGACCCCGCACGTCTCGCATCGGCTTCAAAGGCTAAACGCTCTGGGATAGTTCGCGTTCCTGACGCCTTTAAAAGCCTTGGGCTTCACGGCGGGGTACCTAAGAAAAATCAATAAATTTGCGCTTCAGGCAGCATTTTTCAAAGGTTTCTCCCTCACAATAAAGAATGGCGCTCCATATCCTATTGAAATCAAGATGTCAAGCTTTTTATCGTGACGAGATCCGAGAGACCTTTGCAAAACGCCGCGGTTCGCGCTCAGGTTGAAGGTTTCAACGAAAAAGCTTGACACATCCAAGCTGTTCAGTATACGAGAAACCGG
>DYLD01000394.1 GCA_020722315.1 Syntrophus aciditrophicus
ATACCAACTTGCGCTCAAGATGAGACTATGATATAGGCCTCCCCCGTGGGAGGGTTGACACATGGGGAGAAGGTCAAATCTGTCGGAAGAACTGATTGGCGCAGCTCGAGAGGTAGCCAAGAAAACAAAGGACGCAGGAGAGTTGCGTAAGGCCATGTCTGTTGTTTTGTCCGGAATGCTGGGAATCAGCTTGACCCGAGTCGGAGAGCTGATCGGGCGATCCCGGGCGACGGTGGCTCGTTTCCATGGACAATTCAGGGCATGGCTTTCAGGTGTTGAGCCAACCGAGAAGAAATGGGGCGGGCGCCGACGCGCATATTTGAGCTACGAAGAGGAAGAGCTGTTCTTGTCCGGGTTTTTCGAGGCTGCCGCAAGAGGCGGTATCCTGGTGGTCGGCCAGGTGCGCGAGGCTCTTGAGGAGAAGCTCGGCCACAAAGTGGCCGAGACCACGGTGTACCGGATGCTGGAGAGGCATGGCTGGCGAAAAGTCGTGCCGAGGCGGCGTCACCCCAAGGCCAATGAGACGGCCCAGGAAGAGTTTAAAAAAAACTTCAAGAAGAAGTAGGCGCTGAGCGCAAACGGCAAGCAGAGATGGGAAGAGATCTTCGACTCATGTTCCAGGACGAGGCCCGGTTCGGCAGAATCAACGACCCGTGCGATTGTTGGGCGCCGCCAGGTATACGGCCATCAGTGCCTTGCCATATGGTTCGTGAATACACGTTCGCGTATGCGGCAGTATCGCCATGGGACGGCGTACTGGATTCCCTCGTGCTCCCCGTAGTGAACGCACAGGCAATGTCTCTTTTTCTCACCGAAGTCTCTCAGCGCCACCTTAACGAATTCATCCTCATGGTGATGGACAAAGCCGGATGGCATCAAGCCGACGACCTGAAGATCCCAGAGAATATGCGGGTGATCTTCCTTCCCCCGTACAGCCCCGAACTCAATCCCGTGGAACATCTCTGGGACGACATTCGCGAAAAATGGTTTCCCAACAAGGTCTTCAAAAGCCTCGACGCAGTCGAAAGCCTCCTCGTCGAGGCGCTCGCCACTCTGGAAAACTCCACCGAGAAAGTAAAGAGCATGACGGGTTTCAAGTGGATCAATAATCTCATCTTGAAAGCAACTTAGTAT
>DYLD01000395.1 GCA_020722315.1 Syntrophus aciditrophicus
ATCACATCGTAGTCTGGCACACTGCCCTCTCCATTCTTTTCGTACCGCAAGATTTATCTTGCCCACCCAGGCAACATGAATGTTGCGGTACGAAAGAGTTGCATAACATGAGTTATTTACTTTCGCCAATCTTTCAACCAGCGTGTTTGACCGATCCCCTCGTCCGCGTATGTGTCGCACAACACATGGTCAAGCGCGTCAATCATTTCTTTCAGGCTCATGCTCTTTTGCTGTGCAAGGATAATGCCCGCATGGCGCGGATACTTTTCTCCCAAAACAATAAAATCACGGATGTTATAAGTAAAAATGGCGCGACCTTGTGCGGTCGCGCCAAGAAGTTGGCCTTCGTCGCTGGCATCGAAAGGCATCCAGTCAGTGGGCGTGCGGGTCACATCGTGACCGCGTTCGATGAGCGCGGTGTGCAAGGCCTTGCTGGATGCATCCGCATCGAGATGCAAGTGAAGCTTTTTACTCATCCTTTGGCTCCAACGCGACCTCGGCCTGGATGTGGGCGTCAATTTCGGCGCGATGGACTTCGTAAAAACCTAACGCTTCCTGTACCTGCGACTTGGGCAAATCGTAATCCTCAGCGATTTTCGCGGGACTCTGATCCTCTGCCGCCAGAACGATGGTCTGCACGCGAATCCCTGTCCCGCGCAGGATGGGAGAGACTGCTCCCGATGCTCCGCGGCGATAGGTGATGCTGGGGAAATCAGGGTCATCCAATCCCTGCATCAATCCACCGACTTTTTCGGCCACCGACCAAAGGATGAACTGATTCAAAGAGACTCCCTGCTTTTTTGCCAGTTTTTCAGCATCTCTTTTGAGTTCATTGGGGAGATTTAGAGCGTACCGGGTCATAAAAACTCGCTTTCTGATGTCTTATACCACATCATAGAAGACATCATATTTTGAGTCAAGGTTTTTGGTTCAACATCCCCTCATACTCTATCTATAGTATTACCGCGCAACATTTGCATTGAACGCGCAAATCTTATCTTGCAATCGTACCGCCGGGCTCCGCCTAGTGGGGCCGACCGCAGGTCGGCGGTACGTTTGGCTGCGGCAGGAGGCCGCGCTATGCTCTCACTAAATTGACGCTAACCGGCATCTCATCCCAGGTGCGGCCGTCGA
>DYLD01000396.1 GCA_020722315.1 Syntrophus aciditrophicus
CTCTGAGAGATACCGCCGAATGAATTCCGCGTAACTGGTTCGTGGGCGAATCCGTTTCA
Source organism: Syntrophus aciditrophicus (assembly GCA_020722315.1). GTDB lineage: Bacteria > Desulfobacterota > Syntrophia > Syntrophales > UBA5619 > DYLD01. Next base: position 60 of record DYLD01000396.1, read on the forward strand.
GGTCATCCATGACCAATTTCCCGACGGGAAAATCCCGGATGGTCCTGAGCAATTCGGGAATCTGTACTGGGAAATCCCGTTCCAACGCGTCCAGGTTCGGAGTGTAAAAACGCGTTTTATATGTGATCAAACGGTGTCCGTGGTTGAACACGTCTGAAATGCAGCGGATTCCGCATTTTTTCAGCGCCTTGGTTTTCGCCCGATACTCAATCCGGTGGATTCCGTCCCGTTCGTAACAGGCAATGTGCAACTCATTTTTCCGCCCCCAATGATATTGTGTCGTGTCCACGTCCCCGAATCCCGGAACAGCGCCGGGATTGCCCTCATCGCACCAAAATACTTGCCCCCGCCTGGGTTTTTTGGGCATGAGGCACAATCTCAGTAGTGGTCCTAAAACCGGATCTGCCCAGTCCAGGGCTATTTCGGCGCTGCATACATGATGGTCCATACCGGTTCCGGTTAGGAGTGTTTCCAGGGATCGGAGCATGTCGTGGTGGGCATCGTAATTTTTTGCCCGTGTCGTAACCCGAATTTTGCCCGTGCCGGGAATCCATCCATCACCATTGGCCACTCTCCCCCACCAACAATCGAGCCGTTCTCCCTTGGCTGACATGGCCCTCATGTACCAACTGAACAGCGTGGATTTTCTCAGCAGTATCGGGGGTTCAGGTTTCGCTCTCAATTGCTCGATCAAATGTTGAACAAAATTCTGCGTCCATCGCGGGTTTTCACAGTTTTCCCCCCATCGGTTCTGTAGCGTGTCCTGTATCCACAGCACAATTTTGTCCACGAGTAAATGTGGTTCTTGACATTTTTGCAGTTTTTTGGCAGGATGAACCATCCCGTAATATCTCGTTAAACGCCTGTGTACACCTATCGTCACAGGCGTTTTTGTCTATGTGTTCTCACCCGTCAATCCATCCATCCATGCCCTCAAGTCCGACTGTTTGAATCGAACGCGTTTTAGGCGGCCATTGCCGATATGAACAACCGGAAACGGCAGTTTTTTAGTCGTTATCCAGTTGTAGATTGTCGTTTTTTTGAGCCCCAAAATTTCCGCGACCTGGTTAGC
>DYLD01000397.1 GCA_020722315.1 Syntrophus aciditrophicus
GGCGTTGTTGCACCAATAAACCTTTATGAATTAACCGTACCATGAGATAATGAGAGTGAAAACGTACTCTTACCATCTCATCGTATGGCTAAAACAAAACAAAAATCAAAGAAAGATAGTTCAAAAAAGTCAAAAAACGGGAAGAAGAAATACCGCGTCAGGAACTGGCATGACTACAACGAGGCGTTGAAACAGCGCGGCTCGCTCATCGTCTGGCTGGACAAGGCGGCCCTGAAGGCTGAAGCGTGGTACGCCCGTCCTTCGGGCACAAAAGGGGCGCAACCCGTGTACGCGGATCTCGCCGTCACCATAACCCTCCAGTTCGGCAAAGTTTTCAGGCAGAAGCTTCGCCAAACCGAAGGATTAGTCCGTTCCCTGTTCGCACTCATGGGTATCCCGCTCAAGGTTCCCACCTTCTCAACCCTCTCGCGCAGGGGTAGCAAGGTAAAGGTTGCCTTGCCGCGAGACGAGAAAGAAAACATCACGATTATCGTGGATTCTACCGGCCTCAAGGTGTTCGGCGAAGGCGAGTGGAAGGTCAGGAAGCACGGGTACGGGAAGCATAGAACCTGGAGGAAGTTCCACGTTGCCGTCACGCCGGACGGCGAGGTGAGGGCCGTGGAGCTCACTGGCAACGAAACGGGCGACAATGAGACCGTCCCGGCCTTGTTCGCTCAGGAGGAATCAACCATCAAGGCATTCGCGGGCGATGGCGCCTACGATACCCGCGACGTCTATGATCTCTGCCGGGAACGGAATGTTTCACGGATACTGGTACCGCCGCAGAAGAATGCCAAGATTTGGCAGCATGGCAACTCTTCCTTACCGCCGCATCCACGCGACGAGAACCTCAGGGCGATCAGGAGAACCTCCCTCAGCCGGTGGAAAGAGGACGTGGGCTACCATGCCCGTTCCCTGGTCGAAACCTTCATGTTCCGCTACAAAACGATCTTCGGGGCCCGGCTTGATGCGCGGAATATGCCGCAACAGACAGCCGAAATCCTCATTAAAAGTTCGATCTTGAACCGGATGCTGAAGCTCGGCATGCCTGATTCCTACGCAGTTGTCGGATGAATTCTAAAGAACAATGGGTTTTTGTTTTTAGGATTGATTCGTGCAACAAAGCC
>DYLD01000127.1 GCA_020722315.1 Syntrophus aciditrophicus
GGACAAGCGCTATGGGATCGAGCTGGACAGGCAAAACATACGGGTAGTGTTATGAAGGAAAAAATATCTTAGAAAGTTTCCAATTACCCTTGGCGAATATCAGAAATGGCAACGTTGCAGCAATTGAAGAGTTCATAAATGTCTGGCAAGTATCGGATGAACAAGCAAACAAAGGAGGAGACAATGTTCTACGTTTCCAGGTTCAAAGACATCGAAAGGCGAGAGTATGAATGCGAGGTGGTGACGCCGCTTTTTTTAGGAGGTGCTGACCCAGGGAAGGCAGAATTGCGTGTGCCTCCCATAAAAGCCGCGCTGCGCTTCTGGTGGAGGGCGCTGTATGGGGAGGACAAAGTTGAATCGATGTTGCAAAAAGAAGCGTTGATTTTCGGCTCTACGGAGCAGAAAACAATGGTTTCAGTAAATCTTGACTATCCTCCGATTACCCCCGTGTTGGACATGCCATCGGGGAAAATGGTGCCGGTCAAGGGGAAAACTTATAAAACATCCATTATCAATTATCTGAGCTACGGCCTGTATGAATACAAGAAGGATCTGAAAAAAAACGTTTACAATAAAGAACATATAGAACCTTCTTACCGTTTTAAAATTGTTCTGAATTTTCATAAAAGTCTGGAGGCCGATGTGCTTTCTGCGATGAAAGTGATGATAACTTATGGTGGCATTGGAGCTCGGTCGAGAAACGGTTTTGGTTCCCTTCATTGTTCTGACTTGCCCGGTTATCGTGTGCAGAGCAACGATGATTTGAAATCCTATACTTCTTTTTCCAAACACGCCAAACTTTTTAATGAATTCAGAAAATCCAATACGTGGGAGGAAGCCTTGTCTGAAATCGGGGAAAGGTACAGAGACGCCCGGCTTAGGCTTGAAAAACAACACACCTGGGACGAAAGGAAGTACATTGCGATGCCTATCGAAGCCAAGAATGAAAAGATCCCGCCAGATATTAAAAACGGTCGTCACGCGAAACCATATTTCCTGCATGTCAACAAAACCGCCGACGGCAAGTATCAGGGACAAATTCTTTTTTTGCCCTATCGCTACAAGGCTTCTGTTGATGATAGAAGCAACAGGGTTGATGAATACTTGGCGGTTTGCGGCAAAATGAATGAGGTAATCCAAGAGGACATGGGAGGCATAAAATGACTTGGAAAAAACCAGATACATCTTACTGGAATAACAAACTTGCAGCCTGGTGGCATGACCCGGTTGACAAGGTTTTCGGAATCCAGAGGCACGAGGAGAGGGCTGCGGAGTATCTGCAAGTATTCGGGATCGACCGGCCGAACGATGAATTCTGGAAAATTGCCGATGCCATTGCAGCCGGTTTTGAACGTGGACAGGTCCCTTCGTACAGCGCGAACAACAAGGAAAACGGCGCTGTCGATTTTGTCGTAAACCCGGTCATAACCCATCCGACATCGGCGACGACGGAAGGACTGAAAATTATCGGGGAGTTCAAGCAGGTTGATGAAATTCATAATGCGGCGCTTGACTTTCTCAAAAAGACCATCGGAACGAAATTGGGAAAGGGGGATTTGGCCGCTGAATTTAAGAATGATGAAGAACGGTTTGCGGTTGCACGGTTTTTCTATACCCACTTTGTGCTTCGTTTTGCCCTTGCGGAACAGGACATCGGCGGCCTGGGCGCGTTATGGCACCGGCTGCCCGCGGATTCTCGTTTTCCCGATCATTCAATATGGCAGCATAATGCCCTGTGTTCGGCAATTAGTTCCTGCATCGAGCTGGGCGGCGGCCCCGAACAGGTGGCGTTGATGGTTTTCTCGATTACCCCGGTTCAGGGATACATCTCGAAAGCGAGAAAACTGCGCGATTTCTGGGCCGGTTCGGTTTTCCTGTCCTGGCTTGCCTTCGAGGGTTTGCGGTGGGTGATGGAAAATCTGGGGCCGGATCATGTCCTTTATCCGTCGCTGATCGATCAACCCCTCGTGAATGAATATCTGAAACGGGAGTGGAAGGTGTCAGGAAAATTCACGCCCCGAATCTGGCGCGAACAGAACAACGGAATAGCGAGCCTTCCGAACAAGTTTCTCTTTCTTGTCCCGTTTGGCAAAGTAGAAGAAATCGCCTCGGAAATCGAAAGAGTTATCTCCGATCAATGGAAACAATTATCCGTTATGACCATTAATTCACTACTGGATGAAAAAAATTTCACTGAAGAAGAACGGAAACACCTTGCGCATATGTTTTCCCGTCAGACGGAAAATTTCTGGGAATTCCAGTGGGCTTCCGCACGGCTTGCCGACAGCGACGACAAGGCGGCGATCGAGACGCTCATGGACGAAAGCTATTGGAGAAATCAGTTCGAGTATCTGGTAGCAATTACCCCGATACTCAATAACAGAGGCTATTCACTTAAGGATAACAGCCGCGGGGTTCTCTACTCCACAAGCCATAGCATCGTTCAGTCCGCCCTTGCTGCCGAAAAGTCGCGGCGCACGGTGACTCGTAAGGCCGAACCCGGTGAAAAATGCCAGATGTGTGGGGAATTCGAGGCGCTTCACGGAACCCCCTGGCAAGGGGAAAAGGCTTCAGAATATAAAGAAAATATTGACAATTTCTGGCAGAGATTTTCCGGAGACGACGATTTCAAGGAGAACGAACATCTCTGCGCGATGTGTTTTATCAAACGCTATGCGCCAAGGGTTTTGAAAAAGAGTAACGGACATATCCTGCAACAAATTTTCAGGAATGCTGAGAGTTTTCCTTCTACGACCATGATGGCGCTGACCGGCTATTTTGAGCGCAATAACATTTCAAACGCGGCTGAAAGACAAAATATCGCCGACAGGCTCTACGAGAGCAAAACTGATGAAGTAAGTGTGAACGGAAGAGGGAAGATAACAAATACAGACAAGTATTATGCAATCCTGATGATGGACGGTGACAACATGGGGAAGCTTGTCAGCGGAGAAACGATCGCATCCACATGGAAGAGCATCATGCATCCGCAAATCGTCCGGCGGTTGACTTCTAATGATTTTATCGACCCGTACAGGGCTGTCTGGACAAAAATTTACGATGACGAAAACCTCAATAAACGGCTCGTCACCCCCGCGATCCACGCGGCCATCTCGGAATCTCTGGGCGATTTTTCGATGTACGGCGTCGCCCCCATTATCGACAAGTACAACGGACGGCTCATTTACGCCGGGGGTGATGATGTCTGCGCGTTTTTGCCGTTCGGAAATGCGCTTTTTGCCGCTCGAGAAATTCAGGAATACTACACATCGACTTTTCGATTGATCAACATGAAAGGCGATTCCACAGCGATTTCAGGTGAGTGGACGCCGCAACCCGGTAAAATGTCAATCAATCTCGGAAAAGGCGATGACATCTCCATTTCCGCTGCGATATTAATCTGTCATCACAAGGAAAGCCTGACCCGGATGATTGAAGAGGCGCACAACATATTGGATAGGGAAGCCAAGGAAAAGGCCGGCCGCAACGCCTGTGTCGTAGAACTAAAAAAACGGCACGGAGGTTCGCGATTTTTTACAAGGAAGTGGACGGACAAGGAAAGCTGGAACGCTTTCGAAAAGATAGGAACCCTCACAATGCATGAAGGAAGACGGCTTTCCCGGTCACTCCTGTATCGGCTGGAAACCATGCGCGACGGGATTGAGGCTATTATTAACAGCAACGAGCGTAGTGATGAAAATCTGATTGCTTTCATAGCCAAACAGGTCGAACGCTCAGGGCTGAAATTGAAGGATGTCGAAAAAAAAGCAATCGCCCAATCCATCGCCAGAATAGTCTGGGACAAACAGGACAGCAAAAGGCCGTTCAATCCGGAAGGTCTGCTGGTTGCGGCATTCATGGGAGGGGAGGATGAAAATGACTGAATGGTACAGTTTTAACCCGCAGGACACGTTATATTTTCGTGGCGCGGAACCGGCAGACATGGGCGAAAGCCACGCCGCTTCCATGGTTTTCCCGCCTCCGGTTCACACCATTGCCGGGGCCTTAAGAACCGCAGTGCTGGTTCAGCAGGGGGTTTCCTTCGATGACTACAACCGCGGAACATGTAATCCTGAAATCAGCGAAAAGATAGGAAAATCGGGATCGGACCCCCCTTTCGGAATTATCGGCCCTTTCTTTCTTTTTGAAGGCCGCGCCTGGGTTCCCTGCCCGTTTACCTGGTTTGCCGAAAAAAATGAGAAAGGCCTCCGCGACAATGGAACCCGCGAAATTGTCATCAGTCAGCCATCCCCCAGCCGCTTCGTGAAGTCGCCGGCGGAGGATAAATTATTCTGGGTAAAGGGGAAAAACCTGGAGACGTTGGGCGGGCAATGGACGCCGCTAGATGAATTATGCAACGGCAATAATAACAAATGGATCAAAAGCAGTGGAGACTTTTTTGTGTACGAACCTCACACGGGCATTGCACTCGATGTGAAGGACCAACGACGGGCAATCCGGGAGGGTCACCTTTATTCCTTCCAGCATGCAAGGCTTTGCGAGGGTGTGGCGCTTGGGTTTGGATGTACCCGGGAGTTGGGTCTTGCAGAATCCGGTGTATTGAAATTCGGGGCCGAACAGCGCTTCGGAGAATATAAAAAAATACAGGGCTTGCATATCCCCGCTGGTAAATCCGGCCTTTATATGGCGTTATCCATCGTCGCCGGCGATGAAGAAACAAACGGTCACTGTGTTGCAACTGGGAAAATACGCTATCTGGGCGGCTGGGATCTCCACCGGAAATTTCATAAGCCGATGGTGGGATATTTCCCGCCGGGGAGCGTATTCGACAAAAAAATAAACGATTACTGCATTGAACTATAGGAGGAACCCATGCTCAAGAGAGACCTTTTTTCGATCTGTACGTTTTATGCCATTTCCCCTGTCCATGCTGGAAGCGGCGCCTCGTTAACTGCGGTTGATCTGCCGATTCAACGGGAACGCCACACCCACTGGCCCCATATTCAAGCTTCGGGCGTCAAAGGGGCAATGCGCGCTCATTACAGGGACTTTGCGGAGGATAAATCACTTATTAACTTTATTTTCGGATACGACAAAGATGATACGAAGTACCACGATTTATATAACTCAAAAAGAAACGATGAGGATAAAATCACGATTAGCGACAGCTCCCCGAATTTTCCCGGTGCAGTCTCGTTTTCCGATGCAAAGCTGCTGGCTTTCCCCATACGTTCCGGTGTGGCGCCGTTTGTCTGGATCACAAGCCCGGCGGTATTGAAAAGGTTAAGCAATGACCTGGCCTTTGTCGGTCTATCACCGATCAGCGGGCCCCCCCAAGAGCCCCACGGAGAGAACGCAGTCTGTCTTGCCGGCGGCATATCGGGGGACGTCATTCTGGAAGATATGGTCGTAAGAGTTCAGTCCGGGGATGCCCCCAACCCGCTCTCCTCCGGGTTTCCCGTCCTCGACAAACTGCTTTTTGTCTCCGATGAGGTTTTTCAGTACGCGGTTGACTCTTGCACGGAGATCCAGACCCAAATCAAGATCGACTCCGAAAAAGGAACCGCAGAGGATGGCGCTCTTCGCTATCAGGAACTCCTACCTGCCGATTCCGTTCTGTATTCAATTGTTTATTACAGCAGGGCCGTTTTTGACAACGCCTTGCAGGCGGATACGGTGCGGAATCATGTCGAGGGTGTTATCAAGAATTTCATGCAGATTGGCGGTGATGAAACATTAGGTCGGGGTATCTGCAAAATTCAGTGGATTCATGGAGGTGTGGAATGAGGACGATGGCGCAGAAACGGGCCGAGTATGCCCTGACAAAGGTACTGGCGGTAGTAAAGAGTTTGCAGGATCCGGATAAACTTAAACATTTTAAACATTTTTCTGCAGGTGCGCCCTCGATGATACTTCAAAACGGGCTTGGTCAAACTCTCGCTTTTTGGCTGGCGAAGGGAAGATTTGAACATCAAGCTCTTTTCAGCATCCTAAAGGATTGGCTGAAAGAGACGAATGCCGCAACCTTCGGAGGGTGTCAGAAGGATGCGGATTTGATTGGAAAATTATCCGGGATAGACCAGCGTGCTTATCTCTCGGCGCAAAACGAATCGCTCGCGCTGCTCGAATGGGTCAAACGGTTTGCCAATGCCGATCTGTCGTGAAGGAGGGTGCAATCATGACTATTTATCCTTTTTATAGAGGTCTTCACGATGCATCGCAAAAGATGGACAAAGGCAACTTTGGCCTCTGGTACAATAAATTCATTCCGTTGAGCGATGGAATGGAGGCCTCTGATGCTCGCGGAGATAAAAATCGACCGGTCGAACATTATTTCGAACGCTACGGAAAGATGAAGGTAAATGCGGCCGAATTGATTAAAAGGAAAAATCAAAATCTTGACGATTATTGTTCAAGCTTCCCCCCCGATGTCTACGAACGGATCAAAATCAGTGCGAAGCTGATAACGCCGCTTATCACAGGCATCGGCGAATCACACCCCCATGAGGTGAGCATGGTTTTCGACCACAATATGGGGATTCCTTATATTCCCGCCTCAGGGGTTAAGGGCATCGTCCGTTTTGCCCATACGCTCTTGCAGATTCCGGAGGCCGAAAAACGTGGAAGAATTGATAATGGCATTTTCAATGACGAAGAAGAGTGGACATTGATCCCGTTGATGTTCGGAACGCAAAAAAATAGAGGGCGGGTGATCTTTCTGGACGCTTATCCCCAGGCGGTTCCAGATATGAAAATTGACATCATGAACCCCCATTACGGTCCGTATTACAGTGAAGGGAAAGCCCCCGCCGATCATCACAATCCCACGCCGATCAAATTTTTGACCGTTGCCCCGGGAACTGAGTTTATTTTTCGCGCAATCGCCGAAAAAAAGGACAACTTGCAGGAAGAGGTAAAACACGCCTTAAGCAAGGCGCTTACAGAAGAGGGCGTTGGCGCGAAAACGGCCGTTGGTTATGGACGCTTCAAGATATTAACCGATTTGAGTAAATCAGGCGCCATTCCCGGAGCGACGGCTGCGTCACCGCAGGCGGATCAGGAAACCTGGGAGGGCGCGTTTGTGACATTCAATGCGGGGGGCGGGGGCATCG
>DYLD01000398.1 GCA_020722315.1 Syntrophus aciditrophicus
TTGAGGTTGTTGTCAGCGGAGTCGTCAACGGATGTGGAACGGATAAGCGGATGGGCGGAGGAGGATGAGAGGGAGGTTTGAGGTAACGGATTTGGGAAACGGATATGCGGATGGAGGCGGATGGGTTCGCTTCGCGCGGCGGGGTCGGATGTCTGCTTTTGGGAGGGAGAGTCCACGCGGGAGGGAGGCTGGTCAAGGGCGCGGGGATTTGGTCAACGGGCTGTGTCACAGACGCTTCGCGCGGGCGGGAAGGGATGTCCACTTTGGGAGGGAGAGTCCACGAGGGGGGAGGCTGGTCAATGGCTCGGGGATTTGGGTCAACGGGCTGTGTCACGGAGTCGCGGGCGGGAACGGATGTTCGCTTTGGGAGGAAGCAAAACCCCGCCATCCAGCGGGGTTAATTTTCACTTCTTCTTGTATTTGGCTTTCGCCTCCGCAACCTGTCTCTCTGGCTCGCGAGGCAAATAGATTGCCCGGATGCCATCACGGGCAGGACCGAGATAATCCGCGATGCTGATCTCATCGTTGATGCCGCATTTGTCGGGGTCCCAGACGATCATCGTGCGGCTCTGGTTGATTTCGAATTTCTTTCGGTCGTCCATGCTCGCGTTGTAGACGGTAGGAATCCACCACAGGGGAATCGAGATGACGCGTTGATCGGTCAATTCAACGTGGATGAACTTCTCGTCAAATCTCACATCGTGGATAGTGGCTTCTTTGGGGAAAGTATACTCGTCAATCGAGTGTTGGATCTTATACCGCTTGACAAGTATCTTTTCATCTCTTGGCTTTATGTCTGTAATCATGCCATTCCTCCAGCAGGTAGTCTTTCTCTTGCTCGATGACTTTCAAGGCTTTGTTCAACTCGTGAGTCCGCAAATGCTTGCCTGCGCGGGCAATTTCGATTTTTGGCTCCAGCCAGATTTTTGCGTCGTTGTTATCATCCTGCGATCCCTTTCCCACGTGGACGCTGGCGCGATTTTCATGCAACACGTCATGGCTGTGAAACCAGATCATCAGATTGCCTGCTTCAAGAACTTTTGGACTCATCATATGCGACGATTATAGCAGGGAAATTCTGGCCATCGGCGCGGGGAGTTGGGTCAACGGGCTGTGTC
>DYLD01000128.1 GCA_020722315.1 Syntrophus aciditrophicus
ATAATTAAGTTGTTATATTTTTTGATCTGTCAACCTTTTGGGTTGACAAATTTTTTGCGATTTTCAACCCCGTCGGGGTTGGCCGCATTTGCCACATCTACTTCGTTAGCTGCGACTTGCAGTAGTTACTACAGCTTCGTCTTGCTGCCTCGTATCTGCGACAAATGCGGCCAACTGCTTAATTTAGGATGATTTCTTGGCCGAAACCGACATTCGGGAACCGCAGCATGGAGAATGCCAGATCAATTCCTCCTGCCAGCAGTATCGCCATTGCGGCCAGCACGAGAGTCAGAAGCAGTTTTTTTTTGCAGATTCTCATTAGTTTCGGGAATGTCCCATCTCCCGGCCTGGTCCGTCTCCGGCATCACAGGCCGGAGGCCAGTCTCGACGCGAGGTGATCCGGGAGTCCGGCCTTGATGATGTCCTTCTGCGCCTGGACGACATCGTATTCGGCTCTGACCACGGATATGCATCTCCTGTCGAAGTCCACTATCGCGGATGCGGCTCTCGCGTCGAGATCCCTGGGCTGGCCGACGGAGCCGGGATTCACCAGCACCTTCTCATGCTCCCCGAGATCGAGGATCATGCCGCGCAGGAGCTCGAAGGTGCTTGTCGCGCCCCTGTGCCGGACCAGCAGCGGGATGTGGGTGTGCCCCGAGGCGGAGAATGGCTTGGTCTGGCAGTAGAAATGGAACTGCGCCGTATTCGGGTCGAGCACGTAGGGCCAGAAGCGCCCGTCGGTGCATTCGAGGGAGGCATGGACGAACTCCATCTGCTCGGTCGAGGCCTTGAAGGGCAGCGCGGCGAGCCAGTCCATGTATCTCCTGTCGAGACGGTCCTGCATCCATTTGATGACGTACTCGGCGTATGGCTGTATTTTGTCCTTTTTTCCGGAGTAGGTGAGGTAGTCGTGGTTTCCGCAGATAGTCTCGATTCCTCTCTCGGCGAGGAAGTCTATGCACTCGGAGGGGCTTGCGCAGTATCCGACCACGTCGCCCAGGCAGACGATCTTGTCGAAGCCGTGCTCGATGAGCTTGGCGTAGGTGGATTTCAGGGCGCAGATGTTGCCATGTATGTCGCTTAGAAGAGCAAGTCTCATCTTTGTTAAAATCCTCCTAGTCTTGGAATTTACAGCATATTTGGAGAAATGAAACTGGAGTTTTGCATTTTTAGATATAGATTTTCGCGAAAAACGATTTGGAAGGGATGAACCAGAAGGTTGAAACATACGACGAGAGCAAGGTCAAGACACTAAGTTCGCTTGAGCATATAAGACTGCGCCCCGGGATGTACATAGGCAGGATGGGGGACGGCTCGCATCCGGACGACGGCGTCTACGTCCTCCTGAAGGAAGTCATAGACAACAGCATTGACGAATTCATCATGGGGCACGGCAGGCGGATAGACATAGGCCTGAAGGATTCCTCCGTGGAGATAAGGGACTTCGGCCGGGGGATTCCGCTCGGCAAGGTGGTCGAATGCGTGTCGCAGATAAACACCGGGGCGAAATACAACACCGATGTCTTCCAGTTCTCGGTCGGGTTGAACGGGGTCGGCACGAAGGCGGTGAACGCGCTCTCCGAGAAATTCACGGTGGTCTCCTACCGCGAGGGGAAGTTCAAGAGGGCCGACTTCGAGTTCGGAAAGATGATCTCGCAGAAGGATGGCCGGGCGGACGAGCCCGACGGGACATTTGTCTCCTTTGTGCCCGACAGGAAGCTGTTCCCCGACTTTGCGTTCGACCTCGAGTTTGTCAAGAAGCGGCTCTGGAGCTATGCGTATCTGAACAGCGGCCTCTCGCTGTATCTCAACGGTGAGAGGTTCTATTCGAAGGACGGACTGCTCGATATGATAGACAGCGACGCCGGGGAGGACAAGCTCTACCCGACCGTCCACCACAAGGAGAAGACCATCGAGTTCGCGTTCACGCATAGTTCGAACTACGGCGAGCAGATATACTCGTTTGTGAACGGGCAGCACACGAAGGACGGGGGGACACATCTCTCCGCGTTCAAGGAGGGGGTGCTCAAGGCGATAAACGAGTTCGCCGGCAAGAACTACGAGGGCCCGGACGTCCGCAACGGGATGGTCGGGGCAATAGCTATCAAGATACAGGAGCCCGTCTTCGAGTCGCAGACGAAGAACAAGCTGGGCAACACGGACATAAAGAGCTGGATAGTCTCCACGGTCCGCCAGGCCGTCACCAACTTCCTCCACAGGAACCTGCCCGTCAGCGAGATCATCATGAGGAAGGCCGAGCTCAACGAGCAGCTGCGCAAGGACATACAGGCGGTGAAGAGACAGTCGAAGGAGAAGGCCAAGAAGATGGCGCTCAGGATACCGAACCTGAAGGACTGCAAGAACCATCTCGGGGATGGCTCGAAGAAGGGCGATGACACGATGATATTCCTCACCGAGGGGCAGTCGGCCGCCGGCTCGATCGTCGAGTCGAGGGATGTCTATACGCAGGCCATATTCTCGCTGCGCGGGAAACCGCAGAACCTGCACGGGATGAAGTTCGACAAGATCTACGACAACGAGGAGCTCTACTACATAATGCAGGCATTGAACATCGAGGAGGACATAGAGAACCTCAGGTACCAGAAGGTGATAATCGCCACCGACGCGGACGTTGACGGCCTGCACATAAGGAACCTGCTCATTTCCTTCTTCCTGACTTTCTTCGAGCAACTCGTCGTGTCGGAGCATCTCTTCATACTCGAGACACCGATATTCAGGGTGAGGAACAAGCAGAAGACGATATATTGCTACAGCGAGAGGGAGAAGCAGGATGCGCTGGGGCGGCTCGGGGCGGGCGCGGAGATAACCCGTTTCAAGGGACTCGGGGAGATATCGCCGTCGGAGTTCGGCCAGTTCATCGGCAAGGACATGCGCCTCATAGATGTCAACGTGGAGCACAGCAAGGACCTGCCGCAGATGCTCGAGTTCTACATGGGCAAGAACACGCCGGGGCGAAGAGACTACATCCTGAAAAATCTGATTTGAAACAATCCGGGGATTACTATGGCGGGGAAAAAGGGAAAGGACGGCGACGGGAAGGCGGCGGAAACGAAGGGGCAGGACATCCCTCCGGCCGATTCCGCCAGCGGCTCCGCGGACAGAAATCCCGCCGAGCAGCCATCGAGAACAACGAACAGCCACCTCAGAAGGATAATTGACAGGAACTACCTCGAATACGCATCATACGTCATCAAGGACAGGGCCATCCCGGACATAAACGACGGGCTCAAGCCGGTGCAGAGGAGAATACTCTGGTCTCTCCACAGGATAGACGACGGCAGATTCCACAAGGTCGCGAATGTCGTGGGCCACTGCATGCAGTTCCATCCGCACGGCGACCAGTCCATCTACGGTGCCCTCGTAGTCCTGGCGAACACAGACTATTTCATAGACAAGCAGGGGAATTTCGGGAACATATTCACTGGTGACGAGGCGTCGGCGGCCAGATACATCGAGTGCCGCCTCACGGAACTCGCCCGCCAGACCCTGTTCAACCAGGACATCACCGAGTTCACCGACTCCTACGACGGGAGAAACAGGGAGCCGGTCTATCTGCCGTGCAAGATCCCCGCTGTGCTCCTGCTCGGGCACGAGGGCATAGCGCCGGGGATGACCACCAGGATTTTCCCGCACAACTTCAAGGAGCTTCTCGATGCGCAGATCGCCATCCTCAAGGGGGAGGCATACAAGCTCTATCCCGACTTCCGGCAGGGCGGGATCATGGATGTCTCGGACTATCAGGACGGCGCCGGCAAGATCACCATCCGGGCAAAAATAGACATCGAGGGCAGGAAGCTCTACATAAGGGAGATACCGGCGACCACCACGACATCCAGCCTGATAGCTTCGATCGAGAAGGCCGCCAACGCGAACAAGATCAAGATAGCCTCGATCAACGACTTCACCGCAGGAGGCGTCGAAATTGAAATCACGCCCCAGCGAGGATACGACCCAGAGAAGGCGCTGAACGCCCTCTACGCATACACGGACTGCTCCGTGACCGTCTTTTCCAACATCCTGGTGATAAAGGACAACAAGCCGGAGATGATGACCGTCCCGCAGGTGCTCGAATACTGCACCGACAGGCTCGTCGGCTATCTCAGGCGCGAGCTCGAGATAGAGCTGGCCAAGCTCAAGGAGAAGCTCCACGACAAGACGCTCGCGCAGATATTCATCGAAAACAGGATATACAAGCGCATCGAGGAATGCGAGACATACGACAAGATCCTCTCCGAGGTCCGCAAGGGGCTCGAGAAGTTCAAGGAGCTCTTCGTGCGGGACCTCGCCGACGACGACATCGAGAAGCTTCTCGCCATACAGATAAAGAGGATATCCCTCTTCGACATCAACAAGAACAAACAGGACATGGACGACATCGTCAGGGCCATCGAGGAGACAGAGAAGAATCTCAGGCGCATCAAGAACTACGCGATCAAATACCTCATGGCGCTGAGCGACAAGTTTGCGAAAGACCATCCGAGGAAGACCAGGATAGAGTCTTTCGAGAGGATAGACGTGAAGGAGGTCGCCCTCAACAACATCAAGGTCGGATGGGACAGGAGGAACTGCCTCGCGGGCACGGATGTGAAGAGCGACGAGACCATAACCTGCAATGAATACGACAGGATACTCTGTATCGAGAAGAGCGGCAAATACAAGCTGATCGCGATCCCGGAGAAGCTCTATCTCGGGAAGCTCTACTACATCAACAAACACGACAAGGACACGACGTTCAACATCGTGTATCGCGACAATGCGACCGGCGCGTATTTCGCGAAGAGGACCGCCATCACGAAGTTCATCACCGACAAGGAATACAACATCTGTCCGCCGAACAGCAAGATCGAGCTGATAAACGCCAAGCCCGGATACAGCTACGAATGCATATTCGAGCCGGCGCCAAGGCAGAAGCAGAAATCCATCATGCTCGAATTTGACAAGATACCAATCAGGAGCCCCAAATCGAAAGGATTGAAGCTGACCAGCAAGAAGATCGCCGACTTCAGATTCGTTGGCGGAGCCGATGTCCCGCCGGGCTCCGGCACCGCCACCCCGGACGAACCCATGCAGCAGCAGCCAGCGGCCGAGGCCAGGACGGCGCAGCCTCCCGCAACTCCCGCGCCAGAGCCCGTTGAAAAGCCGGGGACAAACACGGCCACCCATCCCGGGAAGACCCCCCGCGAGCCGAAACCGGAAACGAAGATTCCCGAAACCGCCCAGGAATCGCTGGAGAAGAGGACGACGGAGAAGGAGGCGGAGACGAATGAAGAGCATGGTCCGGAACCGGAAAAGCCCCGTAAAACCGAGACCAAGCCCTCTCATCCAGAACGGAAAACGGAGCAAAAACAGCCAAAGCCCGGGAAGGAAGACAAGAAGAAGCCCAGGGAAAAAAACGTCAGGGAGAAGAAGGATTCCGAGGCCGTCGGAAAAATCGAGCCAGACCAGCTCTTCGATGTCAATGAAGCCTATGAGGATAGGAAACCCGGGAAAAAACGCAATCCAGCAAAGAGCGCCGCAAGAAGAAAAAAGCCCAAAAGCGAGGAACTCTCCGACGAATGGGGCGTGACCCAGCCCGACCTCGGATTCTGAACTTCATCAACATGTCAACCCGGAGCCGGGGTAAATATTCACTAGAGGTAATTGCAAAACTCATTTCGCGGGCATGGCAACACGTGATTTCATACGTGTCAAGAGCATGCCCCTCCATCCTCCGCAGGAGGATAAAAATGGAGGCTTGCCCGCCTCTGGAGGGGACGCGCCCCGATGCCCTATCGGGATCGGGATCACGAGACTTGCGCGTCCGGAGTTTTGCAATTGGCTCACTTGAACAAAATGCAAAAACAATATTTTATCGTGTCAGGAGTAAAGTGTTTCAACTGTTTCAAACTGTTTTTGCATTTTGTATATGTAGGAGTTCAGTAAAATGACGGGGTTTACTGAACTCCTACGAGCCGGGATGGAAGAGCGGATCGTGTCCACGCGGATAGGAAAAAACGATGCAGGGAAAACGCTGCTCTCGTTCCTGTCCGGAAGATTCAGATACCACGGCGAGGATGGGTGGAGGAGGCTTGTCGCCGAAGGGCTGATAGGCATCAACGGGGAGGCCGCAACACAGGACAGGGCTTTGGCCGAGGGGGATCTGGTCTCATACGACACAAGCGGGCTTCCCGAGCCGGCGGTGGATGCGAAATTCGCAATCCTGCACGAGGATGCCGACCATCTTGTGATAGAGAAGAGCGGCGATCTGCCGGTGCATCCGTCCGGCCCCTTCTTCAAAAACACGCTATGGTGGCTACTGCGCCAGAAGCATCAATCAGTCCACATAATGACCCGGCTCGACAGGGAGAGCTCCGGGATAGTCGTGGTGGCGAAGAACCCTTCCGCGGCCGCGAAATTCGCAAAGGCGAACGCCGCCGGGCTCGTCCGAAAGAAATATCTCGCCATCGTCTCAGGGAGTTTCCCGGAAGGGATATTCCTCGCCTCCGGAACGCTGTCGCGGAGGGAGGACTCGACCGTCAGGAAGAAGCTATTCTTCGAGGGAGACATGCTGCCGCTCTCCGGCGTTGGCGAGGAGCGAACTGGGGAGCAAAAGGACAGCGCAGGAGCTGTCGAGGCGAAAACGATATTAAGGAGGCTCTCAAGCGCCGGCGGAATTTCAGCCGTCGAGGCGGAACTGCTGACAGGCAGGACGCACCAGATCAGGGCCACGCTGAATTCCCTCTCCTATCCGATTGTCGGCGACAAGCTCTATGGCGTGGATGATTCGCTGTATCTGAAGTTCGCCGCCGGAGGGCTCGACGAGCGCGACTACGGCAGGCTTGGCGCAAGAAGGCAGATGCTCCATTCGCACAAAATATCGTTCCCGTCGTCCGACGGCGGCCGGCTTGAACTCGTCTCTGGACCGCCGGAGGACATGCTCGGCCTGCTCGACAGACTGGATACAAGGCTTGGATGCATCGGGAATGCGGATGAATCGAGCTGATTTCAACCTAAATTAAGCAGTTGGCCGCATTTGTCGCAGATACGAGGCAGCAAGA